>NZ_JBFUCN010000015.1:0-96044 GCF_056405195.1 Polaromonas sp. P1_H6
ATCGCGCTTGTCTGAGCGAAGCGAGTTTGCGCGAGACCCCGCCGTAGTCGAGCACCGCAGGTTGCCCGCAGCGAAGCGTAGGGACCCAGACTGCGGGTCGCCTTTTCTTTGGTGACTTTCTTTTGGCGAAGCAAAAGAAAGTTACTTGCAGCCGGGCAACCCCCGGCCAGCAGAACCAAGAGAAGACCACTCCGTCGGAAACCCCTCAAACCAATCCCAAAGACGCGCCTCTCCTATGCCCCTGAGAAAACGCCTCTTCAAACACCGAATACCCAGACAAGTCACCATGCGCAAAATGCAGCCGCCGCCAAGGCAAAGGCAAAGCGTCTTGCAAGGCCCGCAGCGCCGAACTGCTCCGCACCCCCGGTACGGGCGTACTCATAGCATGCCCGTACCGCATAACCTCCATGCGCGTGACCTTGCCAGGCAGGTCGGGATGCGGCACCGAGAGTTCGGTGAGCACACTGTCGCGCCAGTGCGTCCAGGGCCGCTCATACAGGGCCTTGCGACCAGCCGCCCCAATGCCGAAAGCGCGGTAATACGTGAGCACCGTGGCACCGGGCACGGCTTGCAGGCTCTGATGCGTGGCGTCGACGTACCCCAGGCCGGGGTTGTCGCCGTAGACCACGTTGTCCCAGCTGGGCGCGGCGCCGGGCCGGTCGTGCAGGGCTGAATCAATGTGCAGGTTGGCGACCAGCCAGGGTGAATAGCGCAGCTGGCCGGCGGCTTCGCGCAGCGCGGGCGGGGGGCTTTCCACGACGCGGGCGGCGATGAACAAGGGCAGGGCGAGGATGCAGTGCTCGGCCTGCCAGCGTTCCACGGCCTGCGTGGCCGCGTTGAAGGCGTCGACCTCCACGCCGTGCCGGCCCGCGGCGACGCGGATGACCACACGGCCGGTATGCAGGCGCTCGCCCAGCGGCGCGGCCAGTTGCCGCGTGAGCCAGCCGTTGCCTTCGGGCCAGGTCAGCACGCCGGCGTCGCGCTCGGCCGAAGGCGGCTCGCCGGGCGCCTGGAAGCCGTGGCGGCTCGCGAAATAATGGATGCCGGCCCAGGCCGAAACCGTGTCCAGGCCGGCGCCGTAGTCGTCGCGGCAGCAGTAGTCGAGGTACCAGCGCAGCGGCGCGCGCGTGAGCTGCTGCTGGTCCAGCCAGGCTTCAAAAGTCAGGCTGTCCAGCACGCGGTGCGGCGGCGGCGGTGCGCTGCCGGAAAGCGGAATCGAAAAGGGCGCGGCTTCCGCGGCCTGCCGCACCAGCCGCGCAAAGCGCTGGTAGTCGGCCAGCAGCGCGACGTCCATGTCCTGCTGGGGCAGCAGGCCCTCCTGCCACTGGCCGTTGATGAAGAGGCGCTCCTGCGGGCTGTGGCACAGGTGGCGCTCGTCATATTCCCAGCGGCCGGCCACGCGCCGGCGCAGCGACAGCTCTTCGAGAAAATCCTGCACCTCGCGTGCACCGTCGCCGGGTACCGGCAGGTAGTGCGCGCCCAGCGGACAAGGCAGGCCGCCGACCACGCCGCCGCGGCTGTTGCCGCCGGCGCTGTCCTCAAGCTCCAGCATCGCGAAATCATTCATGCCGCGCAGGCGCAGCGCGCGCGCCGCCGCGAGGCCGGCGACACCGCCGCCGGCAATCAGCACACGGGTGCGCCGGGTGACCGAAGGGGAGGGCCAGGCACGCGTTTCGCCGTTAGCGGACGGGCGCAGCGTGTGGCCGCGTTCGTGGTTCACGCCGATAAAGCCGCCGTCGATGTGCCGAGCCTCTTTGCAGCCGGCCAGCGCCAATGGCAACGCGGACGCTGCCAAAAAATCACGGCGCTTCAACGCAGCACCTTGCCCCATTCCTGCTCGTAGCTGTGCACCAGCTCCTGGTTGGAGAGCCGGTTGACGGGCGCCGGCACGCGCGCCATGTCGACCGGGAAATCAAACAGCAGCGGCAGGGTTTGCGGGTCCAGAAAACGCAGGCCGGAGGGCAGGGCGCCGGCTTGTGTCGCGGGGCTGAAAGGCCGTCGGCTGGCGACCACAAAACCCCATTCGCCGAAGCTGGGCACATTGGCATGGTAAGGCGCGGTCTTCAGGCCCACGGCCTCCAGCGTGTTCACCACCGTCCAGTAGCTGCGGCGCGCCACCAGCGGCGAGGTGGTCTGGATCACCGCATAGCCGCTGGCCGAAAGGTGGCTGTCGAGCAGCGCGTAGAACGAGTTGGTATAGAGCTTGCCGATCGAAAAATTGGTGGGGTCGGGGAAGTCGACCACGATGATGTCGAACATGTCCGCGCTCTTGTCCAGCCACTGGAAGGCGTCGGCATTCACCACCTTCACTTTGGGCGACAACAAGGCGTCGCCGTTGAGGCGCTTCAAGGCCGGCTGCTGGCTGAAGAGATCGGTCATGGCCGGGTCCAGCTCGACCAGCGTGATGCTTTCCACACCGAGGTACTTGAGGATCTCGCGCACCGCCATGCCGTCGCCGCCGCCCAGCACGGCGACTTTTTTGGGGGCGCCGTGCGCGCTCATCACCGGGTGCACCAGCGCTTCGTGGTAACGGTATTCGTCGCGCTCGGCGAACTGCAGGTTGCCGTTGAGGAACAGCCGGTGGCCGCCGCGGCCGTTGGTCACCACGATGCGCTGGTAAGGCGTGGTGGCGGTGAAGACCACGCGGTCCTGGTAAAAATGGTCTTCGGCCAGCGTGGTGATCTGGTTCGCGCCCACAAAGCCGGCGCCCAGTGCGCACAACACCGCCAGGCAGGCCATGGCGTGCGCCTTGACGTGCCGCAGCTCATGGCGGAACAGCCACAGCGCCCACAGCGCGACGGCCGCGTTCATGAGGCCAAACAGCATGCCGGTGCGGATCAGGCCCAGCTGCGGCACCAGCACCAGTGGAAACGCCAGCGACACCGCCAGCGCGCCCAGGTAGTCGAAGGTCAGCACCTGCGAGACCAGTTCCTTGAGCGCGACGTTGCGCCGCAGGATGCGCATCACCAGCGGAATCTCCAGCCCCACCAGCGTGCCCACCAGCAGCACCATGGCATACAGCAGAAAGCGGAACGCGCCGGGGACATAAGCATTCGCCAGGAACAGCACGGCCGGCAAGGCCCCACCGACCAGCGCCACCATCAACTCAATGCGCAAAAAATGGGCCGGCAGCTGCCGCTCGAAAAACCGCGACAGCCAGGACCCGATGCCCATGGCGAACAGATAGCTGCCGATGATGGTGGAAAACTGCAGCACCGAATCACCGAGCAGGTAAGAAGCCAGAGCCCCCGCCGCCAGCTCATACACCAGCCCACAGGCCGCCACGACAAAGACGCTGGCCAGCAGCGCGACCTCGAGGGGGCGCGGTGGGGTGGTGGAGGGGGTTTCAGTGTTCAAGGCAGAGCAGATGATTGCAGAGAGTAAGTGAGGCGACGCGCAGCGAGCCGATCAACGGCGGCGCACAGGGCGTAGCGAGCGGGCCGCGGGCAAGGCGGACGGAGCACAGGAACCGGAACGTACTTCAGGTACGTGAGGATTCCGAGCACCGGACCAACGCCGCCCCCGGTCCGCGCAGTAGCCCGGAACGAGCCTAGCCGTGGATGGCGGCGGCTACGATAATGCAAATGCCCAGCGCCATCGCAGCGACGACCAGCGCCAGCGCCACATTCTGCTTCTCGACAATTTCCAGCCACAAGTCATAAGGCGTGATCTTGTCGATGATGACAAAACTCAGCCAGAAGATGATCACGCCGATCAGCGCGAACAAAATCGAGCCGAGGAAAGCGGCGGGTTTAAGCCATTCAAGTCCCATGATGGTCTCCAGAAAAAGTCTGCCAGGTTGAACAGAAGAAACAAAAAGAGGCAGCCTTCATTTGTGGCCGCCCCCGCCGGAAAAACCGCCGAACGAGCCGCCGGAACTGCGCGCGCTGCTGGAGGAGGAGCAATTTTCAATCTTCGGGTCGCAGCTTGAGCAGCGGCCTATCAGAAAGAGGAACAGCAAAATCAGCAGCACCACCACGATGATGGTGCCGCAGCCCATGCCGGCGGCACCACTCAGCGGCTTGGCGTCTTCGCGCTTGAACAAATCCTTCTTGCCGTCGAGCTTGAAGGCCTTGGCGACCAGCTCGCCGTCCAGCTTGCTGCCGCTGGACCAGGTGATTTCATGGGGCGCTTCTTCCTGCGACAGCAAGGCGCTGCCGCTGCGGAAGTCCCGGTTATACGTCTTTTGCCCGCGCTGGACCTGCCAGTAGAACTCGCCGGCGACATAGCTGGTTTCGGCCTGGTAGCTGCTTTGCAGCGGGTAGTTCGTCTTGAGGTAAACGGCGCTGTTTTCGCCGGGCTTGAAGATGGGCGCGCCGGTGATGGGCTTGACCAGGCTCCAGCCGTCCTCGGCATCGACCAGAAACGTAAACCCGCGCTTCTGGTTGTAGAGCAGGTATTCGTCCCAGCCGAAATGCTCGTCCGGGTCGTCGGCCTCGTAGCCCATGCGGTGCTGGAAACCCACGACCTGCCATTGCGCGCCCGACAGCTGGCCTATGCTGCCCAGGGCGATCAATGGGCTGACGGGCTCGTCCTGGATCGCATGTTTGAGCGCGGCGCCCGTGCCCTGCGTGAGGTCGATGATGCTGTTGCAGGAGCGGCAGGTGATGCTTTTGCTGCCGGCCAGCGTGACCTCGACCGGCGCGCCGCAGTTGGGGCAGCTGAACTGCTTGCCTTTTTCGTCCTTGGCGGATTCGTCCTTCAGGCCGCTGAGCTTGAGCTCGTCCAGCAGCACGGCACGGCCCAGCGACAGCGCGGGCGTCCCGCCGCCGGCCACCATGCCGTAGTCGATGCTGAGCACATCGCCGTCGGCACTGCGCAATTCGACCATCGCAAAAGGCGCGCCCAGCGCCGGCAGGCGCGGCAGCTCGCCCTGCGCCGACAGCAGCGACACGCCCTCGTTCGACGCCACGCTGAAGGGCTTGGCGTTGATGGCGGTGGTGGCGCCGACGCGGAAGCTCTGGGCCGGCGGCACCTCGCGCTTCAGGCTGGTGGGCAGGCTGAAAACGTAAGCGCCGTTGTCTTCGCTCAGGAAGGCCGGCTTGCCGTCGTCCAGCACGGCGTACCACTCGGTCCAGGTGCCTTGCGCGTACCGATATTGCAGGCGGCCGACCAGCGTGAAGTTGCGGCCCTGCCAGACCCCCGAGGCCTGCAATTGCAGCGGGCTGAAGTCATTGAACAGCTCGGCCATCTTGCCGATGCGCGACAAGGTGTCGCCATCGCGCACGACCGTGCTCTGGCAATAGCCGCAAACCGCGTGCGTGGACTGCGCGCTGCGAAATTCAACGGGCGCGCCGCAGCCGGGACACGGCGCGCGGTACGCGCGTTGCTGGGGCTCGGATGCCAAGATGGGCGGTCAGTGAACGATGCGCGGCAGAACCGGCATCAGACCAGCTTCTTGAGCAGCTCGGCCTTCTTGGCGTCGAACTCTTCCTGCGTGAGGATGCCCTTGGCCTTGAGTTCGCCGAGCTTCTCGAGCGTGGCCATCACGTCGTCGGGCTTGACGGCGGCGGCAGCCGCCGCGGCGGCCTGCGCAGGATTGCCCTGCAGGCCTTGCTGCAGGTTTTGCGCCAGCACCTGGCCCAGCGCCACGCCGGCGCCCAGGCCCATGGCGTCGCCGGCAATGCCGCCACCACCGCCTGCGCCCTCGGCGAACTTCGGGATCGCCTGCGCCGTCTGGTACTGCATGAACTTGCCCATGTCGTTGCCGACCATGCCCATGCCGATTTTCTGGTCCAGGATTTTTTGCAGCTCTTCGGGCAGCGAGACGTTCTGCACCGTCATGCCCTCGAGCTTCAATCCGATCTTGGCGAACTCGGGTGTGAGTTGCGTGACCAGCGCCTGCGCGAAGGCCAGCTGGTTGGCGGCCAGGTCCAGGAAGGCGATTTCACTGGAGGCGATGGCGTTGGAAATATTCTGCAGCACCAGGCCGCGCAGCTGGCCGTCGAGGTCGGCCGTGCTGTAGCGCTCGCGCGTGCCCGAGATCTCGGTGTGGAAAAGCTTGGGGTCGGCGATGCGGAAGTTGTAGTTGCCGAAGGCGCGCAGGCGGACGGCGCCGAAGTCTTTGTCGCGGATTGTGATGGGCTGGGGCGTGCCCCACTTCTGGTCGATCTGCTGGCGCGTGCTGAAGAAGTAAACGTCGCTCTTGAAGGGCGATTCGAATAGCTTGTCCCAGTTCTTGAGGTAGGTCAGGACCGGGATGGTCTGCGTGGTCAGCTTGTACATGCCGGGGCCGAAGACGTCGGCGACCTTGCCCTCGTTGACGAACACCGCCATCTGCGACTCGCGCACGGTGAGCGAGGCACCGTACTGGATCTCCATGTCGGCCATCGGGAAACGCCAGGCCAAGGTGCCGTCGCCGTCCTCGGTCCACTGGATGATGTCGATGAACTGTTTCTTGATGAAGTCCATTAGTGCCATGGCGCGCTCCCCTTTGCTATGAAGTGAGTTGTCGGCCACATGATACCCGGCGAAAACGACATCAGGCGGTGAATCCCGTCCGCAAGCGCAGACGGGCCAGGTCAACGCCGGATGGCGCCGCTTACTGCCCCGAGCCCGCCTGCGGCACGCCGGCCAGGCAATTCACGGTACCGGCCCCGACGGTGCAGTCGCCCTGCGCCGGATTGGCGGCATTGGGCGTGTCGGGAAAGCCCGCCAGGCGGAAGGGTGGTGCTTCCGTCGTCTCGGCCAGTTCCTGCGTGCTCCGTATGCCGGCCGCGCGGCGGAAGGCCTGTTCACGCCGGTCGTCGGCTTCCAGCACCGGCAGCGCGGTGCCGTTGACGACACGCAAATCCCCGGTCCGCTCGGCCATATTGGCCGGCGCCGGCGTGATGTTGGCCGTGGTCGCGGCCGTGGTGTTGAGCAGCACGTAATTGCCGGCGTCCGCGTCCGACAGCGTGATGCCGGTGATGCTGACGGGTTTGCCGCTGCCGACCGCGGGTGTGTCGAAGTTGCCGGTCGCGGCGCCCACCGTCAGCACGTCCGCGCCTATGCGGCCGGTAAAGGCCGCGGCGCCGGTCGCCAGCGTGGCGGCCGTGGTGCCGTCCTGCACCTTGTCGGCGGCGGTGATGCCGCTGACATTGGCGATGGAGGCCGGCGTGATGGTC
This sequence comes from Polaromonas sp. P1_H6, assembly GCF_056405195.1. Lineage (NCBI taxonomy): Bacteria > Pseudomonadati > Pseudomonadota > Betaproteobacteria > Burkholderiales > Comamonadaceae > Polaromonas > Polaromonas sp. P1_H6. Next base: position 7,107 of record NZ_JBFUCN010000015.1, read on the forward strand.
GCCGTGGTGGTGGTCGTGGTGTTGACGCTGTAATTACCGGCGTCGGTACCCGTGATGGCGATGCCGCCGACGTTCACCGTCTTGCCGATGCCGGCGTTCTTGTCGGTGAAGGCCGCCGACGTGTTGCTGGCGGCGAGCACGTCGCCGGCAACACGGTTGTCGTTGAGCGTCACCGTTGCGGCCGTGCCGCCGTCGTACACCTTGTTTTGTGCCGCGGCGCCGACCGTGAGGGCGCGCTGCGTGATGTCGGCGGTGGTCGCCGCCGTGGTGTTGACGCTGTAGTTGCCGGCATCTGTGCCGCTGATGCCGATGCCGGCCACGCTCACAGCCTTGCCGGTGCCGACGTTCTTGTCGGCGAAGCTGGCAGCGGTATTGCTGGCGCTGAGCACGTCGCCCGCGACGCGGTTGTCCGTCAGGGTCACGCCGGCGGCGGTGCCGCCGTCGTAGACCTTGTTGTTTCCCGTGGCATTGACCGTGAGGGCGCGCTGCGTGATGTTGGCCGTGGCGGCCGCGGTGGTGTTGACGCTGTAGTTGCCGGCGTCGGTGCCGGTAATGGCGATGCCGCCCACGCTGACGGCCTTGCCGATGCCGACGTTCTTATCGGCGAAGTTCGCGGCCGTGTTGCTGGCGGTAAGCGTATCGCCCGCGACGCGGTTGTCCGCGAGGGTCACGCCAGCGGTGGTGTTGCCGTCGTAGACCTTGTTGCTTCCCGTGGCGCTGACCGTGAGGGCGCGCTGGGTGATATTGGCCGTGGTCGCGGCGGTGGTGTTGACGCTGTAGTTGCCGGCGTCGGTGCCAGTGAGGCCGATGCCGCTGACGCTGACGGCCTTGCCGGTGCCCACGTTCTTGTCGCCAAAGCTGGCAGCGGTATTGCTGGCGCTGAGCACATCACCCGCGACGCGGTTGTCGGACAAAGTGACAGTGGCAACGGTGCCGCCGTCGTAAACCCGGTTCTGGCCGGTGGCGCTGACGGTGAGGGCGCGCTGCGTGATGTCGGCCGTGGTCGCGGCGGTGGTGTTGACGCTGTAATTGCCGGCGTCGGTGCCGGTGAGGGCGATGCCGCTCACGCTGACGGCCTTGCCGGTGCCCACGTTCTTGTCGCCAAAGCTGGCCGCCGTGTTGCTGGCCGTCAGCACATCGCCGGCGACGCGGTTGTCGGCCAGGGTCACGCCGGCCGTCATATTGCCGTCGTAGACCTTGTTGACTCCGGTGGCGCTGACCGTGAGCGCGCGCTGCGTGATGTCGGCCGTGGTCGCGGCGGTGGTGTTGGCGCTGTAGTTGCCGGCGTCGGTGCCGGTGATGCCGATGCCGCTGACGTTCACCGTCTTGCCGGTGCCGACGTTCTTGTCGAGGAAGCTGGCTGCCGTATTGCTCGCGGTCAGCACGTCGCCGCTGAGGCGGTTGTCAGCGAGCGTGACGGTCGCGGTGGTGCCGCCGTCGTACACGCGATTCTGGCCGGTGGCGCTGACCGTCAGCGCGCGCGGCGTGATGGTGAGCGCGCCATTGGTCAGGGCCAGGGTGTAGTTTTCGCTGTTGGCCCCCACGCCCGCGGTGATGGCCACCGGGCCGGCCGCCACGGCGGTCCGGTCGACGGCCGTGGTCGTGTAGTTCACGCCCTGGCCGGCGACGGTGTCGCCGTCAATCAGGCCGCCCACCACGCCGGTGAGCAGCGGGTTAGTGTCGCCGTAGACCTTGCTCTTGTTGTCGGCGGTGACGGTCAAGGTCGGTGCGATGCGGTAGAGGAAAGTGTTCGCGCTGCCGGCCGGCACATAGCTGGCATCGCTGTTGTAGCGCTTGCTGTAACCGGCGACGCCTTCGAGCGTGGCGCCGGGGTCGCCGCTGTACACCAGGTAACGCCCGGATGCGGCCACGATGCCGCCCGCACCCACGTTGTTGATGAGCTGGCCGCCGGTGCTGACGCCGGCGGCATTGGCGCTGCCGGCCTTCAAGACCACGGCATCGCCGGTGGCCGAGGAACTCACGGCGCTGTTCAGCGTGAGGTTGGAGGCCGCACCGGTGGTTTCAATCTTGACCGTGCCGCTCGCCGTCACGCCGGCGGTGGCGCCGACGGTTCCCACGGCCAGCGCGCCGGCCTGTTTGTAGTCCACGCTGCCGGTACTGGCGGCCAGCGTGGTGACGGCGTTGCCCGCGTTGGTAAGCGTATAGGCGCCTGTGCCCGTCAGCGCAAGCCCCGAGGCCGCGATAGCGCCGGACTGGCTGACGGCGCCGCCGGCGGACAAGGTGGCGTTGGCGGTGGTGGCAATCGCCGCCACGTCGAATCCGCCCGCGCTGGCGTACTGGACGGCGCCGGCCGCGTTGGCCGTGTCCGCGGCATTGCGCGACTGCAGGTTGATGGCCGTGCCGGCATTGCCGCTGTTGTTCAGCGTGATGGCGGCACCGGCATTGACCAGCGTTTTGACCTTCAGCGTCCCGGCCGTGATGTTGCCCGTGCCCGCCGTCTGGGTGACCGCGCCCAGCGCCGCCAGGTCCAGCGTGCCGCTGCCCACGTTGGAGGCCGTAGCGCCCACGCCGAGGTTGACGGCGCCCGCGCTGCGCACAAAGGCGTTGGCATTGCCCGTGGTGTTGACGCTGAGGTTGGTGGCTGCGATGTCGATGCCGTTGCTGGCGTCCGTGCCGATCTGGCCGTTGGCGTTGAGCGAAACGTTCTGCGCGGTGATGGTCTGCACGCCCACATCGGTGATGGAGCCGGCATTGAGCGTCAGCGTCTTGCCGGCCAGGGCGACCGGCCCGCCTATCGTCATCACGCCGGTGCTGGCCGTATCGCCGATCACGATGGGACCGGTGGCGCCTGTCGCAAAAGCGGTGATTTCCGCGGCCGTGAGGTCAAAGCCGGCGGCGCCCGCCAGCGACATGGTGCGGCTCGCGGTCTTGGCCTTGAGTGTGAGCACGCCGCTGGTGGCCAGCGCGTTGTTGCCGGTGTTCGCGGCGATGGCGACCGTGTCGGCCGTGATCGTGATGGGCCCGGTTCCGGCGGTCACGTCGAAGTTGTTCTGCGTGTAGCTGCCGGTGCCGGTGTCTATGGAGACCGCGCTGTTGGTGGTGCCGAGGTTGCCCGTCAGCGTCACGCCGTTGTTGCCGTTGTTCAGCGCGAAGCCGCCGGCCGCCGTGATGCTGTTGAGGGCGGCGATGGCGTTGGCCTGGGTGCCGAAATTCAGCGAACCGGCGCCGGTGCCGGCCACCGCCAGCGAGGCGGCCGTGACGGCGCCCGACTGCGTGATGTTGCCGTTGGATTGCAGCGCCAGCGTGCCCGTGGTGTTGACCGCGGCCACATTGAAGCCGGTGGCATCACGGTAGGAAATTGCGCCGGCGGCATTGACCGCATCGGCGGCATCGCGCGCGCGCAGGTCCACGCTGGCGGCTTCGTTGCCGGCGTTGTTCAGCGTGATCGCGGCGCCGGCGTTGACCAGCGTCTTGGCGACCAGCGTGGGCGCGGTGATGGCACCCGTCTGGGTGATGGCGCCGCCGGCCACGACCGTCAGGCTGGTGGCGGCCGTGGAAGCGCCCAGAGCGATGGCGTTGCTGTCGCGCAGCGAAACGTTGTTGCCGCTGGTGACGGCCACGCTGGAGAAATTGTTGCCGGCGTTAGCCAGCGTGATGTCGTTGGTCGCACCGGCAGCCAGCGTGGTCGCGCCGGTCACGGTGAGGGCGCCGGTTTGTGTGATGGCGCCGGCCGTGTTCACCGTCAGCGTGCCGGAGACCGTGGAGGTGCCCAGCGCCAGCGCGTTGGCGTCCGCGAGGCTGACGTTGAGCCCCGAGACCACCGACACCGCGCCGCTGAAATCGTTGCCCGCGTTGTTCAGCGCGATGTTGTTGCCGGCACCCACCGCCAGGGTGGCGGTGGTGGCCTTGATGGCGCTGGTCTGCGTGAGAGCGCTGCCGGCCGTGAGCGTCAGCGCATTGACGTTGAGCGCGCCGTTCAGGCTGATGTCGCCGGTGTCGGCGCCGTTGGTGGTGGCCGTCAGCGAGGTGGCGCCGCTGACGCCGGCCGAGGCGCCGCCTATGGCACCCACGGCGATGTCGTTGGCGGTCACCGTCAGGGCCGACAGGGCCAGGCTGGCGCCCGTGGTGCCGGTAATGGCAACATCGCCCTTGCCCGCCTGCAGCACCAGCGCGCGGCCCGAAGCCAGGCTGTTGACCGCGCCGTCGAACTGGATGTTGGCGCCGACGCCGACGCCGGCATTGCCGCCGCGCGAATCCAGCGTGATGCTGGCCGCATTGAGCAGGGCATCGTCCTTGATGCGGATCGCGCCGCCTGCGCCCGAGACCGCGGCACCGACCTGGTTGCCGCCCAGCGCCGTGAGGCCGCCGGCCAGCGTGATGGTGGGCGTGGCGCCCGCCGCATCGAGGGTGATGCCGCCGGCATTGCCGCCCGCCGCCGCACCCAAAGCGCCGGCATTGCCGCCGCTTGTCGTGATCGCCGCGACCGACACATTGCCGCCCGTCGAAACGACCGATACCGCCGCGCCCTGCCCGCCGGCCTGGCCGATGCCCACGCCGTTGCCGCCGATCGCGCTGAGCGTGCCGGTGCTGCTGATGGCCGCCGTGGAATTCACGTTGATCGCGGCGCCGTTGCCGCCCACGCCGGTACCGCTGCCGTTGCTGCCGTTGGCCGAGATGGCGGCCGTGGTGACACCGGCCCCCGAGACGTCCACAGTGCCGGCATTGCGGCCGTTGGCCGTGCCGATGGCCGCGCCGCCGGTGGTGTTGATGGCGCCCACGGCGACAGTACCGCCGGCGGCCGAGATATTGACATTGCCGCCATGGCCTGAAGTGCCGCCCAGCGTGGTAATGGTGCCTGCCGTGAGGTTGCCTGCGGCATTGCTCACGTTGATGCTGCCGGCCGTGCCGCCCGCGCCTGTGCCCAAGGCATTGCCGGTTTGCGCGGTCAAGGTGCCGGTGCTGATGTTTCCGCTGCCGCTGTTGTTGACCGCGATGCTCCCGGCACTACCGCCGGCGGCATTGGTGCCCACGCCCGCGCCGCCGCTGGCCGCGAGATTGCTAACCGTGATGCCGCTGTCGCCGGTGATAGAAATCGCCGCGCCGTTGCCGCCAGCCTGGTCGCCTGTGAGCGTGCCGTTGGTGCCGCTGGCGGTGATGGTGCTGGCGGTGAGCAGGCCGCCTGCGGCCTGCAGCGTGACGGCGCCTGCATTGCGTCCGCTGGTGCCGGCATTGGCCGTGCCGCCGCTGGAGATGATGGCGCCCATCGTCAGCACGCCGGCCGTGGAGGTGGCGCTGATGGCACCGCCGTCAGCGTTGGCACTGCCGGTGGTGGTCAGCGCGCCTGTGGTCACAGCCGTGCCGTTCAGTGTGATGCTGCCGGCCGTGCCGCCGGCGCCTGTGCCGGTCGCACCGCCGGTCGAGGCCGTGATGCCCCCGGCGGCGGCCAGCGTGCCGCTGCCGGTGATGCTGACCAGGCCAGCATTGCCGCCGGCCTGGTTGGTGCCCAGGCCCGCGCTGCCGCTGGCGGTGACGAGGCCGGTGACGGAGCGGTTCACGCCCGTGATCGTGACATTGCCCGCATTGCGGCCGGCGCCGGTTCCGCCGGACAGCACCGTGCCGCTGGTGTTCAGCGTGCCGGCAACCGTCACCCCGGCCTGTGAGGCCAGCGTGACCGCGCCGCCGTTGCCGCCAGCGGCACCCACCGTGCTGATGGCCCCGGTGCTGAGGTTGGCGCCGGCTGCGTTGTTGGTGAGGCTGATGCTGCCCGCCGCGCCGCCCGCACCTGTGCCCACCGCCGCGCCGGTTTGCGCGGTCAAGGCTCCAGTGTTGATATTGCCGCTGGTACTGTTGGTCACCGTGATGCTGCCGGCATCGCCACCGTCCGCGTTGGTGCCCACACCCGCACCGCCGCTGGCAGTGATGGCCGCCGTGGTAACTGCCCCGGTGGACGTGATGCTGATGGCCGCGCCACTGCCACCCTTCTGGTTCGACGCAGCAGCCGCCGCGCCGCCATTGGCCGTGATGGTGCCGGTGCCCATGTTGAGGCCGCCGCCGCTGATGGTGACCGTGCCGGCGTTACGGCCGGCCAGGCCATTGACGGTGGCGCCGCCGCTGGTGGTGATGTTGTTGTTCAACACGGACACCTGGCCCAGGGCGGACAGGCTGACATTGCCGCCGTTACCCTTGGTGCCGCCCGTCGTGGTGATGGCGGCGGTCGACAGCGTTCCCGCGGCGGCCGTGTTGGTGACGCTGACGCTGCCGGCAGTGCCGCCCGCGCCCGTGCCCAGCGCAATGCCGGTTTGCGCGGTCAGGGTGCCGGTGGCGATGTTGCCGCTGCCGCTGTTGTTGAGGGTGATGCTGCCGGCATTGCCGCCGGCCGCGTTGGTGCCCACGCCCACGCCGCCGCTGGCCGCGAGATTGCTAACCGTGATGCCGCTGTTGCCGGTGATGGAAATCGCCGCGCCGTTGCCGCCGGCCTGGTCGCCTGTGGGCGAGCCGCCGGTGCCGCTGGCGAAGATGTTGCTGGCGGTAAGCAGGCCACCCGTCGCCTGCAAGGTCACCGTGCCCGCGTTGCGGCCGGTCGTGCCTGCATTGGCTGCGCCACCGCTGGCGGCGATGACACCCGCCGTCAGGACGCCGGCCGTTGACGTTGCACTGATGGCACCGCCATCGCCGTTGGCGCCGCCCGTGGTGGTGAGTGCGCCGGTGGTGACGGTGCTGCCGTTCAGCGTGATGCTGCCGGCCGTGCCGCCGGCACCCGTGCCGGTTGCAGCGCCGGTCGAAGCCAGGATGCCCGTAGCCGCATCCAGCGTGCCGTTGCCCGTGATGCTGACCACACCGGCATTGCCGCCGGCCTGGTTGGTGCCCAGGCCCGCGCTGCCACTGGCGCTGACGAGGCCGGTGACGGAACGGTTGACGCCCGTGATCGTGACATTGCCCGCATTGCGGCCGGCACCGGTTCCGCCGGCCAGCACCGTGCCGCTGGTGTTCAGCGTGCCGGCGACCGTCACCCCGGCCTGCGAGGCCAGCGTCACCGCGCCGCCGTTGCCGCCGGCTGCGCCGCTGCTGTCTATGGCGCCGGTACTGAGGTTGGCGCCGGCCGCGCTGTTGCTCACGCTGATGCTGCCGGCCGCGCCGCCCGCACCCGTGCCCACCGCCGCGCCGGTGCGTGCCGTGAGCGCGCCCAGCGCAATCGCGCCGGCCGTCGTGGAGTTGTTCTGCACGCTGATGCTGCCGGCGTCGCCGCCATCGCCGTTGGTCGTGCCACCCGCACCGCCGCTGGCGATGATGGCCGCCGTGGTGACCGCTCCGGTGGACGTGATGCTGACGGCCGCGCCGCTGCCGCCCTTCTGGTTAGAGGTGGCCACCGCCGCGCCGCCGCCGGCCGTGATGCTGCCTGTGCCCATGTTGAGGCCGCCGCCGCTGATGGTGACCGTGCCGGCATTGCGGCCGGCCAGGCCATTGACGGTGGCGCCGCCGCTGGTGGTGATGCTGTTGTTGGCGGTGGCGACCTGGCCCAGCGCCGACAGGCTGACATTGCCGCCGTTGCCCTTGGTGCCGCCCGTCGTGGTGATGGCCGCGGTGGAGAGCGTTCCCGCGGCGGCCGTGTTGGTGACGCTGACGCTGCCGGCCGTGCCGCCCGCGCCTGTGCCCAGCGCGTTGCCGGTTTGCGCGGTCAAGGTGCCGGTGCCGATGTTGCCGCTTGCGCTGTTGTTGAGGGTGATGCTGCCGGCATTGCCGCCGGCCGCGTTGCTGCCCACGCCCGCGCCGCCGTTGGCCGTGAGGTTGGTGACCGTGATGCCGCTGTTGCCGGTGACGGAAATCGCCGCGCCGTTGCCGCCGGCCTGGTCGCCTGTGAGCGTGCCGTTGGTGCCGTTGGCGGTGACGGTGGTGGCTGTGAGCAGACCGCCCGTGGCTTGCAGCGTGACGGCGCCCGCATTGCGCCCGCTGGTGCCGGCATTGGCCGTGCCGCCGCTGGAGATGATCGCGCCCGTCGTCGTCAGCACGCCGGCCGTCGAGGTGGCGCTGATGGCGCCGCCGTCAGCGTTGGCGCCGCCCGTGGTGGTGAGTGCGCCGGTGGTGACGGTGCTGCCGTTCAGCGTGATGCTGCCGGCCGTGCCGCCGGCACCCGTGCCGGTTGCAGCGCCGGTCGAGGCCGCGATGCCCGCAGCCGTGTCCAGCGTGCCGGTGCCGGTGATGCTGATCACACCGGCATTGCCGCCCGCCTGGTTGGCGCCGTTGGCCGCGCTGCCGATGGCGCTGATCAAGCCTGTGACGGAGCGGTTCACGCCCGTGATGGTGACGTTGCCGGCGTTGCTGCCGGCGCGCGTGCCGGCGGCCAGCGCCGCACCGTTGGCGTTCAGCCAGTTGGTCACGGTGACACCGGCCTGCGAGGCCAGGGTCACCGCGCCACCGTTGCCGCCCGCGCCGCCCAAGGCGTTGATGGCGGCGGTGCTGAGGTTGCCGGCAGCCGCGTTGTTGGTGACGGTGATGCTGCCGGCCGTACCCCCGGCACCGGTGCCCACCGCGTTGCCGGTTTGCGCCCCCAGATTTCCGGCGACGATGTCGCCGCTGCCGCTGTTGCTGATCGTGATGCTGCCGGCATTTCCACCCGCCGCGTTGGTGCCCACGCCCGCGCCACCGCTGGCCGCGAGGGTGTTGACCGTGATGCCGCTGTTGCCGGTGATGGAAATCGCCGCGCCGTTGCCGCCGGCCTGGTCGCCTGTGAGCGTGCCGTTGGTGCCGCTGGCGGTGATGGTGCTGGCGGTGAGCAGGCCGCCCGCAGCCTGTAGCGTGACGGAGCCCGCATTGCGCCCCGTGGTGCCGGCATTGGCCGCGCCGCCGCTGGAAATGATGGCGCCCGTCGTTAGCACGCCGGCCGTCGAGGTGGCGCTGATGTTGCCGCCGTCGCCGTCGGCGCCGCCCATGGTGGTCAGCGCGCCGACCGTGACCGCCGTGCCGTTCAGCGTGAGGCTGCCGGCCGTGCCGCCCGCACCTGTGCCGGTGGCCGCGCCCGTTGACGCCGCGATGGCCACGGTGCCCAGCGTGCCGCTGCCGGTGATGCTGACCACACCAGCATTGCCGCCGGCCTGGTTGGTGCCGTTGGCCGTGCTGCCGATGGCGGTAATGACGCCAGTGACGGAGCGGTCTACGCCGGTGATCGTGATGTTGCCGGCGTTGCTGCCGGCGCGTGTGCCGGCGGCCAGCACGGTGCCGCTGGTGTTCAGCAAACCGGCCACGGTGACGCCGGCCTGCGAGGCTAGCGTGACAGCGCCGCCGCTACCGCCCGCGCCGCCCGCGGTGTTGATGGCACCGGTGTTGAGGTTGCCGGCGGCCGCGTTGTTGGTGATGGCGATGCTGCCGGCCGTGCCGGCGGCGCCGGTGCCTGTGGCCGCGCCGGTTTGCGCTGCCAGCACCGCCGTCACGATGTTGCCGCTTCCGCTGTTGGTGACCGTGATGACGCCCGCGTTGCCGCCCGACCCATTGGCGCCCGCGCCGCCCCCGCCGCCGGCGGCGATGGTCGCGCCTGCGATGCCGCCCGCGGCGCTGATGGAAACCGCTCCCGCGTTGCCGCCGTTGCCGGTGGTGTTGGCGCCCGTGCCGCTGGCCGTCACGGCGCCCAGCGCGGTGATGGCGCCGGCCGCCGTGATGTTGATCGCGCCGGCATTGCGGCCCGAGGTGTTGGCCAAGGTCCCTCCGCCGCTGCTGGTGACGATGCCCGCGCTGAGCGCACCGGCGGAGTTGAGCGTGATGGCGCCGCCGTCGCCGTTGGCGCCGCCCGTGGTGGTGATGTTGCCGGTGCCCAGGCTGGCGCCGGCCGCGCTGTTGGTCACTGAAACACTGCCGGCCGTGCCGCCGGCGCCCGTGGTCGTCGCATTGCCGGTGCTCGCCGTCAGGCCGGCTACCGCAATATTGCCGGCGCCGCTGTTGGCCAGGGTAATGCTGCCCGCGTTGCCGCCCACCGCGACGCCTGTGCCGGCAATGCCGCCGCTCGCCGCGAGGGTGCCGGTGGCGGCAATGCCGTTGGTGGAGGTGATGCTGATGTTGCCGCCGGCGCCGCCAGGTTGCGTGGCTCCGGATCCGGGAGTGCCGCTGGCCGTGATGGCGGCGACCGTGACACCCGCGCCCGTAATGCTGACGGCGCCGCCGCTGCGGCCCGGGTTGCCGGCCGTGGCCGCGCCGCCGTTGGCGGTGATGCCGCCGGCCAGGTTGATGATGCCGCTGGCGTTGAGGGTGACGTTGCCGGCGTTGGCATTGCCGGCGCCGGTGGTGATGATGGCGCCGGTCGCGATGCTGGTAATGCTCGCGCCGGAAAGGGCGATACCGCCGGACTGGGATGTCACGGAGGCGCCCAGCGCCAGCGTGCCGAAGCCGGACGCATCCGCGTCGGCCTTCAGGTTGACAGCGCCGCTACCCGAAGTGGCGAGCGCGGCATTGATATTGATGTTGTTGTTGGCCTCGAAGCTGACGCTCTTGTTGGCCCCCGCGACAAAAGCGCTCCCCAGCGTGATGTCGTTGGTGGCCTGCAGCGTGATGTTGCCGGCGACGGCATTGAGGGTGCCAACCGACACGGTTTGCGTAGTGCCCGGCTGGGCGCCGAAGGTACTGACATCGGCATAGGTAGCCGGGCCTGCCGCGCCGACAATGATATTCAGGGGATCCAGCAGCAAGGTGCCCGCAGTGCCGTGCGCCGCGCTCATGTCAACAGCGCCGTCGAACGCCAGCGTATTCTTGCCGGATACCTCGACCATGCCGCCATTGCCGGCTTGTGCGCCGCCCGTGGCCTTGATGCCGCCGAAGAAACCGGTGCTGCCATCCGACCAGACGACGACCTTGCCGCCGTCGCCCGAAGCCACGGCGCTGGCATCAATCAATGCGTCGGATGCGACCAGGGTCAGCGCGGCATTCTGCTCCGGCCCCTTGCCCTGATAGCTGCCGCCCACCAGCACTGTGCCGCCACCGGCTTGTCCGGACGCGTCAATCCGCGCGCCGCTGTCCAGCGCGACCTTGTCGCCCAGCACCTGCACCGTGCCGCCGCTCTGGCCGGCCGCCGCGCCGCTGGCGTCCAGCGTGCCCGAGACATGGACCACGCCCGTGGCGCCGCCGCTCAGCACGATGGTGCCGTTGCGCTCCACCGCCGAGTTGGCGCGTATCACGCCCGACTGGTTGATGACGGTGGCCATCGCGTCGCCCATGGCGCTGGCCAGCACGGCGACCTGGCCGCCTGTGGCCGTGATGCTGCCGCTGTTGTCGATGGCGGCTTGCGCGGCCGCGGCGTCGACCGAGAAACTCACCAGGCCCACACCCGAGGCGTCGACCGACACACGCGAGCCCGCGAGCAGGCCGACGGAGCCGGCTTCGGCGCTGATGGCGCCGGTATTGGTGACTTGCGGCGCGGCCAGCAGCACGTAGCCGCCGCGCGCGGCGGTGATGCTGCCGTGGTTGCTGACGGCGCCAGTGCCGCTGCCGCTGAAGTTGTAGCGGCCGGCCATGAAGTCGCCGTTGCTGATGTCCAGGCTGGAGGCGACCAGGCCGCCGACGTTGACTTGCGCGCCGGGCGCGAACATCACGCCCGAAGGGTTGACCAGGAAGACCTGGCCGTTGGCGCTCAGCGAGCCGAAGATGGACGAAGCGCCGTTGCCGATCACGCGGTTCAGCGCGACGGAGGCGGCGCCGGGCTGCACGAACTGCATGGACTGGCCGGTACCGATGTTGAAGCTTTGCCAGTTGAGCACGGCCTTGTCGCTGGCCTGGTTGACCACCATGGCATTGGCCGAGGGCGTGCTGACGCTGGCCTGGCCGGCCACCACCTGCGCGCCTTCGGGCAGGGCGGTGGCCCAGGGCGAGACGGCCGCCAGCAGCGTCGCGAGCAATTGCGACAGGCGGCGGCCGGTGCGGATGCGGTAGGTGGCCGAGAGCTTGCGCGAGAGGCGGACCACCACGGTGCGCACTGACCAGGGACGGTAAGCGGCGTGGGAATTGGAGGTGGTGGTCATGGTGGGCATTCGGAGGTAACGGGTAACTAGAACCAGGTCTGGGCCGACAGCCAGGCGCGCGGCGCGCGGTCGGGGTCACCGGTGGAGGGCTGTGCCGGCGTGGTGCGCCAGGCCAGGTAGGTTTTGATGAGGAACTTGCCGGGCCGGCCCAGCGTGGCGCCCACACCGAAGGAGCCCAGGCTCAAGGTGTTGGCATTGCTGGGCAGGGTGGGGCCGTTCTGGTTGAAGCGCACGCGGCCGAAGTCGTAAAAGGCCAGCAAGGTCAGCGGCTCGCCCCACGGTGCCTGCGGGAACTGGTAACGCGACTCCAGGTTCAGCAGGAAACCGGCGTCGCCCACGCCTTCGCCCACCGGGTAGCCGCGCACGCCGTTGGGCCCGCCCAGCATCATTTTTTCGGCCGAGCTGAGGTTTTTGGATGCAAGCTGGGCCTGCGCCGCGAGGTGAAAGCTGTAGGGTGCGTCGAAGAACTGCGAGCGCTGGAATTCCAGGTTCAGCTTGCTGAAGCCGCCCGCGGTGCGCAGGCCGCCCAGGCCGTCATCAAACACCTGGTCGGCCGCGGAGAGCGCCAGACGGCCGAAGGTGAGGTTCACGGCGTAGCTGTTCAGGCCGCTGCCGCCCGCCACGCCGTCGATAAAGTTGCCGGCCAGCCCCAGTCTGAGCGCGCTGATGTCGCGTGCGCTGGCGAGCGCCGGTGTGCGGGTCTCATCGACCAGTTTCTTCTGCTCGGCGCTGATGAAGCCGTAGAGGTTGGTGCCACGCCCGCGCAGCAAAGGCTGGGAAACGCTGATGCCGGCGATGTCCGCCCGGCCGCTAGCGCCCAGCGCCTGGAACTGCTTGCCCAGCGCGTAGTCCAGCCGCGCCAGGCTCAGGCCCAGCCGCGTGCCCTGCGCGCCCACCGGCACGGTGTAGCCGATGCGGTACAGGGCCGAGCCGGCCTGGTCGTTTTGCTGCACGCTCAGGGCGAGCACGTCGCCGCGGCCCAGCAGGTTGTTGAGATTGGCGTTGAGTGCGGCGCGTACGGCGCCGGCGGCGCGCGCGCCGTGGTTGTCGACGCTCACGGACCCGTCGAAGCGCGGGCCCTTGGCCTGCACGGTGACCAGCACATCGGCCTGGCCCGGGTTCGCACCGGGCTGGACGGTCGCGGCGGCATCGTAGCCGGCCAGGTCGCGCAGCAGCAGCACGGGCTTGTCGAGCGCGTAGTCGGTGACGGCGTCGCCCGGCTTCAGCTGGCCGGCCACGAGGGCTTCGGCAAAGGCCTGCGAAATGCCCGTGCCGTCGACCCGCACCGTGACGCGGCCTACCCGCGCTTCCAGCACGGCGATGGTGACGGTGCCGCCCTCGGCGGGGAAAGCCTGCTCGGGCAGGTAGGCCTGCGTGAGCAGGTAGCCTTTTTGCCGGTAGTAGGCACTGATGGTGTTGGCCGCGTCGGTCAGGCCGGCGAGGTTGGTGGGCTGCTGCAGGCGGGACGCGAGCAGCGCTGCCAGGAGCTCGCCGGAAAACACCGTGTTGCCGGTAAAGCTGAAAGCGGCCGGCGTGATGCGGGCGGTGCCGGCGGCAGGTGCCGCCGGCTGGGGTTGGCGCAGTTCCACCGGCGGGGTGCCGCGGGGCGGCAGCAAGGGCAACGGGCCTGGCGACTCCAGCAAGGTGCCGGCATCCGGCCGCACCTGGGCGAACGCAGGCGCGCTCCCGGCGGCGACGGCAGCCAGTACAGCCCAGGCCAAAGGCCGGAGCACCAGAACAGGAGGACGGAACAAGGACAGACCTTTCAAGCCAGAATGCAACAAAGTGTTGCAATCCGGTTGTAGCCTTTTGCATTCATTCTGTCCAACGCTTTCCCTGTTCGGGGCGCAGGTTTAGCTCGTATCTGTTTGTTTTTTCACACTTTTTTGATGCCAGTCGCTACAAGCGTAAGAGGCTGCCCTCAAATGTTGCAATTTGTAAGAAATCGGCTTTGCGCGCTATTTACGGCTCATAGCCCTATGGATCATTTAGGCCAAATCAATTGGCCTGAAGCTTAGGCAATTCCTACCATTGGATAGGAATCAATCGCTTTTAGCTATTTTGAAGGAACAGCCGATGAGCAAACTGGTACGCGCCAACCTGCCCACCCTGAAGAAAACCGCCAGCTATTACGTGGTGCACGTGACGGTGGCGGCGCTGGTGGCCTATGCGGTGACCGGCAACTTCCTGCTGGCGATCACGCTGAGCCTGCTCGAGCCGACGGTGCAGGCTTTTGCCTTTTTCTTCCATGAAAAGGCTTGGCAGCGCTGGGGCGGCCAGCGCCCGGCCGCGCCTGCGCAGGCACAAGCCGTCCTGTCCACCACCCGCGCCTAGCGGCTATGCGCTGAGCCGCTCAGGCCGTGCCCCACACCTCGCGCGCCGTTTCGACTACGAGGCGCAGCTTGTTGCGCTGCGCTTCGACGGCGATGTTGTTGCCGTGCACGGTGCTGCTGAAGCCGCACTGCGGTGACAGCGCCAGCTGCTCCAGTGGCGCGTATTTCGCCGCGTCTTCGATGCGGCGCTTCAGGTCGTCCTTGCTTTCCATTTCGCCGAACTTGGTGGTGACCAGCCCCAGCACCACGGTTTTTCCCTTGGGCAGGTAACGCAGGGGTTTGAAGTCACCGCTGCGGCTGTCGTCGTATTCGAGGAAATAGGCGTCCAGGTCCATTTCCTTGAGCAGCGCCTCGGCCACCGGCTCGTAATTGCCGGCCGCGGCGTGGGTGCTCTTGAAGTTGCCGCGGCACAGGTGCATGGCCAGGGTCATGCCGGCGGGCTTTTGCGCCACCACCTTGTTGATGAATTTGGCGTAGCGATGCGGCAGCTCGTTGGGGTCGTCGCCGCGCTGGCGCGCCGCTTCGCGCATTTTTTCGTCGCAGAGGTAGGCCAGGTTGGTGTCGTCCATCTGCACATAGGTGCAGCCGGCCGCGGCCAGGCTGCGCAACTCGTCGCCATAGGCTTTGGCCACGTCGTCGTAGAAGGCCGGGTCGAGCTCGGGATAAGCCTCCTTGCTGATGCCGGCGCGGCCGCCGCGAAAGTGCAGCATGGTGGGCGAGGGGATGGTGACCTTGGGCGTATTGCCGGCGCTGACCTGGCTCTTGAGGTACTGGAAGTCGGCGAGCTGGATGTCCTTGACGTGGCGCACCTTGTCGATCACACGCATCACGGGCGGCGCCAGTTCCATGCTGCCGTCGGGCCGCTGGATGGTGACCGGGATGTCGGTCTTCACGCCGCCGATCTGTTCGAGGAAATCGATGTGGAAATAAGTGCGGCGGAATTCGCCGTCGGTGATGCTTTTAAGGCCCACGTCTTCCTGGAACTTCACGATCTCGGTGATGGCCTGGTCTTCGACCTTGCGCAGTTGTTCAGGCGTGATCTGGCCCTTGGCTTTTTGCTCGCGGGCTTCGAGCAGGTACTGGGGACGCAGAAAGCTGCCGACGTGGTCGTAGCGGGCGGGTAGTTTGGCGCTCATGGGAAAGTCTCCATAGTTTGCAGATACAGGGCCTCATGGTATTCCAGCCGGAACTACCCTCATTGAATACAGAAACTCCGTATTTACCCTGAATTTCCCTAGTTTTCTTGGCTTTTGGACGGTTTATGTATACATTGCGTATCCATGGAAGCCAAAAAACCCACTTTTCCGCTCAACGCCTGGTATGCCGCCGCCTATGACGTCGAGCTGGGCCGCAAGCTGCTGGCGCGCACGGTGTGCAAGCAGAAGCTCGTGATGTTCCGCCGCACCGACGGCCAGGTCGCCGTGCTGGAGGACGCCTGCTGGCACCGGCTGCTGCCGCTGTCCATGGGCACGCTGGAGGGCGATGAAGTGACTTGCGGCTACCACGGCCTGGTCTACAACGCGCAGGGCCGCTGCACCCATATGCCCAGCCAGGAAACGCTGAACCCCTCGGCCTGCGTGCGCGCCTTCCCGGTGGTCGAAAAACACCGCTTCATCTGGGTCTGGCCCGGCGACCCGGCCAAGGCGGACCCGGCGCTGGTGCCCGACATGCACTGGAACGACGATGCGGCCTGGGCCGGCGACGGCAAGCTGATCACCGTGAAGTGCGACTACCGCCTCGTGGTGGACAACCTGATGGACCTGACCCACGAGACCTTTGTGCACGGTTCCAGCATAGGCCAGCGCGCCGTGGCCGAGGCACCCTTTGTGGCCACGCATGGCGACCGCACGGCCACCGTGACGCGCTGGATGGAAAACATAGACGCGCCGCCCTTCTGGGCCGGGCAGATCGAACACGCGCGCGGCTACACCGGCAAGGTGGACCGCTGGCAGATCATCAAATTCGAAGCGCCCTGCACCGTGAACATCGACGTCGGCGTGGCCGAGGCCGGGTCGGGCGCGCCGCCCAAAGACGGCCGGCCCGGCGACCGCAGCAAGGGCGTCAACGGTTTTGTGCTGAACACGGTGACGCCCGAGACGGACGGCAGCTGCCACTACTTCTGGGCCTTCGCACGCAATTACTGCCTGGGCGAACAGCGCCTGACGCACCAGCTGCGCGAAGGCGTGGCCGGCATCTTCCGCGAGGACGAACTCGTGCTGGAAGCCCAGCAAATCGCCATCGATGAACACCCCGACCACCAGTTCTACAACCTCAACATCGACGCCGGGTCCATGTGGGCGCGGCGCCTGATAGACCGGCTGATCGCGCAGGAAGCGCCGACGGCGACGGTGATCCCGATACGCCTTGCGGCCTGAACTCCATGACAAAAATAATCCCCATGGCCACGACAAACCCTTCAGCCGCCCCCAACAGCCTGGAGAGCGCGCAGGTGAGGGCGCAGCTGCAGCTGCGCGAGATGATCCTGGCGGGCGAACTGCCCGGCGGCGCGCGCATCGCCGAGCTGTCCATCGTCGAAAAGCTGGGCGTCTCGCGCACGCCGATACGCGCGGCGCTGATGCGGCTGGAGCAGGAGGGCCTGCTCGAATCGCTGCCCAACGGCGGCTTCGCGGTGCGCACGTTTTCGGAGCGCGACGTGTCCGAGGCGATCGAATTGCGCGGCACGATCGAGGGCCTGTCAGCGCGGCTGGCGGCCGAGCGCGGCGCGCCCACCGTGGTGCTCGGCGAAGCGCGCGAATGCCTGAACCGCATCGACGAAGTGCTGAGCCAGCCGGCCCTCAACGACGAGGCGTTCTCAAGCTATGTGGCGCTCAACGAGCGCTTTCACGCGCTGCTCAGCGAAATGGCGGGCAGCGAGGTGATCGCCAAAGAGCTGGACCGCGTGTCCAGCCTGCCCTTCGCCTCGGCCTCGGGATTCGTGGTGGTGCAGGCCAACTCGCCGCGCGCGCGCGACATGCTCATCGTGGCGCAGGACCAGCACCGCCAGGTGCTGGACGCCATCGAGCAGCGCGAAGGCTCGCGCGCCGAGGCCATCATGCGCGAGCACTCGCGCCTGGCCCAGCGCAACCTGCGCGCCGCCGTGGCCAGCCACAACCTGGACCAGATGCCGGGCGTGCGTTTAATACGGAAAAAATAATGAAAGCCAACGCCAGCTGGACCGATGCGGTCATTGAATCTTTTGAGGACCTCACGCCCACCGTGCGCGAGTTCCGCATCCGGCCCGCGGGTGATGCGGCCGCTGTGCAGCGCCACGAACCCGGCAGCCACCTGCAGGTGCAGCTGCTGGTCGACGGCAGGCCGGAGCTGCGCTCTTATTCGCTGGTCGGCAAGCCCGACGGGCAAACGTGGCGCATCGCGGTGAAGCGGCTGGACGACGGCCGCGGCGGTTCGCGCGCGATGTGGCGGCTGGCCGCCGGCGACCGGCTGCAGGTCAGCGGCCCGCGCAACCATTTCCCGTTGGACTTCAACGCACCGGCCTACCTGCTGGTGGCCGGCGGCATAGGCATCACGCCGTTGCTGGGCATGGCCCAGGCGCTGGCCGGCCGCTGTGCTCAATCGGGCCGCTCGTTGCGCATGCTGTACGGCGTGCGCAGCGAATCTGAACTGGCTTACGGCGAAATGCTGCGGGCCAGCCTGGGCGGGCGGCTGCAAGCAGCCGTCGACGCGCGCATCGATTTCGCCGGCGAGATCGCGGCATTGCCGGTGGGCGCGCAAATGTATGTGTGCGGCCCGGTGCCCATGCTGGACGCCGCACGCCACGCCTGGGAGGCCTCGGGCCGGCCGGCGACCGACCTGCGTTACGAGACCTTCGGCAACAGCGGGCGCTTTTCGCCGCAGGCTTTCAGGGTGCTGATTCCGCGCCACGCGCTGGACATCACCGTGCCGCCCGGCTGCAGCCTGCTGGACGCGCTGGAGCAGGCGGGCGTGGAAGCGGTGTCCGACTGCAAGCGCGGTGAATGCGGCCTGTGCACGCTGGACGTGCTGGCGCTGGACGGCGAGATCGACCACCGCGACGTCTTTCTGAGCGAGCACGAGAAACAGCAGAACACACGGCTGTGCGCCTGTGTCTCGCGCGTGGTCGGCTCGGTGACGCTGGACTCGTCCTACCGGCCCGACGCCTGAGGAGGCAACTTGTGTGCGATCACCGGGCCATGCGCGCGATGATCGCGCAACCGATAGCGAACGCACGGCAACGCCGGGAGCGGCAACCGACAAAATCAAGCCATGGATGGCACGGGCCGATGTGTTCACATATCGAACATTTGTGCCGATACCGCACTCATACTAGACTCGCACCGTTTTACGGCCGGATGCCGGCAACCTGAACATCGCCGCATTTGACGCAGCAGCAAGAACTGAAAACCACCCAGGAGACAAGCATGAAAAAACGTACCTTCCTCACCGCCGCCGCGCTGTCGGCCGCGGCACTTGCCGCTCCCGCACTGGCCCAGGACAACACCTTCAAGATAGGCCTGATCCTGCCGATGACGGGCCAGCAAGCCACCACGGGCAGACAGATCGAGGCGGCCGCCCGGCTTTACATGGCGCAGAACGGCGACACCGTGGCGGGCAAGAAGATCCAGCTGATCGTGAAGGACGACACCTCGCTGCCGGACACCACGCGCCGCCTGGCGCAGGAGCTGGTGGTCAACGACAAGGTCAACGTGCTGGCGGGCTTCGGTATCACGCCCTCGGCCCTGGCCACCGCGCCCATCGCGACGCAGTCCAAGACACCGATGGTGGTGATGGCGGCCGCGACGTCCAGCATCACGCAGTCCTCGCCCTACATCGTGCGCACCAGCTTCACGCTGCCGCAGGTCTCGGTCGCGCTGGCCGACTGGGCGCCCAAGAACGGCATCAAGACGGTGGTCACGCTGGTGTCCGACTACGGCCCCGGCATCGACGCCGAAAAATTCTTCAAGGACCGCCTGACCTTCAACGGCGGCCAGGTGACCGACGCGCTGCGCGTGCCGCTGCGCAACCCCGACTTCGCGCCCTTCCTGCAGAAGGTGCGGGACAACAAACCCGACGCGCTGTTCGTCTTCGTGCCTTCCGGCGCGGGCGCCGCGGTGATGAAGCAGTTCCTCGAGCGCGGCCTGGACAAGGCCGGCATACGGCTGATCGCCACCGGCGACGTGACGGACGACGACCAGCTCAACGACATGGGCGACGGCGCACTGGGCGTGGTGACCTCGCACCACTACTCGGCGGCGCACCCCTCGGCCATGAACAAAAAATTCGTGGAAGCTTTTTCCAAGGCCAACAAGGGCCTGCGCCCCAACTTCATGGCCGTGGGCGGCTATGACGGCATGCGGGTGATTTACGAAGCGCTCAAAACCAGCAAGGGCCAGGGCGGCGGCGACGCGCTGCTCGCGGCCATGAAGGGCCAGCTGTTTGAAAGCCCGCGCGGCAAGATCTTCATCGACGCGCAAACGCGCGACATCGTGCAGGACGTCTACCTGCGCAAGGTCGAGAAGAAGGACGGCCAGCTTTACAACGTGGAATTTGACGTGATCAAGGACGTCAAGGATCCCGGGAAGAATAAGTAACCCCCGAAGCGCCGCTTCGCGGCGCCTCCCCCCTGCTGGGGGCAACCTCTGCGGCCCGGCAAAGCCGGTTCCGCGCCGTTCCTGGCATGGACCTCTTTCAAGCAAACACTGATCCTCCGGCCAAAGCATGCTGACCCTTCTTTTCGACGGTATCGCCTACGGCATGCTGCTGTTCATCCTGGCGGTGGGCCTGGCGGTGACCATGGGCTTGATGAATTTCATCAACCTCGCGCACGGCGCCTTCGCGATGGCCGGCGGCTACATCACCGTGCTGCTGATGCAGCATTTCGGCGTGCCCTTTTTGCTGTGCCTGCCGCTGGCCTTCATCGGCTCGGCGCTGCTGGGCGCGGTGCTGGAACGCACGCTGTACCGGCCGCTCTACAACAAGCCGCACCTGGACCAGGTGCTGTTTTCCATCGGCCTGGTGTTCATGGCGGTGGCCAGCGTCGATTATTTCGTGGGCTCGACGCAGCAGATCGTGCAGTTGCCCCAATGGCTCAAAGGCCGCACCGAGATCGGCAGCGGCGCCTGGATGCTGGGCATGGGCCACTACCGGCTGTTCATCATCGCGGTGTGCGCTGGACTGACGGTGGGCCTGCAGTACCTGCTGGCGCGCACGCGCTTCGGCAGCCGGCTGCGTGCGTCGGTGGACGACCAGCGCGTGGCGGCCGGACTGGGCATCAACGTCAACCTGGTGTTCCTCTCGACCTTCGCCGTGGGCTCGGGCCTGGCCGGCCTGGGCGGCGCGCTGGGCGCCGAGGTGCTGGGCCTGGACCCGAGCTTTCCGCTCAAGTTCATGATTTATTTCCTGATCGTGGTGGCCGTGGGCGGCACCTCGTCGATCACCGGGCCGCTGCTGGCCGCCTTGCTGCTGGGCATTGCCGACGTGGCGGGCAAGTACTACATCCCCAAGCTGGGCGCCTTCATCGTCTACAGCCTGATGATCGTGATCCTGATCTGGCGGCCGCAGGGCCTCTTTGTGCGCAAGGGAGGCAAATAAATGAACACGCAGACATCGCTGCTCAAGAGCAGCCGCTGGAAGCCCTGGGAGCCGGTGCTCTGGCTTCTCGCCTTCGCCGCGCCGGTGCTGATGCCCAGCCATGCGTCCCTTATCAACGAGATCGCCATCGTCGCGCTGTTCGCGGTGTCGCTGGACCTGGTGCTGGGCTATGCCGGCATCGTCTCGCTGGGCCATGCGGCTTTCTTCGGCATAGGCGGCTATGCGGCGGCGCTGTTCGCCAAGCTGGTCATGCCCGACCCGCTGCTGGGCCTGGCCGTGGGCATCGCCACCGCCACGCTGCTGGGCGCCGTGTGTTCGCTCACCATCCAGCGCGGCAGCGACCTGACGCGGCTCATGGTGACGCTGGGTGTGGCGCTGATCCTGCTGGAGCTGGCCAACAAGCTCGACTGGCTGACCGGCGGCGCCGACGGCCTGCAGGGCGTGGTCATGGGGCCGCTGCTGGGCAGCTTCGAATTCGACCTCGCGGGGCGCACCGCCGCCTACTATTCGCTGGCCGTGCTGCTGCTGCTGTTCGTGCTGATGCGCCGCCTGGTGCATTCGCCGCTGGGCGCGACGCTGGAGGCGATACGCGACAACCGCCTGCGCGCCATGGCCATCGGCATTCCGGTGGCGTCGCGGCTGGCGGTGGTCTACACGGTGGCGGCGGGCGTGGCCGGCGCGGCCGGCGCGCTGCTGACGCAGACCACCGGCTTCGCCTCGCTGGATTTGTTCGAGTTCCACCGCTCGGCCGACGTGCTGCTGATCCTGGTGGTGGGTGGCGTGGGCTGGCTGTATGGCGGCGTGGCCGGGGCGATTGTGTTCAAGCTGATGCAGGATGCGCTCTCGTCCATCACGCCGCAGTACTGGACCTTCTGGATTGGTCTCTTCCTGGTGGTGCTGGTGCTGGTGGGCCGCGAGCGGCTGGTCCGGCCCTGGACCTGGCTGCCGCAGCGCCGGCACGGAGGCCGGCCATGAGCGACACGACGCAGGACGCGGTGCTGTCCGCGCAAGGCCTGGTGATGCGCTTCGGCGGCATCACCGCCACCAACAACGTGAGCCTGAACCTGCGGCGCGGCGCGCGCCATGCCTTGATAGGCCCCAACGGCGCGGGCAAGACGACGCTGGTCAATCTGCTGACGGGCGTGCTGCAACCGACCGAGGGCCGCATCCTGCTCGAAGGGGAAGACATCACGCGGCTGGCGCCGCACCAGCGCGTCAAGCGCGGCATGGTGCGCACCTTCCAGATCAACCAGCTGTTCGACTCGCTCACGCCGCTGCAGACGCTGGCACTGGCCGTGTCGCAGCAAACGGGCCTGGGCGCGAAATGGTGGCAGCCGCTGGGCCGCAACCGGGCCGTGGCCGAGCGCTGCGAGCAATTGCTGGAGCAGTTTCACCTGACCGAGGTGATGGACCAGCCGACCCGCGTGCTGGCCTACGGCAAGCGCCGCCTGCTGGAGATCGCCGTGGCGCTGGCCTGCGAACCGCGCGTGCTGCTGCTGGACGAACCCGTGGCGGGCGTGCCGGCCGGCGAGCGCGAGGAACTGCTGCAAACCGTGGCCGCGCTGCCCGCGGATGTGTCGGTGCTGCTGATCGAGCACGACATGGACCTGGTGTTCAGCTTCGCCACCACCATGACGGTGCTGGTCAACGGCACGCTGCTGACCGAGGGCACGCCCGAGGAAATCGCGGCCGACCCGCAGGTCAAGGCGGTGTACCTAGGCCATGGCGAGGAACATGGAGAGGAACATGGCGAGGAGGTGGCCCATGGCTGAGCTGCTCAAGGTCGACAAACTGCGCGCCGGCTACGGCGAGGCCGTGGTGCTGCACGAGGTGTCGTTCACGCTGGGTGAAGGCCAGACGCTCGCACTGCTGGGCCGCAACGGCACCGGCAAGACCACGCTGATCAACACGCTGGCGGGCGCGACGCGGCAGCACGGCGGCGCCATTTCGTTCGGCGCGGGCGCGGCCATGGTCGCGCTGCACCAGTTGCCCTCGCATGAACGCGCGGCAGCTGGCATAGGCTGGGTGCCGCAGGAGCGAAACATCTTCAAGTCGCTGACGGTGCACGAAAACCTCACAGCGGTGGCGCGCCCGGGCAAATGGAATCCCGAGGGCGTGTACGCCATGTTCCCGCGCCTGGCCGAGCGCAAGGGCAACCTGGGCACGCAGCTGTCGGGCGGCGAGCAGCAGATGCTGGCCGTGGGCCGGGCGCTGGTGCTCAATCCGAAGCTGCTGCTGCTTGACGAGCCGCTGGAAGGCCTGGCGCCCATCATCGTGGAGGAACTGCTGCGCGCCATACGCCGCATCACGCGCGAAGAAGGCCTGAGCGCCATCATCGTGGAGCAGCATCCGCAGGCCATCCTGGCGATTTCCGACAGCGCCGTGGTGCTGGACCGCGGCACGGTGGTGCACACGGGAACAGCCCAGGCCCTGCGCGAGCAGCCCGAGCGCCTGGATCAGTTGCTGGGCGTGGCACGCTGAGCGGCCGGGCCGCCGGCCCTGCCACCCGTTCTGCATTTCGCGCTTAAAGCGCGCAAAAAACGGCTACGCGCCGCTATCGTGAACAAGCTTCGCGGCGAAGCGGCTTTCCATGCCGAAAAGTCAAAAGCGATCCACCTTTTTGCGTAGATTCACTTACTAGGGTTTTCCCCTCCAACGGCCTACAATCGCAGACCTTACAAGAAATTGACGGTCAACCGACCGTTCCCGCTGGAGACCTTGCTGATGCCGACACCACCCGCCGCGATGCCCGATGACCGCGAAGAAAAACGCGCCGAACTGCGCCGCGCCGCACTTGAATACCACGAGTTTCCGACCCCCGGCAAGGTGGCCATCGCAGCGACCAAGCAGCTGACCAACCAGCGCGACCTGGCCCTGGCCTATTCCCCCGGCGTCGCGGCGCCCTGCGAAGAGATCGTCAAGGACCCCAACAACGCCTTCAAGTACACCAGCCGCGGCAACCTGGTGGCCGTGATCACCAACGGCACCGCCGTGCTGGGCCTGGGCGACATCGGCCCGCTGGCCTCCAAGCCGGTCATGGAAGGCAAGGGCGTGCTGTTCAAGAAGTTCGCCGGCGTGGACGTGTTCGACATCGAGATCGACGAAAAAGACCCGGTCAAGCTGGTCGACATCATTGCCTCGCTGGAGCCGACCTTCGGCGCCATCAACCTTGAAGACATCAAGGCGCCCGATTGCTTCTACGTCGAGCGCGAACTGCGCAAGCGCATGAAGATCCCGGTGTTCCACGACGACCAGCACGGCACTGCCATCACCGTGGGTGCGGCGGTCCTCAATGCGCTCAAGGTGGTCGGCAAAGGCCCCGGCCAGGTCAAGCTGGTGACTTCCGGCGCGGGCGCTGCGGCGCTGGCCTGCCTGAACCTGCTGCTCAAGCTGGGCATTCAACGCGAGAACGTGTTCGTGACCGACCTGGCCGGCGTGGTCTATGAAGGCCGCACCGAGCTGATGGACGAGGACAAGATCCAGTTCGCGCAGAAGACCGACGCGCGCACCCTCAGCGACGTGATCGCGGGCGCGGACATTTTCCTGGGCCTGTCGGCCGGCGGTGTGCTCAAGAAGGACATGGTCGCCAAGATGGCCGCCAAGCCCATCATCCTGGCGCTGGCCAACCCGAATCCCGAGATCACGCCCGAGGACGTCAAGTCCGTGCGCGACGACGCCATCATGGCGACCGGCCGCACCGATTACCCCAACCAGGTCAACAACGTCCTGTGCTTTCCTTATATCTTCCGCGGCGCGCTGGATGCCGGCGCCTCCACCATCACCATCGAGATGGAAATCGCGGCCGTGCATGCGATCGCCGAGCTGGCACAGGCCGAGCAGAGTGAAGTCGTGGCGGCCGCCTATGTGGGCGAGAAGCTCGCCTTCGGCCCCGAGTACCTGATTCCCAAGCCCTTTGACCCGCGCCTCATGATGAAGATCGCGCCCGCCGTGGCGCAGGCGGCGGCCGACAGCGGCGTGGCCTTGCGGCCGATCCAGGACATGAACGCCTACCGCGACAAGCTGCAGAGCTTCGTCTACGCCTCGGGCACGGTCATGAAACCGATTTTCGCGGCCGCCAAGGCCGCCAGCCGCAAGCGCGTGGCCTACGCTGAGGGCGAGGAAGAACGCGTACTGCGCGCCTGCCAGATTGTGGTGGACGAAGGCCTGGCACGGCCGACGCTGATCGGCCGCCCGGCCATCATTGCCCAGCGCATCGAAAAATTCGGCCTGCGCCTGAAGGAAGAGCTCGACTACGACGTGGTCAACGTCGAGCAGGACCACCGCTACCGCGACTTCTGGCAGACCTACCACCGCATGATGGAGCGCCGCGGCGTCACCGTGCAGATCGCCAAGATCGAGATGCGCCGCCGCCTCACGCTGATCGCCGGCATGCTGCTGCACAAGGGCGACGTCGACGGCCTGATCTGCGGCACCTGGGGCACGACCGCCCACCACCTGGACTACCTGGACCAGGTCATCGGCAAGCGCGAAGGCGTCAACACCTATGCCTGCATGAACGGCCTGTTGCTGCCGAACCGCCAGGTGTTCCTGCTCGACACCCACGTCAACTGCGACCCGACGGCCGAGCAACTCGCCGAGATCACCACCATGGCGGCCGAGGAAATGATGCGCTTCGGCATCAAGCCCAAGGCGGCCCTGCTGTCGCATTCGAACTTCGGCTCGTCCAACCTGCCGAGCGCCCTGAAGATGCGCCGCACGCTGGAACTGCTGCGCGAAAAGGCGCCCTGGCTGGAAGTCGACGGCGAAATGCACGGCGACATGGCGCTGGACGCCGACGCGCGCGCACTGATCATGCCCAACAGCACGCTAACGGGCGAGGCCAACCTGCTGGTCCTGCCCAATATTGATGCGGCCAATATTTCGTACAACCTGCTCAAGACGGCGGCCGGCGGCAACATCGCTATCGGCCCCGTGCTGCTGGGCGCGAACAAACCCATGCACATCCTGACCGCTACCGCCACGGTGCGCCGCATCGTCAACATGACGGCCCTGACGGTCGCGGATGCGAACGCCGCCCGATAAGCCAAAATTAGATAGCCAGTACTAACTTATTTAGGTAATAAGCCCAGTCTTTACTGCCTAAATTTTCAGCAGCCACTTGCGTTTTTTGGCCATATGCGGCAAACTACCTCTCTTGAAATTTAAGGGTTAACCCGAAATCGGCGGGCTGGCCTTAGGTTCCAGGAAAG
The DNA here is from genome assembly GCF_056405195.1 of Polaromonas sp. P1_H6. Classification (NCBI taxonomy): domain Bacteria; kingdom Pseudomonadati; phylum Pseudomonadota; class Betaproteobacteria; order Burkholderiales; family Comamonadaceae; genus Polaromonas; species Polaromonas sp. P1_H6. The sequence continues at coordinate 33,174 of NZ_JBFUCN010000015.1, forward strand.
GCTTCTTTTTCATGTTGCGCAATGGGTGGGGACGTTGGCAGGCGGCCAGAATGGTCGGCCTGCTGGTCTTGACAACCAGCCTGAGCGGGCTGATCCCCAGCGTGGTGCAGGCCAAGGGTGCGGATACACCGGCAGCGGCCGGCACGATCGCAACGGCCCAATTGCCCCCGCAAGGGCGCGACATGATGACGCTGATTTACCAGGGTGGGCCGTTCAGGCATGACAAGGACGGCGTGGTGTTTGGCAACCGGGAGCGACTTCTTCCGGCCAACCGTCGCGGTTACTACCGCGAATACACCGTCAGGACGCCCAATGAACGCAGCCGGGGAGCCCGGCGCATTGTTTGTGGCGGCTTGAAACCCACCGCTCCGGATGCCTGTTATTACACCGACGACCACTATGCGAGTTTTCGCAGAATCGTTCAGTAAATGAACTGTGGTTGTTATTTCAAGTTTTTGACTTCAGAGAAAGAGTAGCGGAGATGGATACACCACTTCGTCGGGACAACGAGACGCCGGTGCGCAAGGACGGCGAAACGCCCTTGCGCGGCGTGCGGCCCAATATCGTTCAATCCATACGTGCCTTCCGGGTGCAGGATCTGCAGGACGCAGCGACACAGCTGAACCAGCATTTCCTGTATGCCAACCTGGGCAATGCCCAGAGCAAGCAGGACGTGCTGGACATGATTGCGGCGCAATACACCTTCCCGGCCCACTTCGGCAAGAATTTCGACGCGCTGTACGACTGCATGACGGACCTGGTCCACAAATCAGGCCCGCAGCCCGGCTTCATCGTCGTGCTCGAGCAGATTCCGGCCAACGCCAAATTCGACAAGGAAGCGCGCGAGCAGCTGCTCGACATCTTCCGGGATGCCTCGGACTACTGGGCGGATCGCAAGATACCGTTCAGATGTTTCTATTCTTTTCTGTAGCCCGCTCCCCAGACATCGGCCAAGGGGATCGGGCGAATGAGGCCCAGCAAGCAGTTGCAGAAGGTGAAGAAGTCATGCCTACCGACAAACTGGTAGACGTGTCACCTCTGGCGTTGCGCATGAGCAGCCCGTTTAACGCGGGTTACTGGCTCGCCGCTGCTTAAAGCAAAAACGACATCGTGGGCGCCGCAAGCGCCCGCAAAAAAAGACCGTCCTTGACGGGCTTTTTTTATGCCGGCTGTTGCCGTTCCGGCTTAAAGCGCCTGCACCAGCGCGACGTACTCGGCCACCGGCACTTCCTCGGCACGGCGCTGCACGTCAAAAGTTCCGCCGAAGCCCCGCGCGGTGAGCCATTGCCCCAGCGTGTGGCGCAGCAGCTTGCGGCGCTGGCTGAAAGCCACCTGCACCAGTTCGCTGAGCAGCTTGACATCCAGCGCCGCCGGCACGGCATGCGGCACCATGCGCACCACCGCGCTGTCCACGCGCGGCGGCGGGTCAAAGCTGTGCGGCGGCACGAACAACACGTTTTCCATGGCGTAGCGCCACTGCAGCATCACGCTGAGCCGGCCGTAGTCGCTGGTGGCCGGTGCGGCCACCATGCGGTCTATGACTTCCTTTTGCAGCATGAAGTGCTGGTCTTCAATCACGTCGACCGCATCCAGCAGGTGGAACAGGATAGGCGTGGAGATGTTGTACGGAAGGTTGCCGACGACCCGAAGCTTTTGCCCCTGCGCGCAAGCGGTGTGCGCCAGTTCACGGATGTCGACCTTGAGGATGTCGGATTCGACCACACTGAGCTGGGGGTGCTCGCGCAGTTGCCGCGCCAGGTCACGGTCCAGCTCGATCACCGTCAGCTTGCCAAGGCGCTCGACGAGCGGCTGCGTCAAGGCCGCAAGCCCGGGCCCGATTTCCACCACAGCCTGGCCAGCCCGCGGCGCGATCGCCTGGACGATGCCTTCAATGATGCCCTGGTCAGTCAGGAAATGCTGGCCGAAGCGTTTGCGCGGGATGTGTTTCATATATAGCGGCCTCACGCCCTAAACCAGCAGGGGCCGCGGGACTGGCTTTGCCAGACCGCAGGCGCAACGGCCCCTTTCGTGAGGAAAGGGGCAGGGAGCTACGCGAAGCGAGCGACCGTGGGGGCCACATTATTGAGGAGGATCACGATACTCCACATACGCACGGCCACGGACCTCCTGGGCCCAGAGTGCGTAAGCTTCGTTTTGCTTCTTCTCGCGCAGCACGTTACGCGCGATCTCGCGCTGGTCGCGCAGCGAGAGCTGCGTGTCGCGGCGCTCCAGCACCTGGATGATGTGCACGCCGTATCGGGTCACCAGTGGATCGGAGACCTGGTTGGGTGCCAGGCTGTTCATGACCTTCTCAAACTCAGGCACAAACATGCCGGGGCTGGCCCAACCCAGGTCGCCGCCTTCCTTGGCCGAACCGTCCTCGCTGTTTTCGCGGGCGAGGGCGGCAAAATCGGCTTTCCCCGCCTGGACACGTTTCTTGAGCTCGGCGAGTTTTTCCGTCGCGGTGGCTTCCGTCTGTTTGGGGTTCAAGCGCAGCAGGATGTGCCGGGCATGGGTCTGCGTCACGGTGGCGCCGGGCATACCGCCCTGGCGCTTCTCGATCACCTTGAGGATGTGAAAGCCCGCGCCGCTTCGCACCGGGCCGGCCAGTCCGCCGGTCTGCAGGTTTTTGGTTGCTTCGACAAAGAGGGGGGGATAGCGGTCCGCCGTGCGCAGGCCCATCTGGCCGCCGGTGGCGCGTGTGGCGGATGCGGAGAACTCCGCGGCCAGCGCAGCGAAATCGCCGCCGGCCTTGGCACGATCCACCACCTGCTGGGCCCTGGCCTGCAGCGCCGCGACCTGGTCGGGCGTGGCGTTCTCCGGCACCGGCACCAGAATTTCGCCCAGGTTGAGGGCCAAGGCGGAAGGCTCGGCGCCGCCGCCTTCCTGGTCGCGCAGGAACTGGTCTATCTCCTGCTCGTTCACGGTGACGCGCGACTCCAGTTCGCGCTGGCGCAAGCGGCCCACCAGAAGCTCATCGCGCACTTCGGAGCGGAACTGGGTGTAGTCGATGCCGTCCCCCTTCAGGCGGCTGCGCAGCTGGTCCACCGAGATCTGGTTCTGGCTGGCCACGGTCTGGACCGCGTTTTCGATGGTGTTTTCATCGATCCGGATACCCGAGGTGCGTGCCAGCTGCAGCTGCGCCTTGTCGCTGATCATGCGCTCCAGGATCTGCGGCACCAGTTCACTGCGCGGCGGCAGGGCCGTGCCCTGCTGGAGGATCTGCTGCTCGGTGCGTATCAGTTTGAGGCGGACCTCGCTGTTGGTGATCGGCTCGGAATTCACCACCGCGACGATGAAATCGGCCTGGCGTTGCCCGCCGCCACCCTGGGCCGGGGCGCGCGCGGCGGCAGCCGGGTCGGACAGGCGCAGGGGATTGGACGGCTTGAGCCCCTGGGCCTGCACCTGAACCGCCAGCAAGGCCGAAAGCGCCAGGGTGAGGGCGGCGGCGCGCGGCAGGCTTGGGGAGAGTTCAGGAAGAAAACGGATATTAGTCATAAGTGGTAAAGCGGCTTGGAGCCTCGATTTTCTCACGCAGGTACTGGTAGCGCGGGACATTTGACTTGAGGGTTTCCAGGGGGTTCCCGCCAATGCGGGAGAAGCCCACCAGCTCCAGCTGGAACATGATCCGGGTGTCGGAAGTGCCGGTACTGGTCTGCGAGCGCTGCAGCACGACGCGGCTTATCCAGCAGCAGCCGTCGTATTCGACGCCGATGATGGAGTCGACCAGCCGCTTGTCCAGCACGCTGTAGTTCAGCCGGCCGACCGCGTAATAACGCCCCGGCCCCTGGCCCTGCCCGGGACCCAGGTCCTTGCCCTTGTCGCCCCACAGGTCGTTGATGGGCCACTGCCAGCCCACATCGATCTGCTCGCTGACGTTGCGCTGGCGCCGGAATGCGGCGCTGATGACGCGGTAATTGCCCGGGTTATAACGCACGCCGAACGAGGCGCGCTCGGACTGCCGGGTCTTGGGGTTGTATTGCACCGTGCTGTCGAAAGACCATTGCGGCACCCAGTTGACGGACGCGCCGACCAGTATGTCGCTGATGCGGTCGGTAACCGGCAGTGCGCCGGGCAGGGTCACCCGCTGGTCTTCAAAGCGCAGGCGCTGCGCGATACCGACGCGCACGGCTTCGGCGCCGGTCGCGGGATCCAGCAGGCGGGAGGTCACACCCAGTGTCAGCAGGTTCGCGTCGGAAATGCGGTCATTGCCGACAAAAGCGTTCTCGGTAAAGACGGTCGCGAAGTTGAAGTCGTTGATGCCGGAGTCATAGTTGGGCAGCAGGCTCTGGTCGCGGTAGGGCGTGCGGACATAAAAAGCCCGCGGCTCCAGCGTCTGGGTGAAATTGCGGCCCAGGAAGCTGGCCTCACGCTCGAACTGCAGGCCGCTGTCCAGGCTGAAGGTCGGAACCACACGCGAGGCCGTCTTCGCCCCGCCCACCAGCGGCGCGTCGAACTGGTAGCTGGTGGCATGCAGCTGCACCTTGGGCGTGATGAAACCCGCCGACGACAGCCAGGGACGGCTGATCTGCAGCTTGGTGAAAGCCCGGTTGCTGTTGGGCTGGTTCGTCAGCGTGCGGTCCGCGGAGAAGCGGGTGTAATCGCCCTCGATCGACCAGTCGAAGCCGTTGCCCAGCCCTCCCAGGGGGGCGTCCACCCGGGTGTAGGCGGCCGTGAGCTGCGGAAGCCGGTCATACGGAGGGACGATGGGCGAGGTCACGTCCTGCAAGGTCTGCCACTTCAGGGTTCGCAGGGTGCTGGAGAAGAATCCCCTGCCCCAGGTCAGGGTGGCATCCTGGGACAGCAGGCGCTGGGTGGTGTAACCGGAGCGTGCCGGAAAATCCTTCCAGTAATCGTTGTCGCTGACACGATTCAGGTTGAGGTTGAGGCCGAGGTTGCCGACCGAAGCCAGGCCGGTGGCAATGGTGCCGGTGTGCTGGTAGCCGTAGGACCAGCGGTCCCGGTCGCGCAGCTTGTCGCTGGGCAGGTAATTGGCACGCAGTTCGCCCTGGTAACTGGGTTCCAGGTAACGGAACTCGCCGGCGAGGTCTACGCCGCGCTTGCTCAGGATCGCCGGTGAAAAGGTGGCATCCCGATTGGGTGCGATGTCGAAGTAATACGGCTGGCGAAACTCAAACCCGTTCGTCGAGCCCATGCTGATGGTAGGCGGCAACAGGCCCGACTTGCGCTTGTCGCTCAGCGGAAAACTCACCCTGGGAAAAGCCAGGATGGGCACGCTCTTGAAGCGGACGACGGCATTGTGGGCCACGCCGACCTCGGTCTCCAGGTCGAACTCGAAGCGGCTGGCGCGCAGCACCCACGCAGGCTGCCAGCTCGCCTCGTCATCACGCTCGCAGGTGGTGTAGGTGGCGCGCTCGGCCGTCAGGTGTTTCTCGTCGAGGAAATCGACCCGCAGCGCCCGGCCGTTGCCGCCGTTGCTCAGGAAGCGGTAATCGGGCGTGGTGAAAAAGCCCTCGAACCGGTCCAGCTTGAGCTCCAGCTCGGGGCCTTGAAAGCGGTTGCCGGCGCGGTTGATGCGCACGTTGCCGCGGCTTTTGAGCTGGTCGTCGGGCTGGTAATACTCGATGCGGTCGGCGCGTATGGAGGTGGCCCCGCGCCGCAGTTCCGCATTGCCGTCGATCACGGTTTCCAGGTCCGGGCGTCCCGACACACGGTCGCCGAAGACAAACGTCGGCCCCCGGTCCTGCGGGTCGCTGGAGACTTCCTCGGCCAGCATGGGGGTGGGCTTGAGCTTCAGGGCGCCCTCGGACTCCGCCATCTCCGCCGGCGTGGGAGCTGGCGCGCCACGCGCCGCTGCCGGCGCCGCGGGCACCGCCTGGGCGTGCGCCGTCCCCGCAACAGTCATCCCCAGCGTGGCGCAAAACACGACCAGCCTGGAGACAGCAAGAGCCACCGGAGAGAGAATAAAAGGCGAGGGGGATGCGCGGCGCATCGTTTATGTGAGATAAACCCGTTTGTAAAATCAGGCCCGATTATCCATGACCCTCCAGCCCATCCCCAGAATAAAGAAGCCGAGCCCGGCGAAGGCCGCGCAAGCATGACCGCGCCGTCCATCGCCTGGGCCGACCCGGCACGCGCCGCCGCCTTCGACAACTGGCTGGCCGACATGGCCCGCCTGCATCGTTTGCAGGCCGGCACGCTGAGGCCGGCATCGGCCGACGCCAGCTTTCGCCGCTATTTCAGGGTCGACGCCGCATCGGGCGAGGGCAGCTGCATCATCATGGATGCGCCGCCCGCGCAGGAAGACTGCAAACCCTTCGCCAAGGTCGCCGGCCTGATGGCGGAGGCGGGCCTCAACGCGCCGCGCGTGCTGGCATGGGACGAACCTTTGGGCTTCATGCTGCTGAGCGACCTCGGCGCGCAAACCATGATGGAGCTGATCGCGCCTCCCGCCGCGGTTGACGCGATTGCCAGCCCCACCTCCGCCCACTACGAGCTGTACACCCATGCGGTGGACGCGCTGGTGCGTTGGCAGCTTGCCTCGAAACCAGGCGTGCTGCCCCCCTATGACGAGGCGCTGTTGTCGCGCGAACTCTCGCTGTTCCCCGACTGGTATGTCGCCAAACACCGCAAGCTGCCGCTGGACACGGGCCTGCAGGAAAAGCTGAACGTTCTCTTTGAACAGATCAAGGCCAGCAACCTGAATTCGCTCGAAGGTGCGCGGGTGTTTGTGCACCGCGATTTCATGCCGCGCAACCTGATGATCCCAAGCGGCTCACCAGCGGCTCTCGCGGACGCGCCGCCGCTTGGGGTACTAGACTTCCAGGATGCGGTCTACGGCCCCATCAGCTATGACATCGCCAGCCTGATGCGCGATGCGTTTCTGAGCTGGGAAGAGGATTTTGTGCTCGACATCACCGTGCGCTACTGGCAGAAGGCCCGCAAGGCGGGCCTGCCGGTCGGCGACGATTTCGGCGAGTTCTACCGGGCCGTCGAATGGATGGGCCTGCAGCGCCACCTCAAGATTCTGGGCATCTTCGCGCGCCTCACGCTGCGCGACGGCAAGCCCAAATACCTGGCCGACACGCCGCGCTTCATCCGCTACGCCCGCAACACCGCCGCGCGCTACCGCCAGCTGGGCCCGCTGATGGTCTTGCTCGACGAGATCGAAGGCAATGAAACCCGCGTAGGCTACACGTTCTGACCGCATGAAGCACTCCCTCCACCGCCCTCCCGCCGCCAGGGCCGTGCCGTGAGCGCGCGTTTCTATGCCGACATGGCGCTGGTGCCGGGCACGACGGTCCAGTTGCCGCCGGCCGCCGCCCGCCACGTCCAGGTCCTGCGGCTGCAGCCCGGGGACGCGCTTTCACTGTTCAACGGCAGGGGCGACGGCCAGCCCGGCAGCGAAGGGGAATTCGACGCCACGGTCGCGCGCATGGGCCGCAGCGAGGTCGAGGTGATCGTCGGCGCCTACAACCCCACGGCGCGCGAGGCCGGCCGCGCCATCCACCTGGCGGTCGGCATGCCCGCCAACGAGCGCATGGACTGGCTGGTCGAAAAAGCCGCCGAACTCGGCGCGGCCAGCATCCAGCCCCTGATGAGCGAGCGCAGCGTGCTGCGCATCAAGGGCGAACGCGCCGACAAAAAAATCGCGCACTGGCACGGCGTGGCCGTCGCCGCCTGTGAGCAGTGCGGCCGCAGCCGCGTGCCGCTGATCCACGACGTCGCCAGCCTGGCCGACTGGCTCAAAGGCCTGGAAGATGCGGCCGCGGGCGGAAGCCGGCTGCTGCTGTCGCTGCGCGAAGGCAGCCGGCCGCTGGCCCAGGCGATTCCGGGCAGCGGTCCGCTGACATTTTTAAGCGGCCCCGAGGGCGGCCTCAGCCTCGCCGAAGAAGCCGCGGCCATTGCCCGGGGCTTTAGCCCCGTCACGCTGGGCCCGCGCGTGCTACGGGCCGAAACCGCGCCGCTGGCCTGCCTGTCGCTGTTGACACTGGGCGGTGCCGCATGAACCGCAACCTCTGGCTGCTGGCCGTTTGCCAGGGCCTGTTCCTGACCAACAACGTCACCTTCATCGCCATCAACGGCCTGGTCGGGCTGAACCTGGCGCCGCTGGGCTGGATGGCGACCCTGCCCGTCATGGGCTATGTGGTGGGCGGAGCGCTGTCGACCTCGGTGGTGGCGCGCACGCAGGCGCGCTTCGGGCGCAAGGCCTCCTTCCAGCTCGGCCTGCTGGTAGCCGTGGCCTCGGCCCTGCTGTGCTGTTACGCGGCCTACGGCAGGAATTTCTGGCTGCTGGTGGCGGCCACGGTGGTGGCCGGCTACTACAACGCCAACGCGCAGCTCTACCGCTTTGCCGCGGCCGAGCTGGCCCTGCCGGCTTTTCGCGAAAAAGCCATTTCGCTGGTCATGGCCGGCGGCCTGCTGGGCGCCGTCGCCGGGCCCAATCTCGCGGCCCACACGCGGGAGCTGACCGACGTACCTTTTGCCGGCGCCTACCTGGCGCTGGCCGGCGTGGCACTGCTGTCCATGGCGCTGCTGGCCTTCATCCAGTTTCCGCCGCCGCCCGAGGCGCACGCGGCACGCGGCGGAAGGCCACTCGGCGAAATCATGCGGCAGCCGGTCTTCATCGTGGCCGCGGCCGCCGGCGCCCTGGGCTTTGGGGTGATGAACCTCCTGATGGCCGCCACGCCGATCGCCATGCAGGTCTGCGGCCTGCCGTTTTCCAGCGTCGCGCTGGTGCTGGAGTGGCATGTGATCGGCATGTTCGCGCCCGGTTTTTTCACCGGCCACCTGATACGCCGCTTCGGCGCCCTGCCCATCATGGCGGTGGGCGTGGCGCTGAACGTGGTGTGTGTGCTGATCGCGCTTTCGGGCGTGGACCTGAAGCAGTTCCTGGCGGCGCTGTTTTTGCTGGGGCTGGGCTGGAATTTCCTGTTCACAGGTGCCACCACACTGGCCTTGACGGCCTACCGTCCCGAGGAAAAGGACAAGGCGCAGGGCGCGCTCAATTTCTGCATTTTTGCCGTGCTGGCGATGTCCTCTCTGGCGTCGGGCGTGCTTGTCACCACGCAGGGCTGGGCCTTGCTGAACCTCGGTTCGCTGCTGCCGCTAGGCCTGACCGGCGCGGCGCTGGCCTGGCTTGCACTGGGCCGTCGCAAGGCACAGAATGCCTGAGAGCCTTTTGGCTCACGTCATTCATCACTTGAGGAGTTCGTCATGGGTTTACTCGATTCCGTCCTGGGCAGCGTCCTCAACAACAACAGCCGACAGGACTCGGCGGGCGCGGCCGGCGGACTGGGCGGCCTCATCGGCATGCTGGCCAGCAATCCCCAGCTGATCCAGATCGTCACGGGTATGCTGGCCAACAACGGCGGGCAAGGCGGGCTGGGCGGCCTGGTCAGCAAGTTTGAAGAGGCCGGCCTGGGCGACGCCATCCAGTCATGGATAGGCGGCGGGCCCAACCAGCCGGTTTCCGGCGACCAGGTCACCAGCGCGCTGGGCGCCGGCACCGTATCCAACATCGCCGCCAGGCTGGGCGTGGATCCCGGTGATGCCGCCAACCAGCTTTCCCAGATGCTGCCGGGCCTCATCAACCACCTGACGCCCGAAGGCCAGGCACCCGCGCAAGGCTTGGGCAACGGCGAAGACCTGATGGGCATGCTGGGCGGCCTGCTGCAGCAGGCTCGCTGATTTTTTTGAGGCCGGAGCCGGCCTCAAGCAACGGGCTAGAAGCGCGCGTCCAGCCAGGATTTGAGCCTATCGAACACCGGCGCCGAGTCGGTTTCGTTGAAGATCTCGTGGTAAAGGCCTTCAAAGCAGCGCGTGGTCACTGTGCCGGGCATGACGTCCCGTGAATTCGCGGCGCTTTCCGCAAAGGCGCGGCTGCCCGCCGGGTCAACGAGGCGGTCCGCACCCGCATACATCAGCAGCGTCGGCGTGCGCCAGCGGGCGGCGGCCGCTATCGTTGCCGGGCCGGCTGTCGCGATGAACTTGCCCAGCCGCGGTGAAATCCTGTTGTGCACCTGCCGGTCGGCCAGGTATTTTCTGACCACCTCCGGGTCGTGCGAGAGGTAGTGCGGATCCAGGCCGTTGCCCACACACAGGTTGGGCGCCAGGTTCGGCATGAAAGCCAGCAGCAGTTTCTGCAGCGGGCCGAGGCCGGCATCCAGTGCCGGCGAGGACATCACCAGGCCGTCGACGGGGCGTATGCCCAGCGAGACAAAGCGGCTGGCCACCAGGCCACCCAGGCTGTGGCCCAGCAGCACGATCGGCAGCTGGGCGGATTCCGGCGCCGCGGATTCCCGCAGCATGCGCATGCAGCGCAGCCGCGTGTCATCGACCACTTCGGCCAGGTCGTCGAGCAAGGTGCTGTCTTGGGGCAGCACGCCGCGCGCGCCGCCGGACTCGCCGTGGCCGCGCTGGTCGTAAGCGCGCACGGCGAAACCCCATTCCATCAATTGGCGCGCGACATGGTCGTAGCGCAGGGCGTGTTCACCCAATCCGTGCACCAGCAGCACGACGGCGCGCGGCGGCGGCGCGTGCGGGCCCATTTCGTCGGCCCAGGCGTCCAGCGGCCACTCGTACAGGGCCAGGTTTTCGCCGTCGCGGGCAGTGAAGGGGGCTAGGATGGTCGAATGCATGCGGCGGCGTAAGCCTGGCCTGGGGCAAGCGCGCGCGGCAGGCCGCGATGCGGGGAAGAAGGGCGGCGCACCCGAGTCAACCGGGAACGCGTGCCATCACGTGCGCGACCGCGGCGGTCAGCTTCTTGGCATAAGGCACGTTCAGGAACTCGTTGGGGCCGTGGGCATTGCTCTTGGGACCCAGCACGCCGCAGACCATCATCTGCGCCTTGGGGAAACCCTTGCTCAGCATGTTCATCAGCGGAATGGTGCCGCCCTGGCCTATGGTGCCGCAAGGCGCGCCGAAAAAGCTCTGCGACGCGTCGTTGAGCGCGTTCTCGAACCAGGGCACGGTGCCGGGCGCGTTCCAGCCGGTCGCGCCGCCGTTGCTTTCGAAGGTCACCTTGGCCTGGTAGGGCGCGTTGTCTTCCAGCAGCGTCTTGAGTTCCTGCACCGCCGCGCCGGCGTCGATCAGCGGCGGGAAACGCAGCGAGAGCTTGAAGGCGGTGTAAGGCCGCAGCACGTTGCCGGCGTCCTTGAGCGCCGGGAAGCCCTCGGCGCCGGTCACGCTCAGCGTAGGGCGCCAGGTGCGGTTGAGCAGGGCTTCGACCGGGTCGGTGGTGGTAGGCAAGGCGAAGCTGCCGGAGCCTTCGCAGTCATAGTGCGCCCATGGAAAGCGCTTGTAGATTTCCTCGCCGAGGATTTTGGCGGTGGCCTGCGCCTGGGCCAGGCGGTCGGCCGGGATTTCACAATGGAAGCTCTGCGGCAGCAGGCGCCCGGTCTTGCTGTCCTCAAGGCGGTCCAGCACCTGGCGCATGATGCGAAAGCTCGAGGGCACCAGGCCGCTCGCGTCACCGGAGTGCACGCCTTCGGTGAGGATTTCGACTTTGAGCACGCCGGCCGCGTTGCCGCGCAGGCTGGTGGTGAGCCACAGCTGGTCGTAATTGCCCGCGCCGGAGTCCAGGCACACCACCAACGCGACCTCGCCGAGGCGCTCGCGCAGCGCGTTGACATAGGGCAGCAGATCGTAGGAGCCGCTTTCCTCACAGGTTTCGATCAGGCCGACGATGCGCGGGTGGGGCACGTTCTGGGCCTTGAGCGCCTGCACCGCGGCGATGCTGGCGTAGACGGCATAGCCATCGTCGGCGGCGCCGCGGCCATAGAGCCTGCCGTCCTCGTACTTGGCCGCCCAGGGGCTCAGGTCATTGCGCCAGCCGGTGAATTCGGGCTGCTTGTCGAGGTGGCCGTACATCAGCACGGTTTGCGTCGAGTCGGCGCGCGTGGCCGGGATCTCAAAAAACAGCACCGGGGTGCGGCCTTCGAGGCGCACGACTTCCAGCGTGAGGCCTTCGACCTTTTGCGCCTCGACCCAGGCCGCCGCATTGCGCATGACGGTGTCGATGAAACCGTGCTGCGCCCAGTCGCTGTCGAAGGTGGGGGACTTGGCGGGAATGGAGATGTAGTCGGTGATCTGTTTGACGATGTCGCCGTCCCACTGGGCGGTCACCTGGGAGAGGGCCTGGGCGGCGTTGAGGATGCTGGCGGGGATTTCGCGGTACAGGGGGGCGTTCATGGAAGGGCTCCGAGGGAAATTGTCGGCTTTTCAGGGCGGCTTTTGGCCGCGGCAGCTGCTACTGTACGCTTCCGACACAGACCGCGCCACCGGCCAGGGGAAGACCCGCAATTGGAGAATTCAAGCTACAGCGCTCGCAGCCGGCGGGGGCAAAGATAACTTCTGCATTTCTCCCCTATCTGGACGAGATTGGACGGGAGAACAAACCAGTGACCAGCACGCCACGGAGCCGCCATGACACCAGCCAGCCGCACCCCAGCCAGCCCTTCCGAGCCGGCTCATTCCCGCATCCGCGCGGGCGTGGGCGGCTGGACTTTTGAGCCCTGGCGCGGCAATTTCTTTCCGCCCGGCCTGCCGCACAGCCGCGAGCTCGAATACGCGAGCCGCCGGTTGAGCGCCATCGAGGTCAACGGCACCTATTACGGCACGCTCAAGCCGGCCAGTTTCAAGAAGTGGCATGACGAGACCCCCGACGGCTTCGTGTTCTCCCTCAAGGCCTCGCGCTACGCGACCAACCGCCGCGTGCTGGCCGAGGCCGGCGAGTCCATCCAGCGCTTCACGGAAAGCGGCATCAGCGAGCTGGGCGACAAGCTGGGCCCCATCGTCTGGCAGTTCATGCCCGGCAAGGTGTTTGAAGCCGGGGATTTCGAGGCCTTTTTGTCACTGCTGCCCAAGCAGGTGGACGGCCGGGCCCTGCGCCACGTGGTCGACGTACGCCACGAAAGCTTTATGTCGCCCGACTACCTGGCGCTGGCGCGCCGTTACAGGGTCGCCACCGTATTTACCGACGCTGACAAATTCCCGTCCTTCGCCGACCTCACGGGCGACTTCGCCTATGCCCGCCTGATGATGAGCGAAGCAGGCCTGGAAACCGGCTATGAGGAAGGCGCGCTGGACGCCTGGGCCGAGCGTTCAAGGCAATGGGCCGCAGGCGGTGCGCCTGCCGACCTGCCGATGCTGGAGGACGCACCGTCGCAAGGCAAGCCGCGCGACGTATTTGTGTATTTCATCAACGGCGCCAAGGAGAGGGCGCCGGCCGCGGCCATGGCGTTTTTAAGCCGTCTGGGCTTTACGCCCCCTGCCTAGTTGTAGACAGCCATGGCCTCGCCCAGCCGTACTTCACGGCCTGGCGCCCACTCCGGGTTAAAGCGCAGCGGCCCCTTGGGAAACAGTATGACGACGGTGGAGCCCAGCAGGAAGCGGCCCATTTCCTCGCCCTGCTTCAGGCGGATCGCGGAAGTCGGCTCATCAGGGTAGTCCCATTGCCGCACCACCTTGCCGCGCGGCGGGTTGACCACGCCGTGCCATACCGTGGCCATGCTGCCGACAATCGTCGCACCGACCAGCACCAGCACAAAAGGCCCGCGCGCCGATTCGAAGACGCAGACCACGCGTTCATTGCGCGCAAACAGCCCCGGCACGCCGCGCGCGGTGACCGGGTTGACCGAAAACAGTTCGCCCGGCACATAGATCATGCGCGCCAGCCGGCCGTCACAAGGCATGTGGATGCGGTGGTAGTCGCGGGGGCTCAGGTACAAGGTGGCGAAGTGGCCGTCCTGGTAGTGGGCGGCCAACGCCGCGTCGCCGCCCACCAGCGCGGTGGTGGAATAACTGTGGCCCTTGGCCTGGAAGATCTGGTCTTTTTCGATCCCGCCGAACTGGCTGATCGCGCCGTCCACCGGCGACACCAGCTCGGCCGCCGCCAACGGGCGCGCGCCGGGCTTGAGCGCGCGCGTGAAGAAGTCGTTGAAGGTGAGGTAGCTGGCGATGTCGGAGTTGAGCGCCTCGTCCATGTTGACCCGGTACTTGGCGACAAAGCGGCGGATGATTTCCGTGGTGACCCAGCCGCGCTCGCGCGAGGCCACGAAACCGGCGAAGGAAGTCAGCGCCTGCTTGGGAAACAGGTATTGGGGAAGGACGGCGAATCGGTCGGACACTAGGCGGCTTGAAGGGTGGAGGAAGGGCCATTCTATCGATGCCCAAACGCCACCGCCGTCGTCCGAAGGCGGCTTACTGTGCGGGATAACCCGCCTCGGCGAGCGCCGCCGCCACGGCCGGCCGGTCTTGCGAGGACTGCACCACGACTTTTTTGGCCGCCAGGTCCACGCGGACCTGCGCGGCCGGGTCCAGCGACTTGACGGCCTGAGTGATGGCGCCGGCGCAGTGGCCGCAGCTCATGGCGGGGATGGTGAATTCCATCGAGGATTCCTTGGGTTGTGAAATAAAGGGTTTGAACAGCAGTCTGAACCTTTCCATGGGGGCAGGGTCAAGCCAGGCCGGCCAAACCCTCCCCGCTTCCGTGGCTATTGTCCCTCGGGCTTGACCCTCCCATGGTGGTAAGGTTCAGACTATCCCCATGAACACAAGCGCCTCCTTCAAAACACCTTCCGCCGCGGCCGCGCTGGCCGAGTGGCAGTTTCCCGTCCAGGGCATGAGCTGCGCCTCCTGCGTGGCGCGCGTGGAACGCTCGCTGGCCAATGTCCCCGGCGTCCAGGACGTCAGCGTCAATTTCGCGACCGAACAGGCCAGCGTGAAGGCGCGCGCCGATGTCGGCGTGGACACGCTGAAGGCCGCCGTCGCCAAAGCCGGCTACAGCGTGGCTGAGCAATCCCTGCAACTCAGGATAGACGGCATGACCTGCGCTTCCTGCGTCTCGCGCGTGGAAAAAGCGCTCAGGCAGGTGCCGGGCGTGCTCTCGGCCAACGTCAACCTGGCGACCGAGACCGCCGAAGTCAGCGTGGCCGGCAGCGCCGCCATGCTGCCCACGCTGATGGCGGCGGCGGCCAGGGCTGGATACCAGGCGCGGGAAATCCCGGCCGCCGGTGAGGGCGCCGTGAACAGCCCCGCCGCCCCCTGGTGGCCCATCGCGCTGGCGGCCGTCCTGTCGGCGCCGCTGGCCTTGCCCATGGTGGGCACACTCTTCGGCAAGGACTGGATGCTCGACGGATGGCTGCAATGGCTGCTCGCCACGCCGGTGCAGTTCTGGCTGGGCGCGCGCTTTTACCGTGCCGGCTGGAGCGCGCTGCGCGCCCGCAGCGGCAATATGGACCTGCTGGTCGCTCTGGGCACCTCGGCGGCTTACGGCCTGAGCGTCTACCAGTTGCTGCGCCATGGCGGCCACAGCATGGCCCACCTGTATTTCGAGGCCTCGGCCGTGGTCATCACGCTGGTGCTGCTGGGCAAGTGGATGGAAACACGCGCCAAGCATCAGACCACCGCCGCGATACGCGCGCTGCAGGCGCTGCGACCCGACACCGCGCGCCGCCGCCGCGACGGGAAAGATGAAGACGTCGCCCTGCAAGAAATACAGCTCGGCGACCTGGTGGTGGTGCGCCCCGGCGAGCGCATCGCGGTGGACGGCGAGATCGTCGAAGGCGCCACGCAGGTGGACGAATCCCTGATCACCGGCGAAAGCCTGCCGGTCATGAAGCACGCAGGCGACCGGGTCACGGGCGGCGCGGTCAACGCCGAAGGCCTGATCGTGGTCCGCACCACGGCCATAGGCGCGGAATCCACGCTGGCCCGCATCGTGCGCATGGTCGAGTCCGCGCAAGCCAAAAAAGCGCCGATACAGCGGCTGGTCGACCAGGTCAGTGCGGTCTTCGTGCCGGTGGTGATAGGCATTGCCGTGGTGACCCTGCTCGGCTGGGGCCTGGCGACGCAGAACTGGGAAGCTGCCATTTTGAACGCCGTCGCCGTGCTGGTGATTGCCTGCCCCTGCGCGCTGGGCCTGGCCACACCGACCGCCATCATGGTGGGCACCGGCGCCGCCGCCCGCCAGGGCATCCTGATCAAGGATGCCGAGGCGCTGGAGGTGGCGCACAGCGTCAAGATCGTGGCCTTCGACAAGACCGGCACCCTGACCGAAGGCAAGCCCGAGCTGGTGGCACTTGAGCCCCACGGCATCGCGGACCATGAACTGCTGGCCTGGGCCGCGGCGATCCAGTCGGGCAGCGAACACCCGCTGGCCAGGGCCGTGATACGGCGCGCGGCTGAGCAGTCGCTCGAGGTCCCCGCGGCAACCCAATTGCGCGCCGTCGCGGGACGCGGCATGGCTGCCGTGGTGGCGGGCCGCGAACTCCGGCTCGGGAGCCCGGGCTTCATGCAGGAGCTGGGCCTGGACCTCACCGGCTTTGCCGTGCTGAACGCTCGCGCCAAAGAACTCGAAGCCCAGGGCCGGACTGTGTCCTGGCTCGCCGATGCCTCCGGCGCCCCCCGCTTGCTCGGGCTGCTGGCTTTTGGCGACACGCTTAAGACCAGCGCGGGGGCCGCCGTTGCCCGCCTGCACGCGCTGGGCATACAGACCGCCCTGGTGACCGGCGACAACCGTGGCAGCGCCGAAACCGTGGCGCGGCAACTCGGCATTGACATCGTGCACAGCCAGGTGTTGCCGGAAGACAAGGCCGCCATCATCGGGCAGCTCAAGGCCGGCATCCAGTCAAAAGGCGGGCGCGTGGCCATGGTCGGCGACGGCATCAACGATGCGCCGGCCCTGGCCGCCGCCGACGTCGGCATCGCGATGTCCACCGGCACCGACGCGGCCATGCACGCAGCCAGCATCACGCTGATGCGCGGCGACCCGGCGCTGGTGGCCGGCGCAATCGACATCTCGCGCCGCACCTACGCCAAGATACGCCAGAACCTGTTCTGGGCTTTTGTTTACAACGTGGTCGGCATCCCGCTGGCCGCGCTGGGGTTTTTGAGCCCCGTGATCGCCGGCGCCGCCATGGCGCTGAGCAGTGCCAGCGTGGTGATGAACGCCTTGCTGCTGCACCGCTGGAAAGGAAACGCCCATGACTGAAGCCATCGACACCCTTGACGCCATTAACATCGGCCCCCTCAACATCGGCCAGGCCGCCGCGCGATCGGGCGTGTCGGCCAAGATGGTCCGCCACTACGAGTCGCTGGGCCTGCTGCCCACGGTGCACCGCACCGAGGCGGGCTACCGCCAGTACGGCGAAAAAGAGGTGCACACGCTGCGCTTCATACGCCGCGCCCGCGCGCTGGGCTTTAGCATGGCCGAGATCACCGAGCTGCTCAAGCTGTGGCAGAACAAGCGCCGCGCCAGCGCGGACGTCAAGCGCATCGCGCTGGCCCATGTGGCCGACCTGGAGCGCCGCATCGCCGAGATGCAGGCCATGAAGCAGACCCTGGGCCACCTGGCCCACTGCTGCCAGGGCAACAGCCGGCCCGACTGCCCCATCCTGAGCGAGCTGGCGGCCTGATCCGGCCCCCGAATGGAATGTCCGATTCCGGCGAGCGAAAGCGAGCCGCCGGATTTATCCTGAGGGTGTTGATGGTATTTCCATCGCCCACGGACCACCCATGCCTCTTGTGACCGAAGCACCCACCTTATTGCCCGACCTTGCAGGCGCCGATGACTGGGATATCACCACAGCCACGCTGAACCGCCATGGCAGCGCCGTATTGCCGCAACTGCTGAGCGTGCGCGAATGCGAAGCCGTCGCCAGCCTGTACGCGGACATGCGCCGCTTCCGCAGCCGCGTGGTGATGCAGCGCCATGGCTTCGGCCAGGGCGAATACCAGTACTTCAGTTACCCGCTGCCCGATATCGTTGCGAATCTGCGCGCCGCGCTCTACCCGCGCCTGGTCGGCGTGGCCAATGCCTGGAACGAAGCCATGGGGATAGACGTGCGCTATCCGGCCGACCATGCCGATTTCCTGGCACGCTGCCACAAGGCCGGCCAGCAGCGGCCCACGCCGCTGCTCTTGCAATACGGGCCCGGCGACTACAACTGCCTGCACCAGGACCTGTACGGCGAGCATGTGTTTCCCCTCCAGGTCGCGGTGTTGCTGTCGCGCCCGGTTGAGGACTTCAGCGGCGGTGAGTTTGTGCTGACCGAGCAGCGCCCGCGCATGCAGTCGCGGCCCGAGGTGGTGCCCCTGAAGCAGGGCGATGCCGTGGTGTTCGCCGTACACCATCGACCGGTGCAGGGCAGCCGGGGTTTTTACCGGGTCAACATGCGGCATGGTGTGAGCACCGTGCGCAGCGGCCACCGCCACACGCTGGGGATTATTTTTCATGACGCGCAGTGAGCTTGCCGCGCGCGCACGTAAGGAATCAAGGAGATGGTTTGACTCCAGGCCTTTTTGATGACGCACCGCCACCCTATGCCGCACCCGAGGCGATCGCGCCGGGCGCGGCGCTGCTGCGCGGTTTTGCGCTTGATGTAGATGAAGCCTTGCTGCAAGCGGTGGAAGGCGTCATCGCGGCCGCGCCGCTGCGCCACCTGGTCACGCCGGGCGGCTACACCATGTCGGTCGCGATGAGCAATTGCGGCGCGCTGGGCTGGGTATCCGACCGCAGCGGCTACCGTTATGACGCGAAGGACCCGCTCTCCGGGAAGCCCTGGCCAGCCATGCCTGCCTGCTTTGCCGAACTCGCGTTGCGCGCCGCGGAGGAGGCCGGCTTTGAAAATTTCCATCCCGACGCCTGCCTGATCAACCGCTATGAACCCGGCGCGCGGCTTTCGCTGCACCAGGACAAGGACGAGGGCACGCTGGACGCGCCCATCGTGTCGGTGTCGCTGGGCCTGCCGGCCGTGTTTCTGTTCGGCGGCTCGAGCCGCGGCGACAGGCCCGCGCGCTACCGCCTGCAGCACGGCGACGTGGCCGTGTGGGGTGGACCATCGCGGCTGGCCTACCATGGCGTGGCGCCGCTGGCTGAAGGCGAACATGCGCGCCTGGGCCGGCAGCGTATCAATTTGACGTTTCGCCGCGCGCGCTGAATGCGCCGAACGCGCTCAGGCGCGTTCGCGAAATTTTTTCAGCCAGCCCAGCCCGTCCGGCGTGGCGCCGGCTTCAGCGCCGCGCAGCGGCCGGTATTCGCAGCCGACCCAGCCGCTGTAGCCCAGCTCGTCGAGTAGCGCCAGCAGGTAGGGATAGTTGATTTCGCCGACGTCCGGCTCATTGCGGCCGGGCGCACCCGCGATCTGCAAATGGCCGACCTGGCCCGTGGGCAGGTATTTGCGCAGCTTCATGGCCAGGTCGCCCTCCACCACCTGGCAGTGGTAAAGGTCCATCTGCACCTTGACGTTGGCCGCGCCCACTTCGCGGATGATTTCATGCGCGTGGTCTTGCCGGTTCAGAAAGAAGCGCGGAATGTCGCGCGTGTTGATGGGCTCTATCAGCAGGTCCACACCCACCCTGGCGGCCAGCACGGCCGCCTCGCGCAGGTTGTTCACATAGGTGGGCTGCACCGCCTCGCGTTCCATGCCGGCGGGCAATATGCCGGCCATCACGTGGATGCGCGGGCAGCCGAGGGCCTGTGCGTAGTCGAGCGCAATCGCGATGCCGGCACGGAACTCGGCCTCACGGCCGGGCAGGCAGGCCGTGCCTTTTTGTGAAGAGCTCCAGGCCTTCTCGATGCTCGCCACATCCACGCCGCCCGGCGGCGCGTTGAACAGCACCAGCTGCTGGCCGTGCTCCTGAAGGATGGCCTTGAGCTCCTGCGGCGCCCAGGCGTAGGGCGAGAGGATTTCCACGGCCGTGAAGCCGTCGCGCGCGGCCGCGGCAAAACGCTGCTCCATGGGAAGCTCGGTGTACATCCAGCTGAGGTTGGCGGCGAATTGGGGCATGGGATTTCAGGCGGCGGGTGTGTCGGGGCCGGGTGCGGTTTTGCATTCCCAGAATATCCGCGCGGTGCAGCGCCGGCAAATTTCCGGGTCGAGCTTGTTAAAGATGGTGGAGATCGCGGTGAACTTGTCGGGGAACTGGTGTTCGGCCCCGAGCACGCTGGTGAAACCGGTTTTGCGCCACATGCGGATGACTTCGGGACGCGGCCGGTGAAAGTACAGGTCGCCGCCCATGGCGCGGCGCGCGGCGAGTTCGGCCTCCCACAGCTCGGCGCCGGCCAGGTCGATGAAGTTCATGCTCTTGCCCATGACCAGCAGGTGTTTTTGCGGCTGTGGCTGGGTGCGCAGCGCGTGCAGGATGTCGGCCACGTGCTGGGTCGCGCCAAAGTAGACCTCGCCCTCCATACGCAGCAGCTTGAGCTGTGGACATTCCGGCAGCACCTGGCGCGGCGTTTCTTCGGGCCCGTCAGGGCCCGTATTTTTTTTGGCTTCCAGCCCCGCGTCGGGCGAGTTGTCTATCACCACGAACTGGCGATCCAGCCCCCGGCTGTCAAAGCCCATGCTGCGCATCGCGGGCCTGGATGTGCGATAGAGGAAAGACATCAGCGACAAAATCATGCCCAGCAGGATCGCGATTTCCAGCCGTATGGTGACCGTGGCCGCCACGGTGGCCAGCGCCACACCGAAGTCGCTGCGGCTCAAGGTGAACAGCTGGCGCCAGCGCGCGGCGTCGAGCAGCGCGAAGGCCACCAGTACCAGCAGCGCCGCCAAAGCGGCCATGGGAATCTGCGCCAGCAGCGGCGCGCTGACCGCCACCAGCGCCAGCAGCAGCAGGGCTGAAAACACCGAAGCCAGCGGCGTGCGCGCGCCGGCTTCCAGGTTGGGCATGGAGCGGTTCATGGAGCCGCAGGAGACATAGCTCGAGAAGAAACCGCCGACGATGTTGGACAGCCCCTGGCCGCGGAATTCGCGGTTGGCGTCTATGCGCTGGCCTGAACGCAGCGCCACGGTCTTGGCGATCGAAATCGCCTGGCCCAGCGCCACGATGGTCAGCGCGAAGGCCAGGCCGACAAGGTCGGTCGCCTGCGCCCAGCTGATGCGCGGCACTTCAAAGCGCGGCCAGGGCACGGGGATTTGCCCCACGGTGCGCAGCGAAGCCGACGGCGTGGCCTCCGGGTGCAGCCAGCGGCTCCAGACCCAGGCCAGCGCGGTGGCCACCACCAGGCCGATCAGCATGTAAGGCCAGTTGCGGCGCAGGCGGCGCAGCAACAGTGCCACGGCCAGCGTGATGGCGGCAACGCCCAGCGCCAGCGGCTGGGCGGCGCCGAGATGCGTGAGCACATGCCCCAGCACGGCCGCGGCGCTGTGTTCGGGCGCGGGCGCAAGGCCCAGCAGGTCGGGCAGCGCATGCACGGCGATCAGCAGCGCGGCACCTGAAGTAAAGCCGAAAAGCACGGCCGGAGAAATGAAGTTGGCCAGCACGCCCAGGCGCAGCGCGCCTATCAGCCACTGCATGACGCCGACCATCACGGTGACGGCCAGCGCGAGCTGGATGTAGAGCGGGCTGAAGGCCATGGCCAGCGGCGAGAGCATGGCGAACAGGGCCAGCGAGTTGGCGTTGGTGGGGCCCGACATGACGTGCCGGCTGGAGCCGAACAGCGCGGCGATGATGCAGGGAATCACGGCGGTGTAAAGGCCGTAGGCCGGCGGCAGGCCGGCCAGCGTCGCGAAGGCGATGCCTTGCGGCAGCACCAGCACCGCGCCCAGCAGGCCGGCCATCGCGTCGGCTCGCACGGTGGCGGGCGAGACCTCGCGCACCCAGTCGCCGAACAGGCGCTCCAGGAGCGGAATCGATGACCGGGGTGCGTGGGCGGCTGAGGGTTCCATCACGAGGGCCTGAGCATACCGCGCCCAGCGCCCCGGTATCCACCGCGGCGATCAGGTGCCTTGGCTATAGCAACGCCCGCCGACAGGCGATCAAATCTGCTCCAGACGGCGTTGCACAGCCAAAACCAGCGGCCGGATGGCAGAGTCCGGGAATGGTGAGACGCTGCTGACGTTTATCTCACACAGCACGTAGTGTTCTATGACGCCGACGAGAGGCTCGCCGAACATGAAGTCGCAATCCCAGAGGAAGGGAAGCTGCTCGCGCGAAAGACCGACGCGTGCACGAAGCAAGTCAACCCACTCGGTCTCAAGCCGTTCCTTCAAGAACTGGAACTGCGGCAGATCGGCGGCGTGGTACAGCCTCGGGCCGGATGGCGGTGCCGGCTCTCCAGGCTTGGAGGGGTAGAGCGCGTTCACCGACTGGTGCCCGAAGCCCTCGACGCGATCCTCCACCAGGTAGGCTCGCACCATGCCTTCCACCAACCGCGCTTGCCATGCCTGGTCGATCATGTGCCCGCCATTCGCCGGCTCGAAGTACGGAGCCAGTCTTGCCAGGAGCGCCGGAAGCTCCATCAGCTCCTCGTCGCTGCCACGCTGGGCGTGGCGCACGCGCAGGCACACGGGTGTGCCGATGGGGCCCGCCAGTTCCACTCTCCAGACACCGATCCCGCTATGCCCCCGGTATTGCTTGAGCACCCGTGGGCCCTGGCGGAGTCGTTCCGGCAATTCGGCCTCAAGCTGTTTGAGGCTTTCGATTCGGCAAACGTCGCTGCCAAACGGGAGATCGCGCGTGTGGAACAAAACGTCCTTGGTTCCCAGCTTCAGGATGGTCTCCGGGTGCGCGCTGACCACAACTCCCGAGTCGGTAACCCGGCGCAGCATGGCGTCCAGAACGTCCCGCCTTCGTCCGCCTTCGATGGGGTTGCACCAGGCCAGCACAAGGCGGCAGTCGCGCAACTGCGCCTCCACTTCCTCTGCAAAAGCGTCGTTGTACACAGCCGGGACGGCGGCCACGCCAGCGCCTGCAAACGCCTCGAACAAAGCGGCAAAACGGCTTTCCGCCGGATCCGCGCGATCCCGCATGGCGCGATCACCTGGGTAGAGCAATGCGACGGAAGGTCTGGGCATGATCAGCTCCTTAAAGGCTTAGGCGTGCAGCAGGCGCCGCGCGTTCGCGTTGCCTCTGGACGCATCGACTGGAATGCCCGTTCCGGCGAAGTGGCAGTGAAAGTCGATCACGTCCATGAATCACGCCTCAGGTTTGTTTTGCCGCGAGCGGCCGGCCTGCCGCTTTCCAGCCGTCAATGCCGCCGCTCAGGAACCTGGCATCGACCCCTGCCGCACGCAGGCGCATGGTGGTGGATCGCCCGACTTCGTGCCCGTAAACGCAATAGACCATCACCGGCTTGTCTTTGGGCAATTGCGCCGACCAGTCGTTCACCTGGGCCGGGTCTCGCCACTGCGCACCTGGAATGAGCGAGTCCGCCTGGTCGAAGACCCCTGCCCGCCGGACATCCAGAACGTGGGCGCCGGCAAGGTCGTCCGCAGTGGCGGCGAACGGCTCGCTTGAAGCCTCCACCGCGGCCTGGTAGCGCTCGTACACGCGCGTCCAGTTGATGTTCTCCATGAAGGCGTCGACATACTGGCCGGCGGCCGCGCCGAAATCCAGGTGGTAGGCGTGCTCGTACATGTCGAGCGCCAGGATGGGGATGCCACCCGCCACCGCGTGCGTATGGTCCGCGGCCCACTGGTTCACAAGGGT
The DNA here is from genome assembly GCF_056405195.1 of Polaromonas sp. P1_H6. Classification (NCBI taxonomy): domain Bacteria; kingdom Pseudomonadati; phylum Pseudomonadota; class Betaproteobacteria; order Burkholderiales; family Comamonadaceae; genus Polaromonas; species Polaromonas sp. P1_H6. Next base: position 56,571 of record NZ_JBFUCN010000015.1, read on the forward strand.
TCCCTCGCGCGGCTGGAATACCAGCAGCACCCAGCCGGAGCCGCCGGCCAGGGCCTTGCCCATGGCGACGAACTCCTCGCGCCATCGTTCAACGCTGCCGAAGTTCGATTGCAGCGCGAGGATCGCCGCCGGTGTCAGCGGCTCGCCGGTGGCACCCAGGCAGTCGAAGTACAGCTCGTGCAACAGCATCGAGTTGGTGGCGATCAGTTCTTCCCGCTTGAGCCCATTCAGGTCGAAGCCGGCCGCAGCCGCGAAAGGCATCTCCCGTAACCGGCCGCGGATGGCATTCAGCCGTTTGACGGCACCGCTGTAGTTGTTCTGGTGGTGGCTGCGCAGCAATTTCTCCGATAGGCCGTTCATGCCGGCAGGATCGAAGGAGAGGTCGTGAATTTGAGCGTCCATGGGTGCACCTTTAAATAATGTTGCTGAGCCGCAGCGTCAGCCCGACGATGCCGGAGACCAGCACGACGGGAATGACACCAACCTTGAAGCGGAACAGCGCCACGGCGGCTGCTACTCCGATGACGGCTGAAGCCCACTCGAAGCGGCCCGAGAGGCCTTGCGGCCAGAGCACGTGGTAGGCAAAGAACACAGCGAGGTTCAGGATCACGCCCACCACGGCGGCTGTGATTCCAGTGAGCGGGGCCGTGAACTTCAGGTTGCCGTGCGTGGACTCGATGAAAGGCCCGCCGAGCAGGATGAAGAAGAACGACGGCAGAAAGGTGAAGAAGGTGACCACCGTCGCCGCGGCGGCACCGGCCAGGAACAGCGCCTCAGGGCCGAAAATGGCCTTGGTCCAGCCACCGACGAAGCCGACAAACGCGACGACCATGATCAGCGGGCCGGGCGTGGTCTCGCCGAGCGCCAGGCCGTCAATCATCTGGGGGGCGGTGAGCCATTGGTAGTTGTCCACCGCGCCCTGGTAGACGTAGGGCAGCACCGCATAGGCGCCGCCAAACGTCAGCAGCGCGGCCTTGGTGAAGAACCACGCCATCTGCGTGAGCACCGCGTCCCACCCGTATGCAGCCGTGAGAGCGCCGATGGCGGCTACCCACAAACTTAGGCAGACGACCAGCACTTGCCTGACGCGCTTCCAGGTGAAGAGCGCATGGGCGGGTGTGGGCGTGTGGTCATCGATGAGGGCCGGGCCGAACTGCTTGGCGGAAGCGCCGTGGCCGCCGGTCTTGAACTTGTCGGGTGCGTACTTCCCGCCGAAGTAGCCGATGGTGCCCGCCGCGAGCACGATCAACGGGAACGGTATGTTGAATGCAAAGATGGAGATAAACGCCGCGGCCGCGATGCCCCATAACCAGCCGTTTTTCAGGGCGCGGGAGCCGACCCGGTATGCGGCATGCACGACCAGTGCGGTGACCGCGGGCTTGATGCCGTAGAACAGGCCCGCGATGGCCGGAACGTGGCCGAAAGCCATGTAGACCCAGGACAGCGCAACCAGGATGAACAGCGACGGCAGGACAAACAGCCCGCCGGCGACAATGCCGCCCCACGTCCGGTGCATCAACCACCCGATGTAGGTCGCCAGCTGCTGCGCCTCCGGGCCGGGCAGCAGCATGCAGTAGTTCAGGGCGTGCAGGAAGCGGTTCTCGGAAATCCAGCGCCGGCGCTCCACGAGCTCCTCGTGCATGATGGCAATCTGCCCTGCGGGTCCGCCGAAGCTGATGAAGCCAAGCTTCAGCCAGAAGGAGAACGCTTCCCCGCGGGTGATGGATTCGGGCGCTGTCTGGTCGGCGATATGAGTGGTCATTTGGCGGCCTTCAGAGCAGCATGCAGGGTGTCAAAAAAAGCGAACGCCGCTTCAAGCAACTGGTCGTCGTCCCCGTGCTGCGCTTGCAAGCCACGAACGATCATTTCGATGCCCGGCGCTTCGTCGAGCGGAACGCCCCCGACGTCGATGTAGTGCACAAGCTGCCCGAGCCGCGCCAGGGCGGGCTTCTCGTCAAGGCCGAAACTCCTGGCGACCACCTCGAAGGTCACCAGCTCACCCACGTGCGTGAAAGCCGCTCCGTCGAAGTCGTAGCCGAGAGCCTGTTTAGGGCACTTCTTCGGATCCGCCAGCCAGATGAAGTTGGGGGACTTGTCGATGAAGCGGCGGACCAGCCAGGCTGTGGCCAGGCGGTCTACCCAGGGGCGCTTGCGGGTGGCCCAGGTGCGGCCCTGGTAGTCCTTGATGGAAAGCGCGGGGACAACAGCCCTTGTAGGCGACGGCTCGTCCGGCGAGAGGTGCAGTTCAATCTCACGCCGCAGAGCCGAGACTGCCTCGACACACCCTGCGCTCTCCTTGCCCGGGAAGAAATCGCTTGCCTGGACCTGCTGCAATTGCTGCTCAAGGCTGCGCAGTGTCTTATGAAGTTCCGCTTCGCTGGCCGACTTGATGCCCTTGCGGGCATCCTTCACGGCCTGCACGAGTTCTGCATAGTGCTCGGAGCGGTCGAACAGGGCGCGAAACGCCTGTTCCTGGGCGTCATCGCGCGCGCGCAATTCGAGCAAATAGGCGTCAGCGCCGGCGTCGGCAATCGTCTTGGCGAGCTCCCGGAGGGCAAGGGCGGAGGGCGCGGTGGCCGGAAGGACATAGACCCCCTCCCGAAGCGTTCCCGCACCTGTAGCCTTGAGTGCGCGCCACACCCGGACCCGCAGGCCACTCGGGGTGGTCGGCAGTGTTGCAGTAAGGACCAGCCAGTCGTTCATGAAGCAATCATCTCATGAAGTGATGACTGTTACAAGAGGAATCGTCGGATTTCTGCTGAAAACGTGCGGTTGACAGCTTTCGAACGCGTCGCAACATGCCCCAGCACGACTTGGGGGCGCGGGGGTGCCAGCTCAGAATTCCGGCCGACCCATTCGGAATTGCGGCTTATGCCTGCTTTTGGCCGAAGCCGTCGTCAGGGATCAGACAGCGCCAGCGCTACTCACGCTTGAACTTGAACACCGCGCGGCTGGCGCGGGCATTCGGCCAGAAGCGCACTTCGCGGCCGTCCTGCAGGCCGAAGGCCTCGAGGATCTCCAGCTGGTTCTGCAGCGCCAGCGCTTCGAAATCCTGCAGCGTGCCGACACGGATATTGGGCGTGTCGTACCACTGGTAAGGCAGCACCTTGGTCACCGGCATGCGGCCGCGCGCAACAGCCAGGCGATTCGGCCAGTGGCCGAAGTTCGGGAACACGACGACGCCGGCGCGGCCCACGCGCGCGGTTTCGCGCAGCATGGTTTCGGCGTTGCGCAGGTGCTGCAGGGTGTCTATCTGCAGTACCACGTCAAATGAACTGTCGCCGAACAGCGCCAGGCCTTCCTCAAGATTGAGCTGTATCACGTTGACGCCGCGCGCCACGCAGGCCTGAACGTTGGCGTCGTTGATCTCGACGCCGTAGCCCGAACATCCGCGCTCGCGGATCAGGTAATCCAGCATTTCGCCGGTGCCGCAGCCCAGGTCGAGCACGCGGGAGCCGGGCGGCACCAGGCGGGCGATGGACAGCAGGTCGGCCGAAGGCTGCACATTGAGGTCGACAGTCGTCGGGTTCATACAGCCACCTTGCTCTGGAAATAGGAACGCACCACACCGAGATAGCGGTCGTCCTCCAGCAAAAACGCATCATGGCCGTGCGGCGCGTCGATTTCGGCGTAGCTCACGTCGCGCTGGTTGTCGAGCAGCGCCTTGACGATCTCGCGGCTGCGCGCGGGGGAGAAGCGCCAGTCGGTGGTGAAGCTCACGAGCAGGAATTTGGCCTTCACGTGGGCCAGCGCCTGGGTCAGGCTGCCGCCGTAGCTACGGGCCGGATCGAAGTAGTCGAGCGCGCGCGTGATCAGCAGATAGGTATTGGCATCGAAGTACTCGCTGAATTTGTCGCCCTGGTAGCGCAGATAACTTTCGATTTCAAATTCGATGTCCTGCGTGGTGTATTTGTAGGGTGTGTCGGCATTCACGGTTTCGGCGACCGCCTGGCGCAGCTGGCGGCCGAATTTTTCGTTCATCACGTCGTCGCTCAAATAGGTGATGTGGCCGATCATGCGGGCGATGCGCAGGCCGCGTTTGGGCAGCACGCCGTGGCGATAGAAATGGCCGCCGTGGAAATCGGGGTCGGTCACGATGGCGCGCCGGGCCACTTCATTGAAAGCGATGTTCTCGGCCGTGAGGTTGGGCGCGCTGGCCACCACCACGGCGTGGCGCACGCGGTCCGGGTACTGCAGCGTCCAGGCCAGGGCCTGCATGCCGCCCAGGCTGCCGCCCATCACGGCGGCCAGGGTCTGTATGCCCAAGCGGTCCAGCAGGCGGGCTTGCGCGCTGACCCAGTCCTGCACCGTGACGACGGGGAAGTCGGCGCCGTAGAGTTCCTGCGTGTCGGGATTGGGCTGCATGGGGCCGGTGGTGCCGAAGCAGGAGCCCAGGTTGTTGACGCCGATCACGAAGAAGCGGTCGGTGTCGACCGGCTTGCCGGGACCGATCATGGTGTCCCACCAGCCTTCGGATTTGTCGATCGGCTGGCCCTGCGCATCGAGGTAGACGCCCGCCACATGGTGAGAGGCATTGAGCGCGTGGCAGATCAGCACGGCATTGGATTTGTCGGCGTTGAGTTCGCCGTAGGTTTCATAACTCAGGTCGTAGGCGCGTATCGACGCGCCGCTCTGCAGCGGCAGTGCCTCGACAAAATGCATGCTGAGCGGGGTGGCAATAAGTGTCAAAAAATCACCTGCAAAACAAAAAACCCGGCGTCGCTAAAGCGAGTCCGGGTTTCTGGAGGTCGTCTTTAGCTGTACTTTTTAAGCGCCCGCAAGCTGAGCAAATCGGCGCTGAGGGCCAGTATAGCAAGCCGGGGTCACATCAAGAGAGCGGCCAGGCCCAAGCCGGCAAAAATCAGCGCCGACACAATGTGCACGGCGCGCAGCGGCACCAGGCGCGTGACGCGTTCGCCCAGCCAGACGACCGGCGCGTTGGCCAGCATCATGCCCAGCGTTGTGCCTGCCACCACGCTGGCGATGGCGTCGTAGCGCGCGGCCAGCATCACGGTGGCGATCTGCGTCTTGTCGCCCATCTCTGCCAGGAAGAACACCAGCACAGTGGTGAAGAAGACGCCGTAGCGCGGCGGTTTTTCGTCCTCGTCCGCGTCCAGCTTGTCGGGCACCAGCATCCAGGCGGCCATGGCCAGAAACGAGGCGCCCAGGATCCAGCGCAGCATTTGGGGACTGATCAGCGTGGTCACCCAGGCGCCGGCGGCACCGGCCAGGGCATGGTTGGCCAGGGTGGCGACCAGGATGCCGGCAACGATGGGCCAGGGCTTTTTGAAGCGAGCCGCGAGGATGAGCGCGAGGAGTTGCGTCTTGTCGCCCATTTCGGCGAGGGCGACGATGCCCGTGGAGACGAGGAAAGCTTCCATTCAAAAAGACTCCGGCCGGACGAAACCCATGACTGCACGGCATCCCCGGCCTGAAGCGGAGGCTGTGCAGTCAAAGGTCTCGCGTGATCCGAAGACCGCTTGCGCCATGCCCAAAGAACCTGTTTTCAATCTATACGGGGCCGCGTTGGGGTGCAATCGGGATGAGTGGGCCGACCGGGAACGCCGCATGGGCTAATGCCCATGCAAGGGCCCGGGTGGCTCAATCGCCCGATTTCACCCCAACCCGGAGGGCAAGTGCCTTCTCGGGCGGTCTGCGGCGTTGCGGCGCTGGCCCATAGCGGTGCTATGGGCTGGCGCGCCGCGCCTTGCATCCCATCCCGAGAAGGCGCTTGCGCGGCCTCGTATAGATTGAAAACAGGTTCTAGAACAAGTCTGTTGACGCAAGCCCCTTTCAGGATTGAAAGGCTGGCTACTCCCCAATGACAACCTGCATTCTATCCTTAGTCTCCGAAGCTTCCCCTCGAATGCCTCCTCAACCCGCTCTGGCAGGCCATTTCGCACAGTTCCGGCGCATTTCTTGCTTGTATTTGGTGCGGCTCCTGAAATTCGCGGAATTACGCACCAATACATCACATTTCATCTGAAGAGGGACTTATGGAAGCACTAAAACAGGGCTCGGACGCCTTGTTCATCTTGCTGGGCGGCATCATGGTACTGGCCATGCATGCCGGTTTTGCCTTTCTGGAACTGGGCACGGTTCGCAAAAAGAACCAGGTCAATGCGCTGGTCAAGATCCTGGTGGACTTTTCTGTATCTACCGTGGTGTATTTTGTGGTGGGCTATGGCGTCGCTTACGGCACCCACTTCTTCGTCGGCGCGGAACAGCTGGCCGCCAAAAACGGCTACGAGCTGGTCAAGTTTTTCTTCCTGCTGACCTTTGCCGCGGCGATTCCAGCGATTATTTCCGGCGGCATCGCCGAGCGCGCGCGCTTTTATCCGCAGCTGATCGCCACGGCCGTCATCGTCGGGCTGGTCTATCCCTTCTTCGAGGGCATTGTCTGGAACCAGCACTTCGGCGTGCAGACCTGGATCAAGTCGCTGACCGGCGCGGAATTCCATGACTTCGCAGGGTCCATCGTGGTCCACGCGGTGGGCGGCTGGCTGGCGTTGCCGGCGGTGATTTTGCTGGGCGCGCGCAGCAACCGCTACCGCAAGGACGGCGCGGTATCGGCCCATCCGCCGTCGAACATTCCCTTCCTGGCGCTGGGCGCCTGGATCCTGACTGTGGGCTGGTTCGGCTTCAACGTGATGAGTGCGCAGACCATTGACAAGATCTCCGGCCTGGTCGCCGTCAACTCGCTGATGGCCATGGTGGGCGGCACGCTGGCGGCACTGGCCTTCGGCAAGAACGACCCCGGTTTTGTGCACAACGGCCCGCTGGCCGGGCTGGTGGCGGTGTGCGCCGGTTCGGACCTGATGCACCCGCTGGGCGCGCTGGTGACCGGTGGTGTGGCCGGTGCTGTGTTCGTGGTGATGTTCACGCTGACGCAGAACAAATGGAAGATCGACGACGTGCTGGGCGTCTGGCCGCTGCACGGTTTGTGCGGCCTGTGGGGCGGTATCGCGGCCGGCATTTTCGGCAGCCAGTCATTGGGCGGCCTGGGCGGTGTGAGTTTTGGCGCCCAGCTTATAGGCAGCGCGATGGGCGTGGGTTGGGCATTGCTGGCGGGTTTTGCCGTCTACGGCGCCCTCAAGGCGACGATGGGCTTACGCCTGAGCCAGGAAGAAGAGTTTGAAGGCGCCGACCTTTCGATCCACCGCATCGGCGCGACGCCGGACCGCGAAGTCAATTGGTAGCGGCCAGCGCCGCCTGCCGCTAGACTTCCGGCCATGCCTACTTTTGAAGAGCAGCTGGTCGAACACCGGCTCTACCTCCTTCGCTTTGCGCGCCTGCAACTGCGCAACGACGAATGGGCGGAAGACGCGGTGTCGGAGACCCTGCTCGCGGCGCTGTCCAAGCCCCAATCCTTCGGCAACCGCTCGCAACTCAAGACCTGGCTGGTCGGCATCCTCAAACACAAGGTCATAGACCTGATCCGCAGCAATGCCCGCCTGGTGGCCGTGCCCGATGCGCAGGCCGACGAGGAAGGCGACGAGCTTGACCGGCTGTCCTTCAAGGCCGACGGCCATTTCGCCGAAACGCCCAACGACTGGGGTAACCCCGACCAGACCCTGCAGCAGGTGCAGTTCTTCCAGGTGCTGGACGCCTGCATGGAGCGCCTGCCGCCGGCGCTGGGCCGGCTGTTCCTGATGCGCGAATGGCTGGAGCTTTCCTCACAAGAAGTCTGTAAGGAACTCTCGCTGACACCGACCAATCTTTATGTCCAGTTGCACCGGGCCCGCCTGCGCCTGCAGGAGTGCCTGAATATCCACTGGTTCGGCCAACCCGGCACCTGACGCTTTCCACCCCTGACGTGAAACCCAAGATCACCCTGTTACGACGCACCTGCCGGGAGGCCGCGGCCCTGCTGATTGCGCGCGAGGATCGCGCGCTCAGCCTGCCGGACCACGTCGCGCTCAAGCTGCACCTGATGGCCTGCGAGGCTTGCCCCCGATTCGAGAACCAGATTCTGACCCTGCGCGTCGCGATGAAGCGCTGGCGCCACTACACCGGCGCGGCCGAGCAGGCGGCGGCAGGCCGGGCCGCAGACAATTTACCGAAATAGCGCCTTGTTGCGCGGCCGACGGGGGCCGATGCCGCGCGTAAAAGAGAGCGCGCTACACAGACAAGAACAGCACTCTTCGTGAATGCAAATTTGTGTAACTATTTCCCTGAAGTTGGAACAAACTACGTGCGCAGCGTGCTCTCTTTCGGCTCTTTGTGGAGGTTCACACGCGGCGGTCCAAGGGTTTAACCCGGCCGTGCTTCGCAAGCCCAATAAACCAGCACGGCTCTGGTTTTTATGACATCGATTTTTTCAATGTAGGCACTAACTTAGCTCGTAAATCAGTTGCGGCTTGTTTTTTAAAAAGAATTTTCAGAAGTCAAGTCCGTTGGAGGTTGGCAAGGCATGGAAGTCTTTATGCTTCATTTTGGCTTGCCGTCGCCACTCGTTATGGACTCGCTTTGGCCGCAAAAACCCGGCTCCAGCTGGCACCACAAGAGGCCGGAGAGCCCCTGTTCATGCGGGCTGGCGCAGTCTAGGTAGTAACGCTAGAGGATTGTGTTTTATTTTCGTCGAGCATAATATGCCGGTGCGAATGCCAGCATTCGCACACGTTAGGTGATCGGTCAGTTTCGCGCGCTACAGCGGTACGTATCAAGATTTGTTGTGCTTTCGGGACCCCATCGCTTTTGTTTTTGTGTTTTAGAGGAGTCCCTTCATGGGCAACAAACTTTACGTCGGCAACCTGCCTTACTCGGTTCGCGACGAAGACCTGCAACAATCTTTTGGCCAATTCGGCGCTGTCACCAGCGCTAAAGTCATGATGGAACGCGACACGGGTCGCTCCAAGGGCTTTGGCTTTGTCGAAATGGGCAGCGATGCAGAAGCCCAGGCAGCCATCAACGGCATGAACGGCCAGCCTCTGGGCGGCCGTAGCGTCGTGGTGAACGAAGCCCGTCCGATGGAGGCACGTCCTCCCCGTACCGGCGGCTTCGGCGGCGGTGGTGGCGGCTACGGCGGTGGCGGCGATCGCTCCGGCGGTGGTGGCTACGGCGGCGGCGGTGGTGGTCGTTCCGGCGGCGGCAGCGACGGCGGTTTCCGCAGCCCTTACGGCGGCGGCGGTAGCGGCGGTGGCCGTTCAGGCGGCGGCGGTGGTGGTGGACGCGGCGGCTACTAAGCCCTGCTGAACCCGCTCTTCAGCCCCGGCTGAAAGAGCGCTAAAAAGGCTTCAAGACTTCGGTTTTGACGCCTTTTTGCTTTTCGGCCTGAGAAAAGCGCGGTCAGCGCTCATCCTGGCGATGCTTGCGCGCGCGCCCGGCCACGGCCTTGTCAAACAGCGCGTTGGGCAGCAGGCGCATCAGCTTGGCCACGATGCCCATTTGCCAGGGAATTACGCGATAACTGTGTCCCCCATGAATGGTCGCGAACGCCTTGTCGGCGAACGTGTCGACCTTCATCAGGAAGGGCATGGGGTAACGGTTTTCGCGGGTCAGCGGCGTATCGATATAGCCGGGGCAGATCGTCACCACTTTCACGCCGCTGGGGCGCAGCTCACCGCGCAGGCTTTCGCAATACGCGATGACCGCCGCCTTGCTGGCGCAATACGCGCCGTGGCCGGGCAGGCCGCGTATGCCGGCCACGCTGCCTATGCCCACCAGCGTACCGCTTCCACGCGCCGCCATGCCGGCCATGAAGGGATGGAAGGTAGCCGCCACGCCGACGTTGTTGGTCGCAAAGGTTTGCGCCATCACGTCCAGGTCAGATCGCACGGCGGTGTCCATGCCGACGCTGATGCCGGCGTTGGCGATCACGACATCGGGCACGCCTTGCGCGGCCACGCAGGCCAGGCCTGCCGCGACGATGCTGTCGGTGTCGGCCACATCGGCGCTGTAGACCTGGTAGCGGCCCGCGCCAAGGGCGTTGGCCTCTGCCCAGGCCTGGACCTCCGCCGTGCGGCGCGCGGCCAGCGCCAGCCGGTAGCCCGCTGAATAAAACCGCATGGCCAGTGCCTGGCCTATGCCGCTGGACGCTCCGGTGATGAATACGAGTCTGGACATAGGCGGCCGTTAAAAAAGCCGGCCGCTAAGGCGTGGCCGGTCTGGTGGAACTTGCCGGCGCCGATGGTGCCGTCGGCAAGGTCAAGCTGGGAAGGCCCGCAGCGCTCGCCGCGGAGCGGGGCACCAGGATGCCGTGGACGCGGCCCTTGAGGTCGGCCACCTGGTCCAGGTTGTCATACGCGAAAGTGTCACCGACAAACTGGTCGGTGCCGCGGATCAGCAACACGGGCTTGTGGGATTTCACGCGCTCGTCGTTCAGGAAAGCATGCAGGAACTCGCCGCGAAACTCCATGCGCGGCGTTTCCTTGCCGCTGGCATCCGTGCTGGCTTCCCTGACCACCCGCGCATTGCCGGCCAGCTGCACTTCCGAGCCGTCGCCGTTGGAATAAGCGCGGTTGGCCGTGGCGACGGTGATGCGGCCGTCGGGGCTGATGCTGCGGATCCTCGCCTGGTCGATCTCAAGAATGTCGGTGTCCGGGAAATGCCTGGCCTCGATGCCGTAGATCTCGCTCTTGAGCTGGCCGCCCTCGTCAAAAGTCTTGACGGTGAACTTGCGCATGAAATAGTCAATGTCGTGGCTGGCTTCGCGCACGGCTTCCGGCGTGCTGAAAATGGGCGTGTTGCGCACCAGCCAGTAGGTCCCCAGCGCCAGCGCGCCCATCATCAGCAGCGGCATATAGATGGCCATGCTGTCCCACACGCGCAGCAAGCTGCGCCAGGCCCTCCTGAGCGGCCGGAACGGGCCGCTGCGGCCCGCGCCTGAGTTCTGCGTCGCGGTCGTCATTGGCGGTATTCCTCAAGGAGCTCGGCGTAGCGCCCGCTTGCGACGAGCAACAGGTCGCAGAACTCGCGCGCCGCGCCCTGGCCACCCGGCACCCGCGTGACATGGTGGGCTTGCGCCAAGACTTCCGCGTGCGCATTGGACGGCGCGCAGCTCAAGGCTACGCGGGACATCACCGGCAGGTCCGGCCAGTCGTCGCCCATGGCGGCCGCCGCGGTCCAATCCAGGCCCAACGCCTGCAGTGTGGTTTCGGCCGCGGGTCGCTTGTCTTCAGTGCCGAAATACGCATGCGCAATGCCCAGCGCCTGCAGGCGGGCGCGCAGCACATGGCTGTCACGCCCGGTGATGATCACCGGGGTGATGCCGCAGCGCTGCAACAATTTCAGGCCGTGGCCGTCCAGCGTGTTGAAGCGTTTGATGATTTCACCAGCGGGGCGGTAGCCACCGCCGGGCTGGGCCAGCGGATGGCCGTCTGGGTACTCCGAGAAATACAGGCCGCCGTCGGTCAGCACGCCATCGACGTCAAAAAAAGCCACCTTGACCCCCTGCGCACGCAGCAGCAGTTCGGGAGCGAAGTTCAGGACAGGCGTGACAGCCATCAGATGACTTTCGCGCGCATCAGGTCGTTGGTGTTGAGCGCGCCGCACAGCACGCCGGCCTCGTCGACCACCAGCACGCTGGTGATGCGATGCTGCTCCATCAACGCGACCGCTTCAACCGCCAGCGAATCCGCCCGCACGGTGCGCGGGTCGGCATGCATCACGTCACCGGCCTTGCTGCTGCGCAGGTCCACGCCTTTTTCGATCAGGCGGCGCAAGTCGCCGTCGGTGAAAATGCCGAGCACGCGCCGCGCGCCGTCGACCACGGCGGAGGCCCCAAGGCCCTTGACGCTCATCTCGCGCATGAGGTCGGTGAAACTGGTGTCGGGCCGCACCTGCGGCACGTCGTCGCCGCTGCGCATCACGTCGCTGACGTGCGTCAGCAGCTTGCGGCCCAGCGCGCCGCCCGGGTGCGAGCGGGCAAAGTCCTCTTCCTTGAAGCCGCGCACGTCGAGCAGCGCCACGGCCAGCGCATCGCCCATGGCGAGCTGGGCGGTGGTGCTGGCCGTCGGCGCCAGGTTCAATGGGCAGGCTTCCAGCGCGACGCTGCTGTCGAGCGTGACGCGCGCGTAGCGCGCCAGCGCGGACTGGGCGCCGCCGGTGATGGCGATCATGGGCACGCCCTGGCGGCTCAGCACCGGCAGGATCACCGTGAGTTCCTCGCTTTCGCCGCTGTTGGAGATCGCCAGCACCACGTCCTGGCCGGTGATCATGCCCAGGTCGCCATGGCTGGCTTCGGCCGGATGCACAAACATGGCGGGGGTGCCGGTGGAGGCCAGCGTGGCCGCGATCTTGCGGCCTATGTGGCCGCTTTTGCCCATGCCCATGACCACCACGCGGCCCGGGCAGGCCAGTACCAATTCAACCGCCTGGGCAAATTCGCCGCCCAGGCGCTGCGCCAGACCCATCACGGCAGCGGCTTCTATCTCAAAGGTCTTGCGGGCCAGGTCCAGCACCTGCTCGGCGTCAATTTTCACGGGGTCCGGGTTCATGGCTGCATTCTATAGAGGCGCACAAAGGCCCATGCCGCCCGGACTTCCTCAGCTACCATCGGCGCATGAGCGCGCTTGAACTGACCCTGCTGTACCTGCTGGCCGCCGTGCTGGGCGTGGTCGCGTGCCGTTCGCTCAAGCTGCCGCCCATGCTGGGCTACCTGGCCGTCGGCGTGGTCATAGGCCCCAACGCGCTGGCGCTGGCGCAGAATTCCGACGGCGTGCGGCACCTCGGCGAGTTCGGCGTGGTGTTCCTGATGTTCGTGATAGGGCTCGAATTCAACCTGCCCAAGCTGCGCTCCATGCGGCGCCACGTGTTCGGCCTGGGACTGCTGCAGGTGGCGCTCACCATCGTGCTGGCCACGGTGGGCTCCTTGTTCCTCGCCAGCATGGCGCCCAGCCTCTGGACCATGGGCTGGCAGACCGCGCTGGCGCTGTCCGGCGCGATCGCCATGAGCAGCACCGCCATCGTCGTCAAGCTGCTGTCGGAGCGGCTCGAGCTGGAGTCCGAACACGGCAAGCGCATCATGGGCGTGCTGCTGTTCCAGGATCTGGCCGTGGTGCCGCTGCTGGTGCTGATTCCCGCCTTGGGCGCGCCCGCCGACGCGCTTCTCATGGCGCTGGCCATCGCCGGGCTCAAGGCTGCCGTCCTGGTGGGGCTGCTCCTGACGGGCGGGCAACGCGTCATGCGCTGGTGGCTCACCATCGTGGCGCGGCGCAAAAGCGAAGAGCTCTTCGTGCTCAACCTGCTGCTGGTCACGCTGGCGCTGGCCTGGCTGACAGAACGCGCCGGCCTGAGCCTGGCGCTGGGCGCTTTCATCGCCGGCATGCTGATTTCCGAAACCGAATACAAGCACCAGGTCGAGACCGACATCCGGCCCTTCCACGACGTCCTGCTGGGCCTGTTCTTCATCAGCATCGGCATGCTGCTCGACTGGCGCCTGGTGCTGGAGCGCTGGCCGCTGGTGCTGCTGCTGATGACGCTGCCCGTTGTCTTCAAGCTGGTGCTGGTCACCGCGCTGGCCCGCGCGCTGGGCGCCACCGCCGGCGTATCGCTGCGCACCGGCCTCTACCTGGCCCAGGCCGGCGAGTTCGGCTTCGTGCTGCTCACGCTGGCCCAGCAGAACCACCTGGTGCCGCCGGCCCTGCTGAACCCCATCCTGGCCAGCATGGTGCTGTCCATGCTGGCCACGCCTTTCATCATCATGTACAGCAACCGCATCGTGATGAAGCTGGTCTCCAGCGAATGGCTGCAGCAGTCGCTGCAGATGACCACCATCGCGCGCAAGTCCATCAACGCCAACAAGCACGTGATCATCTGCGGCTACGGCCGCTGCGGCCAGAACCTGGGCCACATGCTGGAACGCGAAGGCATCCAGTACATGGCACTGGACCTGGACCCCGACCGCGTGCGGCAGGCCGCCGCCGCCGGCGACTCCGTGGTGTTCGGCGACGCCGTGCGCCTGCAAGCCCTGATGGCCGCCGGCCTGGCGCGCGCCAGCGCGGTGGTCATCACCTACCTGGACACGGCCAGCGCCCTCAAGGTACTGGCCAACACGCGCGCCCATGCGCCCACGGTGCCGGTGATCGTGCGCACGGTGGACGACCACGACCTGGAAAAGCTGCAGGCGGCCGGCGCCACCGAAGTGGTGCCTGAAGCCATCGAGGGCAGCCTGATGCTCGCCAGCCACGCGCTCGCGCTGGTGGGCGTGCCCATGCGCCGTGTGATCCGCGTGGTGCAGGACCAGCGCGACGCGCGCTACAACCTGCTACGCGGCTACTTCCGCGGCGCCGACGACGACACGGTCAATGAGCTGGAGCAGGAGCGGCTGTCCACCGTGACCTTGCCGCTGGGAAACCGCTCCGCCGGCAAGCCCCTGGCCGCCCTGGCGCTGCAGGCGGTGGGCGTTCGTGTCGTCAGCCTGCGGCGCAACAACGGCAAGACGCTGCAGGCCGATGATGAAACCCGGCTGGAGGGCGGTGACACCCTGGTGCTGTCAGGGCGGTCCGCCGCGCTGGCGATCGCCGAAGAAAAACTGCTGAGAGGCTAGGCCGACCGCCATGGCAGGTATCGACTGGAATCGCGCATGGCTGACCGGGTCCCGCTGGCTGAAACAGGGTACCGGCCTGTTGTTTGCACGCCCTCTGCTGTGGCTCGGCCTGGCCCTGCTGGAAAGCCTGGCCACCGCCTGGCTGGGTTCCGGCGATGTGTTGAGCCTGGTGCTGTCTTTGCTCGTGCTTTCATTGTTCCTGTGCACCATCCTGCTGCTGGCCTGGCGCGTAGCTCTGCGGCCCAGCGTGCCGTTCACGGAACTGGCGCTGGGCTGGGCCGCATCGGCAGGCAGGATTTTTGGGGTCTCGCTGCCCCTCGCGGCCGCAGGCCTCGTACTGGTGGCCGGGTCTTACCTTGTGGGGCCTCTGTCCTTCCTTTTGTGGCCCGCCGCGTGGGTACCCTGCCTCTGGGTGTTCCTGCCGGCATTGCTGATCGACGGGCTCTCCGCGAAAAGCAGCCTGCACCTGGTCATGCAGACTTCGCCGCAGCGCTGGGCAAGCATTGCCGTGGCCGTCTTCAGCCTGCTGGCCCTTGCCGCCGCCGCACTCCTTGTGGCTTTTCTTTTGATGTCCCTGTTGAAGCTGCTGGGCGGCCAGCTTGCCGCCGCCGCGGGCGTGCTGTTGTTGCTGTTGCCCGCGGCCTTGTTGCTGGGGGTGCTGCCGGTGCTGTGCGCATTCGCGGCCAGCCGGGATACCGGCGTTTCCTGAAAGTGTTTGCCATGCCAAAACAGTCCGCGAGCGAGTACCTGCGAGACCACATCCGCACCGTGCCGGACTGGCCCGCGCCGGGGGTGCAGTTTCGCGACATCACGCCGCTGCTGCAAAACCCCAAGGTGTTCCGCGTCCTGATAGACGCTTTTGTGCACCGCTACATGGACCCGGCGCTGCGTCCCGACGTGGTGGCCGGGCTGGACGCTCGCGGCTTCATCCTGGGTGCCGTGGTGGCCTATGAGCTGAATGTCGGTTTTGTGCCTGTCCGCAAGAAAGGCAAGCTGCCCTTCACCACGGTGCAGGAAACCTACGAGCTGGAATACGGCAGTGCCACCGTGGAGCTGCACACCGACGCCGTGAAAGCCGGTGACAAGGTCCTGTTGATCGACGACCTGATCGCCACCGGCGGCACCATGATGGCCGGCAAAAAGCTGCTCGAGAAGCTGGGCGCCACCGTGACCGAAGGCGCGGCCATTGTGGATTTGCCCGAACTGGGCGGGTCGGCGAAGCTGCGGGCCGCGGGCCTGCCTTTGTTCACGCTGGTGGATTTCGCCGGGCATTGAACGCCGCCGGCGTCCGGCCGGCGCAGTGAGCGCCTAGATCAGGTCGCCGTACTGCGTGCTGCTGAGCGCCGGCGAAGCCGGCGATTCCGGCATCTCCGTGTCTTCGAAGCCGGTCAGCAATGCATAGGAACGCGGTCCGCTTTTGACCTTGACCCCGTCCTTGGCGTTGTTCTCGGGCGCGGCGGCGGCCGGCCCCTGGGCGGACGCGGCCTGCAGGGCCTGCTTGAACGCGGCCACTTCGTCGGCCTGGATGGGCTCGTAGCGCGGAGCGCCCGGCCTGGCGGACTTGACCACCGTATCGGCCGCGGCGGCCGCGGGGACTGCCGCGCTTTGTGGCGGCGCGTCCTGGGCAAGGGGCTTGGGTTTGACCACCACCGCTGTTTCATCGATGCGCCAGTACACCGCCGGCACCGTGATTTCGAACCGCGCCCTGGCATTCTGGATGATCAGCGTTTCAATCTCACCGAGCTGCTCCGTGGGGCGGCCGAAGGCTTTGGCAAGGTCCATCATGACCAGGAACTCGTTGCCGCGCTGGTCCAGCGAGAGCACCTTGAATTTATAGCTGGCGGACAGCACGCCGGAGCGTGTCATGGATTCGCGAATCGCGATATACAACTGTTCGCGGCGGGCATGGCGCTTGAGCTTGGTGCCGTCACCGGGCATGACAGGTTCGACAGGGAGCCGGCCCGGGATGGAGGGAGGTGACTTGTCACGCCCGGCGGAGGCGCGCTTGTGCTCCTCCGCGGAAGAAGATTTGGCTTGCTGCGGCTTGCTGGAAAACCAGTGTAGAAAAGACATGTTCGGCGTTCTTGTAATGAAACTGCATTTTCCGTCAAGGCGGGGCGCCAAGTCTGTAAGCAATGCCCACAAATCCGGAACGCTGTTGTTTGGCGGTTGATTAAGGATGACTTTATCGAATCGCCCGCAGCACCGCACGGTAAAAAATCACGCGCGTTGCCGGTTTGCCATTTGGTCGACGAAACCTTTAGTTTTCAAGAAGCCGTCTTCTGATAACTGCTGTGCGAGCTATGAATGCGCCCGCATTTCGCCTCAGGTCACCGCGACGCGCTTGGGACGGTTGTACAGGCGCTTGGCCATCACCGAACCCATGGCCATGGTCAGCTCCAGTGCGATGGGGCTGTGGCGGTTGGCCAATTCCAGGAAGCGCATAGGAGTCAGGCACCAGAGCTTGCAGGGGGTGGAAGCATGCACCGTGGCGCTACGCGGCATGTGCGAGAAAAACGCGCCTTCGCCGAGCACCGTGCCGGCGCCGACCAGCGCCATGCGCACACGCGCTTTTTCATCCTCGTAATGAACACTCAAGGTGCCGCTTTCGACAAAGTACAGCGTGCGGTCCAGCGCGCCTTGCTCCATCAACACCTGGCCGCTGTTCAGCGCAAAGGGCTGCAGGTAGCTGGCCAGGATGTCCCAGTGCGGCTGGTTGAATTGGCACCGCAAGGCATCGCTGGCGTGGCAATGCAGGATGGCCTGGGCAAGGCCCTGGATGTCAAAACGGATGGCGGCGGGGAGTGGAGCGTTCATAGTGCAACGGAAGATACCTTCGCATTACAAGCGCAGCAAGGGCCACTAACGCCCGCTTACACCTGATACAGGAGGGTCTGATTTTGTAATTTCCCCTCGAGAGAAGGCCATTTTTGACCATTACCGAGGGTCTGTGACCGCTGGTCCGTGCACGGCACCCGCCTGTCGCCGGTTCATTACTTTCCGATGCAGAATCTCGAGAAAATTTCGCCCAGAAGGTCGTCCGGCGTGAACGTGCCGGTGATTTCGCCGAGATGCATTTGGGCCTGCCGCAAATCCTCGGCGAGCAAATCCAGCGCCGGTTGCACGGCATGAAGTTGTGCGCCGGCTTTCACGAGTTGCTCTTGCACCTGGTTCAAAGCACGCACATGGCGCTCACGGGCCATGAACACGCCTTCAGGCACCGCCTGCCAGCCCGCGACCTCCAGCAGCCGGCGGCGCAGGTCCTGCAGGCCGGCGCCGGTTTTGGCGGAGATCAACACTCCGCCGCTGATCGTGCCCAGCAGCTCCGCGCCCGCCGCATCGGACTTGTTCCAGACATCAATGATGGGTGTGTTGCGCGGCAATTCGCGGCCCAGCACCTGCGCGATGTGCGCGTCGGCGGCCAGGTAATCAGCGGTGTGCCGGGTCAGGTCATGCAGGAAGAGCACGGCGTCGGCGCTGGCGATTTCAGCCCACGCGCGTTCCACGCCGATTTTTTCCACTTCATCAAGCGCCTCGCGCAGGCCGGCGGTGTCCACCACGTGTAGCGGCACGCCTTCGATCTGGATCAGCTGCGACACCTTGTCGCGCGTGGTGCCGGCAATCGGCGTGACGATGGCGAGCTCGGCGCCGGCCAGTGCGTTGAGCAGCGAGCTCTTGCCCGCATTGGGCTGGCCCGCGATCACGACCTTGATGCCCTCGCGCAGCAGCGCGCCCTGCACGGCACGCTGCATCACGCCGGCCAGCGTCGTTTGCAGGCGCTCAAGCTGGCCCTGCGCGTCGGCCTTCTGCAGGAAGTCGATGTCTTCCTCGGGAAAGTCCAGCGTGGCTTCGACCAGCATGCGCAAATGGATCAGCTGCTCGAGCAGCGTGTTGACCGCCAGCGAAAACTCGCCCGACATCGAACGCGCCGCCGAGCGCGCCGCGGTTTCGGTGCTCGCGTCTATGAGGTCGGCGATCGCCTCGGCTTGCGCCAGGTCTATCTTGTCGTTGAGGAAGGCGCGTTCGGTGAATTCGCCGGGTTGCGCCACACGCAGCCGCGGCACCGCCGCCTGGCCTGTCACCGGGTCCGGCACCGCGCCGGCTTCGAGGCAGCGCGCCAGCAGCAGCTGCAGCACCACGGAGCCGCCATGCGCCTGCAACTCCAGCACATCTTCGCCGGTATAGGAATGCGGCGCCGGGAAATGCAGGGCCAGCCCCTGGTCTATGGCCGCACCGTGCGCGTCCCGGAAGGGCAGGTAGCTTGCCTGGCGCGGCTGCAGCGCGCGGCCGCAAATCGCTTCAATGACGGGCGCGATGTGTTTGCCCGACACACGCACGATGCCCACGGCCCCGCGGCCCGGCGCGGTGGCAATGGCAACAATGGGGTCGTGGTGTCGGGCCAGCATGGTGGTAGAGGTAGATATTAAGGGGCAAACGCCCGGCGGGGCCGCCTGAGGGCAGGGCCCGCCCCCCAGGCGATTTCCCAAGAAAAAGGGCCGCGAAGCGGCCCGATTTTTTTATTCCCTGTCCGCCTTACCTGAATTTAGGCAGGTTGAACTGTGGCGGCACGCCCATGCGGGTGTTGATGACCCACTGCTGCGCGATCGACAGGATGTTGTTGGTGATCCAGTACAGCACCAGGCCGGCCGGGAAGAAGAAGAACATCACGCTGAAGATCAGCGGCATGAACCACATCAGCTTGGCCTGCATCGGGTCCGGCGGCGCGGGGTTGAGCGCCGTCTGCAGCATGGTCGTGAGCGTCATCACAACGGGCAGGATAAAGAAAGGATCGGGCGCTGAAAGGTCGTGGATCCACAGGATCCAGGGCGCGTTGCGCATCTCGACGCTGGACAGCAGCACCCAGTACAGCGCAATGAACACCGGGATCTGGATCATGATCGGGAAGCAGCCGCCCATGGGGTTGACCTTTTCCTCACGGTAGATTTTCATCATCGCCTGCTGCATTTCCTGCGGCTTGTCTTTCAGGCGTTCGCGCATTTCCATGATCTTGGGATTGATGGCCTTCATCTTGGCCATGCTGGCGTAAGCCTTGGCATTGAGCCAGTAGAAAGCGACCTTCAGCAGCAGCACCAGCGCCACGATGGACCAGCCCCAGTTGTGGATAAAGCCATGCAGCTTGTCGAGCAGCCAATACAAGGGCTTGGCCAGGATGGTGAGCCAGCCGTAGTCCTTGACCAGCTCCAGGCCGGGGGAAATGGCTTCCAGGGTTTTTTCTTCCTGCGGACCGACGAAGAACTTCGAATCAATGGTCTTGGTCGTACCGGGGGCGATCACGTCCAGCGGCGTGATCATGCCGACGGCGTAGAGGTTGGTGTCGACCTTGCGGAAAAACAGGTCGCGCTTGACGCCGTCGCCCAGAATCCAGGCCGAGGCAAAGTAATGCTGCACCATGGCGGCGTAGCCGTTGCTGGCCTGTTTCTCGACGTCGACCTTGTTGTTTTCAATGTCCTTGAACTCGACCTTCTGGTACTTCTTGGCATCGGTGTATATCGCCGGGCCGGTGAAGGTGGAATAGAAGGAGGACTCTCCGGGCGGCTTGTTGCCGTCGCGCACGAGCTGCAGGTACAGCTGCGGCGAAACAGCCGCCGTGCCGGTGTTGACGATGTCGTGGCGCACCGCGATGTCGTAGGCGCCGCGTTTGAGCGTATAGGTCTTGACCAGCTTGACGCCGCCGACGTCGGCCGACTCGAACTTGACTTCGAGCTCGTTCAGGCCTTCCTTGAGCGAACGCTCACCGGGGACGACCTTCATCAGGGTCTTGTGCGTGGGAAGGCTGCCGCTGCCGATCAGGCCGGTCTGCGCCACGTAAACGCGGTTGGCGCTTTCATCCAGCAGCACAAAACCCTGGTCCTTGTGCGTCTGGTCTTTGTATTTGGCAAAGGCCGAGTGCACCAGGGTGCCGCCTTCGCTGTCAAAGGTCAGCGCGAGCACGTCGGTGCTCACCACCACACGCTCTTTGGTCGCCGCGGGCGCGGTGCTCGGGGCGCCTGCGGGCACGGCGCCGGGCGTGGCCGGAGCCGCATTCGAAGAAGCCTGGGGCGCGGGCACCGAAGATGCCGAGGCGCCGGCAGCCGGTGCGGAGGCGCCCACGGCGGGGGCCTTGGCGGACTGCGTGCTCGAGGGGAAGAAGGTCGCCTTGTGGCCGTTGAAAACCTGCCACTGGTCCCACAGAAGGACCATGGAGAAACCAAAAATCACCCACAAGATGGTGCGGCGGATGTCGTTCATGACGGCGTCTTTTTAGAAGGGGTAGGGGCCACGGGTGTGGCCAGGCGGGAAAAGAGAGAGAAAGGACGCGCCGCTGAGGCGGCCGGCGGCACCGGATCGTGCCCGCCTTCACACCAGGGGTGGCAACGGGCCAGGCGATGCAAGGTGAGGTAGCTGCCGACGGCAGCGCCGTGCTGCTGCAGCGCCTCAAGGGAATAGGCGGAACAGGTGGGCTCGAAGCGGCAGGCCGAGCCCAGCCAGGGGCTGAGCAGCAGGCGATAGCCTTTGACCAGGCCGATCAACAGCGTTTGCGGCAGGCGGACGGCGGCGGCCAGCACGGGATTCATGGCGCTTTGGCCCCCGCCTGCATCAAGGCCTGGACTTCGGCGCGCACGGCCTGCTTGAGCGGCTCGGAAGTGGCGCTGATGAATTCTTTGCGCGAAAAATCACGCCGCAAGCGGACCACATACGCGGCCTGGGGATACTGATGCGAAAAATCAGCGCTCACGGTGTAGATCTGGCGTTTGATGGCGTTGCGCGTGACAGCCCGTTTGGCCCAGCGTTTGGGAACCATCGCCCCGAGCCAGACGTCCTGGACGGGGAACAGCGACCTTGCCGCGGGGACATCAACAAGGCTGCCGGATTCGGCTTGCACGGGCTGGGCATCGAGCGCATTGCGGTGCAATGCGAAATGCACTGTTTTTGCAACGATGGCGCCGGCAAGGACTGCCTGGAACTGGGAACGGGTTTGAAGCCGCTGCACGAGCGCCAGGCGTCAGTTCGAAAAACTGCGGATGGCCAGCAAAAACGACAGGCTTAGACAGCCAGGCGTTTGCGGCCTTTGGCGCGGCGTGCAGCGATCACTGCGCGGCCGCCGCGCGTTTTCATGCGCGTCAGGAAGCCGTGCGTACGGGCGCGTTTGACTTTGGAAGGTTGGTATGTGCGTTTCATGATGAGTCCTGGTCCTGTTTGCTTGTCAGCCTATTAGCTTGTTAGCCGGTCAGCTGCAAAGCTTCCCCCTGGGCGATTCGAATGATCTTGGTGGCCGTACAACACAACCAACTCTGCAAGTCTGCAAACAGGTATCAAACCCGCTGCGAATCAGGGAAACCCATGATTATCGCAGATTTCCCAACGCTGGCAACAAGTTAGCCCGCTCATTGGGGGTAAAGGCTGAGAAGCCCCTGGCCGGTCCGCCGGGCGCCGCCGGAGCCGGCCGAACCCCCGCTGGGGGAGCCCGAAATAGGTTGAAACCCGAAGCAATTATTTTGTGGATAACTCCCCGTCCGGACTACAATTGCCGGTGCTCAAAATTAACAATATCCACAAGCAGCGACACGCCGCCCGGCCTCTTCTGCCAGGCCGGCAACCCGGCAAAAACCAGCATGAGTGAGGCATCCGTCCAAAACCTGAGCCAGGACTTGTGGCAAAGCTGCGTCGACCATCTGGCGCAGGAATTACCCGAGCAGCAGTTCAACACCTGGATCCGTCCCTTGGTGGTCAACGTCGCGGCCGACCTCTCCAAAGTCACCGTTCTGGTGGGCAATCGCTTCAAGCTGGACTGGGTGCGCGCACAGTACGCCGGCCGTATTTCAGCCCTGCTCGAGAAGATTTCCGGCCAGAGCATACCGCTTGAGTTAGCGCTCGCTCCTCGTGAAGCGCCCGTAAAATCTGCATCATTGATTCGCAGCTTCGAAGGCTCGAATATTCCCGAGCCGGTCGGCCTGGGCGTGCCCGAAGAAGCCGCCGGCGCGCCGTTTAAAAACCGCCTCAACAGCGCGCTGACCTTCGACACCCTGATTGAAGGCACGGCCAACCGCATGGGCCGTGCCGCCGCGCTGCATGTTTCCAGCAGCCTGGGCCAGCTTTACAACCCGCTTTTTATCTACGGCGGCGTCGGTTTGGGCAAGACCCATCTGATGCACGCCATCGGCAATAAACTGCTGGCCGACAACCCCAACGCCAAAGTTCTCTACATCCACGCTGAACAGTTTGTTTCAGATGTGGTTAAAGCTTACCAGCGCAAGACTTTTGATGAATTCAAGGAGCGTTACCACTCCCTGGATTTGCTGCTGATTGACGACGTCCAGTTCTTCGCCAACAAGGACCGCACCCAGGAAGAGTTTTTTAACGCTTTCGAGGCCTTGCTGACCAAAAAGTCGCACATTGTGATGACCAGCGACACTTATCCCAAGGGCCTCACGGATATCCACGAGCGCCTGGTGTCGCGCTTCGATTCCGGCCTCACGGTCGCCATCGAGCCGCCCGAACTCGAAATGCGCGTCGCCATCCTGATCCGCAAGGCCGAGGCCGAAGGCGCCTCCATGCCCGAAGAAGTCGCCTTCTTCGTCGCCAAGAACGTGCGCTCCAATGTGCGCGAGCTCGAAGGCGCGCTGCGCAAGATCCTGGCCTACTCCCGCTTCAACCTCAAGGAAATCTCCATCCAGCTGGCCCGGGAGGCCCTGCGCGACCTGCTGTCCATCCAGAACCGGCAGATCAGCGTCGAGAACATCCAGAAAACCGTCGCCGACTATTACAAGATCAAGGTCGCCGACATGTATTCCAAGAAACGGCCCGCCAGCATCGCCCGGCCGCGCCAGATCGCCATGTATTTAGCCAAGGAACTGACCCAGAAGAGCCTGCCCGAGATCGGCGAGCTCTTTGGGGGCCGCGACCACACCACGGTGCTGCACGCCGTCCGCAAGATGTCCGCAGAGCGCCAGCAGATGACCGAACTCAACCAGCAGCTGCATGTGCTGGAGCAGACCCTGAAGGGCTGAAAGCGCTCCCTCTATATGGCACCCATCGCAAATATGGCAAATGAATCCTTTAGCGCTCAGTTTTTCAGGCCCAATCCCCGGCTTAAATGCCTTCGCAACAAGTTTGGGGACAACTTTTGAACAACCCATGGTTTATCCACAGAAGCAGATGACAATCGAAAGTTGTTCATATCCGGCAGCAGGCTTCCACGGTATCTGGACACATGGTTAAACAAACGCCAAGTGGTTGATCAAAAAGGGGAAAATGGCGCTATCCACAGATTGGCGCTGCCCTTATCTACTACTACTAATTTGAATTAAAGAATTAAAGATATATACAGAGGAAGTCATGATCGTTCTGAAAGCAACCCAGGATAAAGTTTTGTCGGTACTGCAATCGGTCGCCGGCATCGTTGAGCGCAGGCACACCTTGCCGATTCTGGCCAACGTCCTGATCCGCAAAACCGGCGCTCAAGTGCAGCTCACCACCAGCGACCTCGAAATCCAGATCCGCACCACGGCCGAGCTCGACGGCGATGCCGGCAACTTCACCACCACCGTGGGTGCCCGCAAGCTCATCGACATCCTGCGTTCCATGCCCAGCGACCAGACCGTCTCGCTCGAGTCCTCGCAGAACAAGCTGATCCTCAAGGGCGGCAAAAGCCGCTTCACGCTGCAGACCCTGCCCGCCGAAGACTTCCCCCTGGTCCAGGAAGCCGCCAACTTCGGCCCCGGCTTCTCGGTGCCGCAAAAGGTGCTCAAGGAGCTGCTCAACCAGGTCTCCTTCGCCATGGCCGTCCATGACATCCGCTACTACCTCAACGGCATCCTGTTCGTCGCCGAAGGCAAGCAGCTGAGCCTGGTCGCCACCGACGGCCACCGCCTGGCTTTTTCCTCGGCCATGCTCGACGTCGAAGTGCCCAAGCAGGAAGTCATCCTTCCGCGCAAGACGGTGCTCGAAATGCAGCGCCTGCTCAGCGACAAAGAGGGCGCCATCGAGATGCAGTTCGCCGGCAACCAGGCCAAGTTCAGCTTTGAAGGCATGGAGTTCGTCACCAAGCTGGTCGAAGGCAAGTTCCCCGACTACAACCGCGTGATCCCCAAGAACCACAAAAACATCATTACCCTGGGCCGCGTGCCCCTGCTGGCCAGCCTGCAGCGCACCGCGATTTTGACCAGCGAGAAGTTCAAGGGTGTGCGCCTGAACATCGAGCCCGGCACCCTGCGCGTGGCCTCCAACAATGCCGAGCAGGAAGAAGCCGTCGACGAGCTCGACATCGACTACGGCGGCGACGCCATCGAAATCGGCTTCAACGTCACCTACCTGATCGACGCCCTGGCCAATATGGACCAGGACATGGTGAAGATCGAACTGGCTGACTCCAACAGCTCCGCGCTGCTGACCATCCCCGACGATGCGGCCTTCAAATACGTGGTGATGCCGATGCGCATCTAGCGCACAGCACACCTCCAGAACCCAGACAGACCCGCGACCTTCCGCGGGTTTGGTCATTCAAGAGATTGAAGAAATCGAAGCAATTCGATAAATGATCGATAAAAAGATCGGAAGAGAAGCCGGATATGACTGAAGAAAACAAAGTGAACGAAGCCGAACAGGTGCATGTGTCCGAAGGCGCAGCCACCGAGGAAAGCTCCAATTTCCAGCCCAAGATCGACACCAACCAGGCCGGCGCGTCCGAAGCCTATGGTGAAGGCTCCATCCAGATCCTCGAAGGCCTGGAAGCCGTGCGCAAGCGCCCCGGCATGTACATCGGCGACACTTCCGACGGCACCGGCCTGCACCACCTGGTCTTCGAGGTCGTCGACAACTCAATCGACGAAGCCCTGGCCGGCCATTGCGACGACATCGTCGTCACCATCCACACCGACAACTCCGTCAGCGTCACCGACAACGGCCGCGGCATCCCCACCGGCATCAAGATGGACGACAAGCACGAGCCCAAACGCTCGGCCGCTGAAATCGCCCTGACCGAGCTGCATGCCGGCGGCAAGTTCAACCAGAACAGCTACAAGGTCTCCGGCGGCCTGCACGGCGTCGGCGTGAGCTGCGTCAACGCACTCAGCAAGATGCTGCGCCTGACGATCCGCCGCGACGGCAAGGTCCACGTCATGGAGTTCTCGCGCGGCTTCGTGCAGAACCGCATCATCGAACAGGTCGACGGCATCGACGTGTCACCCATGAAGGTCATGGACGCCACCGACAAGCGCGGCACCGAAGTCCACTTCCTGCCCGACACCGACATCTTCAAAGAGAACAA
Organism: Polaromonas sp. P1_H6; assembly: GCF_056405195.1. Classification (NCBI taxonomy): domain Bacteria; kingdom Pseudomonadati; phylum Pseudomonadota; class Betaproteobacteria; order Burkholderiales; family Comamonadaceae; genus Polaromonas; species Polaromonas sp. P1_H6. The sequence goes on from NZ_JBFUCN010000015.1 coordinate 82,325, forward strand.
CGATTTCCACTACGAAATCCTCAGCAAGCGCCTGCGCGAACTGAGCTTCCTTAACAACGGCGTGCGCATTCGCCTGAAAGACGAGCGCACCGGCAAGGAAGACGACTTCTCCGGCGCCGGCGGTGTGCGCGGCTTTGTGGATTTCATCAACAAAGGCAAGACCATCCTGAACCCCAACGTCTTCGCGGCGATGGGCGACCGCCAGAGCGACCAGGGCACCAACATCGGCGTCGAAGTCGCCATGCAGTGGAACAGCGGCTACAGCGAACAGGTGCTGTGCTTCACCAACAACATTCCCCAACGCGACGGCGGCACCCACCTGACCGGCCTGCGCGCCGCCATGACCCGCGTCATCAACAAATACATCGACGACAGCGAGCTGGCCAAAAAAGCCAAGGTCGAGGTCACCGGCGACGACATGCGCGAAGGCCTGTGCTGCGTGCTCAGCGTCAAGGTGCCCGAGCCCAAGTTCAGCAGCCAGACCAAGGACAAGCTGGTCTCCAGCGAAGTGCGCGGCCCGGTTGAAGACATCGTCAGCCGCCTGCTGCACGACTACCTGCAGGAACGCCCCAACGACGCCAAGATCATCGTCGGCAAGATCATCGAAGCCGCGCGTGCCCGCGAAGCCGCGCGCAAGGCCCGCGACATGACGCGCCGCAAAGGCGTGCTCGACGGCATGGGCCTGCCCGGCAAGCTCGCCGACTGCCAGGAAAAAGACCCCGCCATGTGCGAGATCTACCTGGTCGAGGGTGACTCCGCCGGCGGCTCCGCCAAGCAGGGCCGCGACCGTAAGTTCCAGGCCATCCTGCCCCTGCGCGGCAAGATCCTCAACGTCGAAAAAGCCCGCTATGAAAAGCTGCTGACCAGCAATGAAATCCTGACGCTGATCACCGCCTTGGGCACCGGCATCGGCAAGGCCGGCGGCGTCGGCGGCACGGCCGGCACCGACGACTTCAACGTTGCCAAGCTGCGCTACCACCGCATCATCATCATGACCGACGCCGACGTTGACGGCGCCCACATCCGCACGCTGCTGCTGACCTTCTTCTACCGCCAGATGCCCGAGCTCGTCGAGCGCGGCCACATCTACATCGCCCAGCCGCCCCTCTACAAGGTCAAGGCCGGCAAAGAAGAGCAGTACCTCAAGGACACGGCCGCCCTCGACGGCTTCCTGCTGCGCATCGCCCTCAAGGACGCCAGCGTGCAGACCGGCCCCGACGAAAAATCCACCCTCACCGGCGACACCCTGGCCGAGCTGGCCCGCAAACACCAGCTCGCCGAATCCGTCATTGCTCGCCTGCGCGGCTTTATGGATGCCGAAGCCCTGCGCGCCATCGCCGACGGCGTGAGCCTGAACCTCGACACCGTGGCCGACGCTGAAGTTTCCGCCGTCGCCCTGCAGGCCAAGCTGCGTGAACTCAACACCACCGGCACGCCCGCCGAAGTGGCCGGCGAGTTCGACACCCGCAACGACAAGCCCATCCTGCGCATCAGCCGCCGCCACCACGGCAACGTCAAGAGCAGCGTGCTGACACAAGACTTTGTGCACGGCGCCGACTACGCCACCCTGGCCGAAGCCGCCGCCACCTTCCGCGGCCTGATCAGCGAAGGCGCGAAAGTTATGCGCGGCGAAGGCGAACGCCAGAAGGAAGAAAAGATCAGCGACTTCCGCCAGGCCATGGCATGGCTCATCGGCCAGGCCGAAAACGCCACGGCACGCCAGCGCTACAAAGGCCTGGGCGAGATGAACCCCGCCCAGCTCTGGGAAACCACCATGGACCCGACCGTGCGCCGCCTGCTACGCGTGCAGATCGACGACGCCATCGAAGCCGACCGCGTCTTCACCATGCTGATGGGCGACGAGGTCGAGCCGCGCCGCGAGTTCATTGAGCAGAACGCGCTGCGCGCCGCCAACATCGACGTTTAAGCCAACAAACGCCAACCAGCCTTTTGATACCCATGACCGAAGAAATCACAACAGCAACTGCAGCAGCAGCATCCACCGAACGCCCGGCGCTGCCCGACCACCTCTCGACCGACGAGCGCAGCCCGCATTTCGTCAAAGCCATCTTCGAACACGACGTCGGCATACGCTTTAACGACAAAGAACGTTTTGACGTCGCCGAATACTGCATCAGCGAAGGCTGGATCAAGGTCCCCGTCGGCAACAAGGTCGACCGCAAAGGCAACCCCTTCATGATCAAGCTCAAAGGCAAGGTCGAGTCGTTTTATAAATAAGTAGGTAAGCGAACAACAAGGCCTGGCCCGCTCGGTGCATTCGCTGATCGGACCTTGATGAACACCATGAGTGAGCTCTCACATGAGTCCATTCATGGTGTTTTTCTTTGCATGAACAACAACAAACACAACGACGGCAAGCTATGAGCAGCAACTGCATCGCCGTCATCGACTTCGAAACCACAGGCCTCTCGCCGGCGATGGGCGACCGTGCGACGGAAATCGCCATCGTGCTGGTGGACCAGGCCAGCGGCAAAGTGGTCGACAGCTTCCAGAGCCTCATGAACGCCGGGCGCTACATCCCGTCCTTTGTCGAAAGCCTGACCGGCATCAGCAACGCCATGGTCGCCGCCGCACCCGCGGCCGATACCGTGATGAGGGAAGCCAGCCGCTTTGTCGCTAACGCCCCCATGGTGGCCCACAACGCTTCTTTTGACCGCCGCTTCTGGGAAGCCGAGCTGGGCCTGGCAGGGGAGAAGGCAGCCAGCCAACCCTTTGCCTGCACCATGCTGGTCGCCAGAAGGCTGTACCCCCAGGCGCCCAGCCACAAGCTAGGCGTGCTGATCGACTACCACCGCCTGCCCAAAGCCGGCCGCGCCCACAGGGCCATGGCCGATGCGGAGATGGCGGCATCCTTGTTGGGGCAGATCCAGGATGACTTGCGCAGCCGACACCGGGTGGCCAGGCCTGACCATGGTTTGTTGCTGGCGTTGCAGCGGTGTGCCAAGCCGGGGGTGGGGGCGTTGATGGCTAGGTACGCCGATACGTGAATATTGGCGTCTGGATGAGATAGCTTGTGAGCTCTAGGGGCTATGGATTACTATGCGATGGTTATGCGTAATCAAGCGCTTTTCCTTTGAGCCTAAGCCGCAGAAGGTCGTCCGCAGACGGTTGACGTGAAGGCGTGGGCTAATACGCTCAGCGGCGTGATGAGCACCTGATTTTGCCAATGCCGAAATTGGAATGAGCCTCTGATAAGCAGGTCACGCGGCAAGTATTCACTGTTCAGAAATTTTCACGCGTATCTCTATAAAGATGCCATGTGGGAGGGGATATGGAACGAAAACGAGCAGAGCGCAAGATGGAAGAAGATTGTTTGGTTGCGCCCGAGGAAAGCATCCCAGAAATCCTTGATCTAGCCGTTAAAAAGAAAAAGAGACTGATTCAGCTACCTTCAAGCAACACAACTAAGCAAGCGTACGCAACGCATGGTGGGGCTTACTATGTTGGTGATTCGGTTAAGTTACTTAGCTCGGATGCGTTTAAGAAAGTTAAGGGAAAAGTTCAACTTCTTTTAACTTCACCACCCTATCCCCTGAATGACAAAAAGAGCTATGGCAACTTAAAAGGCGACGACTACTTAAAGTGGTTCACGGAGTTAGCGCCCGTTTTTTCAGAAATGTTGGCGCCAAATGGTTCGATAGTCATTGAGCTCGGAAATAGCTGGGAACCTGGAAGACCTGTTCAATCGCTTTTGCATTTGGAAGCGCTTCTTGGTTTTGCTAAACATCCCACCGCTGGCCTTCGTCTTATTCAGCAATTTGTTTGCTACAACCCATCGCGTCTGCCGTCTCCGGCATCTTGGGTTACGGTTGACCGCATAAGAACGGTTGATAGCTTCACACACGTATGGTGGCTTGCGAAGTCAGATTTCCCCAAGGCTGATAACACGAAGGTCCTGAGGCCCTATAGCAATGCAATGAAGAGCCTCCTAAAAAAGGGAGCCTACAACGCAGGACGCCGGCCATCTGCACACCAAATTAGCGATACGGGTTTTCTGAAAGATCAGGGCGGCTCGATCGCGCATAACTTTTTTGAACTGGAAAGTATGCAAGATGGAAGAATCGTTCGATTGCCGAATGCCTTTTCGCTTGCAAATAATTCCTCGACAGATTTTTTTCACAAGGCTTGCAAGAAGGCAAAAATCACACCCCACCCAGCACGCATGCCCGGTGGGCTAGCTTCCTTCTTCATTCAGTATCTAACCGATGAAAGAGATTTGGTGTTGGACCCATTTGGAGGGAGTAACACAACAGGATATATGTCTGCACTGCTGGGGCGCCAATGGCTAAGCATTGACGCTCAGCGCGAGTTTGTTCGGCAATCTAAATTGCGATTCAAGGATCCCTTGTTGTCGGAAAAAGAAGGAGGTCTCAAATGAGCGTAGCGGAAAAGTTAGGTGGCATCGATCTTTTCAAACGGAGCTCGCAAGGCAACGATTGGGAGTGGGATACAGGGGCGTTCGTAGGACGCCCTTTTCATTTGGATTTTTCAACAGCAAAAATAGTCGTTGGAGATGCGTGGAAGGAGAAGGCAAAAGGGATTCCGCAAGGATGCTTTTTGCTTGCCTACTATGACTGTGACCCCGGGCAGCCTCATTTGGAAGAAGCTCTTCTCCTTAGGGTCCGTGAACCTGCCCCTCTTCCCACTGAGCGGGACGTCGTTGGGGCGATGGTCGAGTATTACAAAGAGAATATTCGAACGGGCAGCACTATGGGAAGTAAGTTAGACCAATTCACACGGTATGACTTTTCATTCAGTGGGCTATCTTGTTCCATCTTGGGATGTTTTTATCTGGATGATGGAAAGTTGAGATTCGGCGCCGACGTGGAAAATTTCTTCAGCGCTCACAACTACTCCGTTGTGAAACCAACGTCTGATTTACTGAAATTTATCGTTAATTTCAGAGAGGTTGGTGTTCCAGGAGGATCCGGAGACATTCGCATCGGACATGTTCGTTACAGCTCAAGCAGGCGCTTCAAAGCCGCGGAAAAGGAGGTTCCTATCTATGTGAAGGCAACCGACTTTGCGGGAAAGAGGACGGGTCTGTTTGGCATGACGCGTACAGGTAAGTCCAACACGATAAAAAAAATCATCCAGGCAAATGAGCAGATAAGCGAACAAGCTGCGTTGGTTCTTGACGTGGCGAAAGAGTCCGTTGAAGAGGTCGTTAAACCATTTACCGCCGATGGCTCACCGAAATATCCTGTCGGCCAGCTGGTGTTCGATATGAACGGTGAGTACGCCAACGCGAACCTTCAAGACGCGGGGACTGCGATTTTTGATTTGTACAAGGAAAAAACAGAGCGCTATTCAATAGTCGAGAAAGACGGCTTTAAGGTCTTAAAGGTCAATTTTTATAAAGAAGTATCGAGTGGCTTCGAACTCATTCGGTCGCACCCAAGCGTGGCGGACGACGGCACTCGATTCATGGCTGCATTTAGATCGGTTGTTCTTGAAAAACCGGAAGACTACAACACCGATGTCTCAGCTAAAACCCGATATGACCGGAGACTTTCGGTTTATCACGCGATATTGCATCGCGCGGGTTTTAAAGCGCCAACTGGATTCCAGTTGAAGTTCACAGCCAATGCTGAAGTTCGTAAGCTAGTAAATGATCAAGTGGACCCCGGGAAGGGGCTGTCTCTAGCGGAAATCGCTGACTGGTGGGAGCGATTCTGGAAAATTTATGATGATGACGACACGGGACTTTTCGCGAAGTACAAGAAGGATAAGGGCGGTAAGGAATGGGCCGATGACGATCTAAAAGCGTTGCTAGTCATGATGACTAGGGCTAGAAAATCCGGGAACGGACCGGATTGTTCTGGATACCTTGCGTTGAGGGGCCTCACCGCACTTCACACCAGCGTTGATCAGGCGCCATTTGAAGAGGACATTCTTTCAAATCTTCGGAAGGGAAGGATCGTAATTGTGGACCTTTCAAGTGGTGAGGAAGAGTTGCAGCGCATGTACTCAGAACGAATTAGCCGTCATGTGTTCCGCGACTCAATGAGGCGGTTTACGTCTAACCTGCCAAATAACTTCGTCCAGTTCTATTTCGAAGAGGCACACAACTTGTTTCCTAAGCAAGCGGATAAAGATCTCTCGCAGATTTATAACCGTTTGGCGAAGGAAGGAGCGAAGTTGCAGCTGGGTTTGGTGTTTGCGACTCAGGAGGTGAGTTCTATAAGCGGCAATATTCTAAAAAATACACAGAATTGGTTCATCTCTCATTTGAATAACGCGGATGAAATTCGCGAGCTAAAAAAATACTACGACTTCAGCGATTTTGGTGACTCACTTCTCAAGTTCAGTCAAGAAACAGATAAAGGTTTTGCGCGCGTAAAAACTTATAGCAACGCGTTTGTCATCCCCATGCAAGTAGACAGGTTTGCCCCGGAGTCGAAATGACCTACTCCAGCCCTGGGCCGAAGCCAATTGAATATGCGTCCAAGGCGGCACATCATCACATCATTAATGATGTGCGGGTGCAGGCGCTAGTCGGAAAATTGCATATTCCACCGACGGTTTCATTGGACTCAATTTCTGACTATTCGATACCGTTTCAGCCGATAGAGACTAGCATCACTGATGTATTTGCAATTGATGGTGGATATACGGAATCCCCGCTAAAACAGGGATTTCCTGGCTCGGCGATGCATTTCTTTCAGTTTGGGGCGGTGCACTTTACGCTCGAGGCACTACGTAAGTTAGAAGTCTCGCGTCACCCCGACCCCGATGACATGGCGCGGCTAAAGAATATTGACCGCGTGAAATTTCCACTGCCCACTCTTAACACGCGGCGGAATGATTGCGAATCACTTGTGGATTCTGTACGGCTTACTTTGCATGAGTTTCTTTGCGCGGAGAAGTTGGGCGAATCAATGCCTCTAATGGACACTCTCGCGTGGTTCTTGTTTCGTCAATACAAAGGTGCCGCTCGTTCAATCGAAGAGGGCGAGTACGAGCTCACCAGTTTGCCGCATGGTGAAGGTGGATTCGTTTTCAAAGAGCTGGATATGAAGTCTGGCTATACGTTCCAAGATCAGACCGGTGCGACGCTTTATTTAATAGATGCTTTCCGTCTTCACGAACGTATTGACGAGCAGACGGGTGCTGCGGGCATATGTGGCTATGTCGCTGGAGTTGTGGAACATCTCATCCTTCTGCATTTGATTCGAAATTTAATGCGATTTGATGGAGGTATGCGCCGGTCCTTGATGATCATGGATCGGCCGACGGGTTTCTTTGGAAACACGTCTCGACTCATCATTCCAATGATGGATTTGATGTCTTGGCTTTTTAATTCGAGCGGGGTATTTCTTGCTGGACTTGAGAAGAGTGGCGCATTTGTTGAGCACGCGAGGCAGATTCAGCAAGTGATGCCTGCTAGTTCTTTTATCGTGCTGGGTAACTCGTATATTTATAAATACATAACACCTCCCTCTGCCGGTTTGACACGACCCTATGCAGTAACTTCCTACTATGGGCATAAAGTTATTTTTAAAACTCGAGGTGGGCAGATGTATGTTGTTTCCCTGCCCGTAGAGATGCTCAAACCAGAACCGGTTGAGGGAGATATACCAAATTTGCGGGCCATCCTCACGCACATCGAGCAACTCAAATGCGACATGTACGAGAACGCATTGTTGCCAATAGCGCTAGCTAACAAATTAGTTAGCTTAGCTGCGGTTCCCAGCAGCAAAATCTTAGAGAGTTTTGCTAAATCGTCGATCGCGTAGACGCGAAGCGTTGTGTTGTTGACATAACTGGGCGTGCGATGGCGAGTGGTTTGGACGGTGTATGGATTACCATGCCCTGGCCATGCAGCTGATGACTAAGCTGCAGGAATGGGATAAGTGATTTAAGGATGGGCGCGTGATCCACGGATTTTCTTCTGGTTGAGGCGCTAGATAAAAAGAGGCAGTTGATGGATTGGTCCCGAGAGGAAGTCGAAATTGTTGTCGCCGACTACCTGGCGATGCTGGCTGCCCACTTTTCGGGACAACAAGTCAATAAAGCCCAGCGACGGAGTGAGTTACTTCCTAAGCTCGCTGGGCGCAACGATGCGTCAGTCGAAAGAAAACGCGCAAATATCAGTGCGGTGGTCGAGAAGCTTGGTTTTCACTATTTGCCTGGCTATAAGCCATTGTGGAATTACCAAAGACTTCTTGATTCCGTCGTACCCGAACAAATCGCCGCAGCACCATGGCTTGATGAAGCCGCACTAGCAGCAGTCCAATTGCCAGCACTGCCCCAGATACCAACAGACTTCGCGAACGTAATAAGTGAGCCCCCAAAACTAGCGCCACGTGCAAAGGAGCCTGCCTACGCGTTTACGCCTATCCGCAGGGATTACCTTGAGCGCGAAGCTAGAAACCGATCTCTTGGTCGGGCTGGTGAGGAGTTTGTTTTGGAGTACGAGCGCTGGCGATTACGCCAATTCGGGGAAGCTCGGCTTGCTGCAAAGGTCGATTGGGTATCTACAACCAAAGGTGATGGCCTTGGCTACGACATCCATTCATTTAATGCGAGTGGCGAAGACAAATTCATAGAAGTGAAGACCACAGCATTTGGTGTGGCAACTCCGTTTTTTATTACCAACTCGGAACTGGCATTTGCGCGACTCAATGAAAGCCAGTTCCACATTTACCGTGTGTTTGAGTTCCGATTGAAGCCGAGAGCCTTTTCGCTTCAAGGCGATCCGGCGGCTCATTGCATTCTTGACCCTGTTTCTTATCGCGCTAGCTTCGGCTGAAAGAAACGTGTCCCGGAGGCCTTGATCACAAGTCGTGAAACCTATTAAAGCCCGCCGAACGGCGGGCATATTCATTGCAAATGGCTGGGTCGCTCGCTAAGCTTTTCTCTCCCAACCAACAAGGACAAAGCCCGTGCCCAACACCCCCGCCCTCCCCGAAAGCATCATCTCCCACGTCTCCATAGGCACCAACGACTTCCCGCGCGCCAGGGCCTTCTACACGGCCGTGCTGGGCGCGCTGGGGATCAAGGTGATCATGGAGCACCCCGGGGCCATCGCGTTTGGCCGCGCGTATCCGGAGTTCTGGGTCGGTGTGCCGCATGACGGGGGCAAGGCGCATGTGGGCAATGGCTCGCACTTTGGCTTCCTGGCTGTGTCCCAGGCCCAGGTCGATGCCTTTTATGCCAAGGCGCTGGAGCTGGGTGGGCAGGGGGCTGGCGCGCCGGGGCCGCGGCCGATGTATGGGCCGCAGTACTACGGCTGTTTTGTGCGAGACCTGGATGGGCACAAGATCGAGGCGCAGTTTTCGGACATGTCCGCTGCGGGCTGACTGACGGATTAATAAGCGCCGGGCCTCGCCTTGTCGCGCGGGGGTACGGGGCGCTGTCTGACACCGTCGGGTTTTCGGGGTTTCCAGAATGGGTTGATACGGGCCGGCTTTCCAGCATCGCCGGCGTGTGTTCAACCCTTTTTCTTCTTCTGGAGGCCTCCATCATGGAATCTTCTTCGCTTCGCCCGCTGGCGATTGTCACGGGCGCTTCTTCGGGCATTGGCTACCACCTGGCCCAATGCGCGGCCCAGGACGGCTTTGATCTGGTGATCGCGGCGGACCAGCCGCTGGATGCCGCCGTGCTGGACTTTAGTGCGCTGGGCGCGCAGGTGGATGCGGTGCAGGTTGACCTGGCCACACGCGAGGGCCTGGAGGCCTTGCTGGCGGCCGTGCGGGGCCGCACGGTGGACGCGCTGCTGGCCAATGCCGGGCACGGCCTGGGCCACGGCTTCCTGGACCAGGATTTTGCCGAGGTGCTGCATGTGATCAACACCAATATCTCGGGCACGATTTATTTGGTGCAAAAGGTGGGGCAGGCGATGCGCCAGCAGGGCCGGGGCCGCATCCTGCTGACGGGTTCGATCGCGGGCTTTACGCCGGGCAGCTTCCAGGCGGTCTACAACGGCAGCAAGGCCTTTATCGATTCGTTCGCGGCGGCGCTGCGCAACGAGCTCAAGGACACGGGCATCACGGTGAGCTGTTTGATGCCGGGCCCGACGGACACGGAGTTCTTTGCCCGGGCCGGCATGCTGGACACCAAGGTCGCGACCGACAGCAAGATGGACCCGGCCGAGGTCGCGAAGATCGGCTTCAAGGCGATGATGGACGGCGAGGCCGACGTGGTGGCGGGCCTGAAGAACAAGCTGGAGGTGGCGATGGCCAAGGTCACGCCCTCGCAGGTCTCGGCCGAGCAGCACCGCAAGATCGCCGAGCCGGGCACGGCGACGCAGGCTGAACACGCCTGAACTTTTTCTCAAACCCCTTCACAAGGAGACACACACCATGGCGAACAAACCCGGCAAACCGAATATCCAGCGCAGCGTGGGCATCAGCGGCACCGCTGCCGACCCGACCATTGAGCAGGAAGACACCAACACCGGCACCAACACCGACCCCAAGGCCTCATCAGGCCACGGCGGCAAGGTCGAGAACGACTTCAACCAGATGGGCGAACAAAAGCCCACGCAGAAGAACGAAGGCCAGCGCACGGCCAACAGCCGCAGCGACCGGGAGTCGCATGTGGGCGGCAGCAACCAGCTGCAGTCGCGCCGGGGCACGACGGGGCGCTGAGGCGTGAGCGTGGAAATTTTCAATCACCACAGCGGCGACCACCTGGCGCTGGACAGCGCGAAGATCTACTTTGAGGTCCGTGGCGACAGCACGGACCCGCCGCTGCTGTTCCTGCACGGCGGGCTGGGCACCATGAAGGACTTCAACGATGTGCTGCCGCGGCTGGCGAAGCGTTTCAGGGTGATAGGCCTGGACAGCCGCGGCCACGGCAAGTCAACGCTGGGAACGGCGGCGATGAGCTACCAGCGGCTGGCGCTTGACGCCGCCGGCGTGCTGCGGCACCTGGGCGTTGAGCGCTACAGCGTGGTGGGTTTCAGCGACGGCGGCATCACGGCCTTGCGCATGGCCGCGCAGGCGGATGCGCGTATCGACCGGCTGGTGGCCATAGGCACCGACAAGATGCTCAAGCCCGACGACCCGGTGCGCAAGCTGCTGGCCGGCGTCACGGCGGAAAGCTGGACGAAAAAATTTCCCGAGACGGTGACGCTGTACCAGGCGCTCAACCCGCAACCCGACTTCAAGGCGCTGGTCAATGCCGTCGTGCCGATGTGGCTGGACGACAGCGGCAACGGCTACCCCGGCGACAGCGTCAGGCGGATACGCTGCCCCGTGCTGGCGGTTCGCGGCGATGAAGACCCCCTGGTGTCGCGCGCCAGCGTGTTCGAGCTTGTGGAGCAGGTGCGCGGCGCGAAACTGCTGAACATTCCCTTCGCGGGCCATGAGGCGCACAAGGACCAGGCGGAGCTGGTGATGGCGAGCGTGAACCGCTTCCTGGAATGAGGGCTTCCGGGGCGCATCTTTACCTGGCGCTGAGGCATTTCCTTACAAACCGCAACGCGGCAGACGCACAGCCCTAAGCCGGGCGGCGCAGCATCAAACCCTTGTTGATTTGTTGTTGCTGATGGAGTGCCTGCCATGAAGAAGATTGCCGACTTTCTGTTCCGCCCGCGCTACCTGCGCGCCATCCCCTCACTGGTGGTGCTGACCACCGCCATGGCCTGGGGTGTGGCGCCTGACCCGGACGCGATGGACACGGCGCAGAAGGCGGAGAAGCGGGCGGGCGTGAGCCTGTCGCTGAACCATGCGGCCATGGGCAGCAGCCCCAAGGACATGGCGCTGGACAAGCCCGAACAGGCCTGAGCCGCCCGCCTTCTCAAAGGTTCAAGGCTTTGCCGCAATCACCCATCGGCTGATCTTGCCGACCACGTCGGTCTCGAGGCCGTTGAAGCCGTGGTAGGCCATGGCCTCGCAGGGGTCACCCCGGCTCTGGCCGCCGCTTACGCTGATGAGTTCGGCTTTCGGGGTTTTGGCGAGCTTCTCCATCAACATCGGCATGTCGCTGAAAAGGCAGACCTTGCAGCCGTCGTTTTCATGGTGGACCACGAGCACGGGGATGGCGAGTTTTTCGAGCGGCATTTGGGGCACGGCGCGGCCCTTGGGGTCGACCAGGATGGTGGAGGTCAGCACCAGGCCGTCGGGGCCGCCCTGGGCTGGTGTGGCCTCGGTGGCGATGTAGGCGGCCGACTGGGTGCCGCGGCTGGTGCCGACCAGCCATACAGGCACGGGTGATTGCTGTTTCAGCCAGGCAATGAGGGCCAGCACGTCGGCACTGTGTTCCGGCTTTTGCCGGTTGCCGCTCAGGTAGGGCGGCGACTGTTTGTCGGAGGGCGCGTCGATGACGGCGACGGCCAGGCCGGCATCGGCGAACTGCTGGCGCGTGCGCACCAGGAAGTTGCCGCCGCCCCCGGCGAAGCCGCCGCCGTCGGTAATCTGCAGGCCGCCATGGCCGCCGGCCATCAGGATGACAGAGGCCTTGGGCGGGCCCGAGGGGGCGATGTAGACAAACCGCTGGGTGACGCCGGGACGCGTGGGAATATCGACGACGCGGGGCGCTGCCGCGCTTTGCGCAAAAGCGGACTGGCCAGCCAGGGTCAGCAGCAGGCCGGCGGCGAGGGCGCGTAAGAGGTGTCTGCGTGGCATGGGCGCTTTCCGGGGCAGGGGTTGCCGCCAATATAGCCGCTGCGGCCCGGCCCGTGAGCGGGGTTTGCACGCAGTGGCGGCGCTTCCTACAATGGCCCGTATATGAACGCCGCCATGCCCCAACCCATCAGCGCCGCCAGCCCTTCCGTACAAGCCGCCCTGCTGGCCGGCGAGCCCGAACGGGCCGCCTACCGCGACTACGCCCAGCCCGGCCTCGACAGGGTGCGCACTTTCTATCGCAACAACCACCAGCACCAGACGCTGGACTTTGTACTGGCCAAAAAGGCGCAGTGGCTGGGCTTCACGCAGCGCGAAATGACACCCTGGGCCGCGCTGGAATTCCTCAACACCCTGGTCGATGAGTCGGATCCCGACATCGAGCTGCCGCAGATCAGCCACTTGCTGCAGACCGCCGAAGCGATACGCGCCGACGGCCATCCGGACTGGTTTGTGCTGACAGGCTTTATCCACGACCTGGGCAAGGTGTTGTGCCTGTTCGGCGAGCCGCAATGGGCCGTGGTGGGGGATACCTTTCCGGTGGGGTGCCGGTTTTCAGACCGCATCGTCTATCCGGAGTACTTTGCGCTGAATACCGACAGCGCGGATGCGCGCTACAACAGTGAGAACGGCATTTATACGCCCGGCTGCGGGCTGGATGCGGTGCACATGTCGTGGGGGCATGACGAGTATTTGTACCAGCTGATGAAGCCGCACCTTCCCTTGCCGGCGCTGTACATGATCCGGTATCACTCGTTTTATGCGTGGCATAGGGAAGGGGGGTATGGGCATTTGACTGATGCCCAGGATGGGGCGAACCTCCCTTGGGTTCAGAGGTTCAATCCTTATGACCTTTATTCGAAGAATGAGCGGCCGCCGGTGTTGGCTGAACTCAAGTCTTTTTATGAGGACTTGATGGCTAAGTATTTGCCTTCTTCGCTCAAGCTGTAGTGGTTCTGGGTGTGTGCCATCTGCTTGGGCTTGCTGGCCGGGGGTAGCCCGGCGGCTACTCACTTTTCTTTTGCTTCGCCAAAAGAAAAGTAAGCAAAAGAAAAGGCGACCCTGGTTGCTGCGTCCCTTCGCTTCGCTGCGGGCAACCTGCGGTGCTCGGTTCAGGCGGGGTCTCG
>NZ_JBFUCN010000016.1:0-95561 GCF_056405195.1 Polaromonas sp. P1_H6
CGATTGCGACGATTGCGAAGCGTGACTCTCCACCCCAGCACCCTAAACATACAAGCGAAGCGCAGCGTAGCGAGTTTAGCGAGACCCCGCCGTAGTCGAGCACCGCAGGTTGCCCGTAGCGAAGCGTAGGGACCCAGACTGCGGGTCGCCTTTTCTTTGGTGACTTTCTTTTGGCGAAGCAAAAGAAAGTTACTTGCTGCCGGGCAATCCCCGGCCGGCAACTCTCAGCAAAGTACCCCTGTCAGAACAAGACCAAATCTCCTCCGTTATGCACAAATCCAAATAAATTAAGAGCAATATATTCTTTTGAGTTTTAACGTCTGCTCCCCACAATGCTTTGATCAAGCAACCTCAAGGAGCAAACCATGGCCACCCTCAGACTCGGCGACATCGCCCCCGACTTCACCCAGGACTCCACCGCAGGCAAGATTTCCTTCCATGAATGGGCCGGCGACTCATGGGTTGTGCTGTTTTCGCATCCCGCTGATTTCACTCCCGTCTGCACCACCGAGCTCGGCAAGACCGCTGCGCTGAGCGGTGAATTCGCCAAGCGCAACGTCAAGCCCATCGCGGTCAGCGTCGATCCGCTGGAATCCCATGGCAAATGGGTCAACGACATCAACGAGACGCAGAACACCACGGTGAACTTCCCCATCCTGGCCGATGCCGACCGCAAGGTGGCCGGCCTCTACGACATGATTCACCCGAACGCCTTGAGCACCGGCCCCACGGCCACCGTGCGCAGCGTGTTCATCATCGACCCGAAGAAGGCCATCCGCACGACCTTCACCTATCCCGCCAGCACGGGCCGCAACTTTGACGAAATCCTGCGTGTCATCGACTCGCTGCAGCTGACCGATGGCTACAAGGTGGCGACGCCGGTGAACTGGAAGGACGGCGACGACGTGATCATCGTGCCCAGCCTGCAAGACCCGGCCGAACTGGCACAGCGTTTCCCCAAGGGTTTCAAGGCCGTGAAGCCTTACCTGCGCATCACGCCGCAGCCTAATAAGTAATCAAGCCGACGGATTCACGCGAAGTGCGCTTCATCATCGTTCCTGGCTGGCGCGACTCCGGTCCCGGCCACTGGCAAAGCCTGTGGGCCGAACGCCTGGGCAATGCGGTGCGCGTGCGGCAGGACGACTGGATCACGCCTTCGCGCAAGGCCTGGGTGGCGGCTATCGCCAACACCATCCAGTTGCAGAAGGAGCCGGTGGTCATCGTCGCGCACAGCCTGGGCTGCATCGCGACGGCGCATCTGCCGCCTGAAGCGGTCGACCGCATACAGGGCGCCTTGCTGGTGGCGCCGGCCGACCCGGAACGCCGCGCCGTCCTGAGCGACTTCGCGCCCGTGCCTTACCAGAAGCTGCCTTACCGCAGCGTGCTGGTGGCCAGCAGCAACGATCCCTTCTGTCCGGTTCGCCTGGCCGGCGCGTATGCCCGCGCCTGGGGCAGCGAGTTTGTGCGCCTGCAGGACGCGGGGCACATCAACGTTGAATCGGGCCACGGTGAATGGCCGCTAGGCATTGCCTTGCTGCAGTCGCTGGCCGGTGACGCCTCGCTTTCGGCGCCGCGGCTTGATTTTTCTTCCCCGCAAATATCTTCCTCTTCTTCTTTCGGATCCCTGGAAACGGCATGACTTCCCCAAAATTCAAAATCGCACTTGCGGCCCTGGCGCTGGCAACGAGCGGTATCTCCCTGGCGCAAACGCAAACGCTGCTCAACGGTTCTTATGACGTCGCGCGCGAGTTCTACAAAGACTACAACGCGGCCTTTATCGCCCACTACAAAAAGACCACCGGCAAGGACGTCAAGGTCGACCAGTCGCATGCGGGCTCCAGCGCGGTGGCGCGTTCGGTGGCCGACGGCCTGGACGCCGACGTGGTCACCATGAACACCTCGACCGACGTGGACTTCCTGGCCAATGCCGGTGTGGTCGCCAAGGACTGGACGAAGAAGTTCCCCGACAATGCCTCGCCCACCACCTCGACCATGCTGTTCCTGGTGCGCAACGGCAACCCCAAGGGCATCAAGGACTGGGACGACCTGATCAAGCCCGGCATCCAGGTGATCGTGGTCAATCCCAAGACCGGCGGCAACGGCCGCTACGCCTACCTGGCTGCCTGGGGTTACGCCAAGAAGAAGGGCGCAAGCGATGCGCAGGCCGCCGAGTTCGTCGGCAAGTTCTACAAAAACGTGCCGGTGCTGGGCAAGGGCGGGCGCGATGCGACCACCGTGTTCCTGCAGCGCAATATCGGTGACGTGCTGATCACCTTCGAGTCCGAGGTGCTGTCGGTGAACCGGGAGTTCGGCGAAGGCAAGGTGGACGCGATTTACCCGTCCATCAGCATCGTGGCGGAAAACCCGGTGGCGGTGGTCGAGCGCACCGTGGCCAAGAAAGGCACGGCCGAACTCGCCAAGGCCTACCTGAGCTACCTTTATTCGGAAGAAGGCCAGGAGATCGCCGCGCGCCACGCGCTGCGCCCGCGTTCGCAGGCCGTGCTGAAAAAATACGCCAGCACCTTCAAGCCGCTGCAGCTCTTCACGGTGCAGGAGGTGTTCGGCAGCCTCGGTGAAGCGCAAAAAGTGCACTTCAACGACGGCGGGCAGTTCGACAAGCTGTACACCGTCAAATAAGCCCGCGCCATGACCGCCTTGTCTTCTGTGGCGCCGCCTTCCGCGGTGGTGCCGGGTGTTGCTGCGGGCAGCAAAAGAGCCGCCAGGCGTGTGCTGCCCGGTTTCCGGCTGACGCTGGGCTACACGGTGCTGTACCTGAGCCTGATCGTGCTGATCCCGATCTCGGCGCTGTTCTTCAAGACCTTCACGCTGAGCTGGGAGCAGTTCATCACCGCCGTGACCTCGCCGCGCGTGCTGGCGTCTTACCGGCTCACCTTCGGAGCCTCGCTGATCGCGGCGCTGGTCAACCTCGTCTTCGGCTTGCTATTGGCCTGGGTGCTGGTGCGCTACAAGTTTCCGGGAAAAAAAATTGTCGATGCGCTGGTCGACCTGCCGTTCGCGCTGCCCACGGCCGTAGCCGGCATTTCGCTCACGGCCTTGCTGGCCGGCAATGGCTGGATAGGCCAGTACCTCGAGCCCATGGGCATCAAGCTGGCCTTCACGCCGGCCGGCGTGGTGATCGCGCTGATCTTCATCGGCCTGCCGTTTGTGGTGCGCACGGTGCAGCCGGTGCTCGAAGATGCCGAGAAAGAGCTTGAAGAAGCCGCGACCTCGCTGGGCGCCACGCGCCTGCAGATCTTCACCAAGGTCATCCTGCCGCACATCACGCCGGCCTTGCTGACCGGTTTTGCCATGGCGTTTGCGCGCGCGATCGGCGAATACGGCTCGGTCATCTTCATCGCCGGCAACATGCCCATGATCTCTGAAATCACGCCGCTCATCATCATCGGCAAGCTGGAGCAGTACGACTATGCCGGCGCCACCGCCGTGGCCGTGGTGATGCTGCTGGTGTCCTTTGTGCTGCTGCTGGTCATCAATGGGCTGCAGGCCTGGCAGCGCCGAAATGCAGGGGCACCCGCATGAGCGCCGCATCATCCCCCATCAACCGCCGCGTCCGCGCCGGCACCACCGAAGCGCCCTGGGTCCGCTACACGCTGATCACTGTGGCATTGCTGTTTGTCGTGCTGTTCCTGGTGCTGCCGCTGGCGGCCGTGTTCACCGAGGCCTTGCGCAAGGGTTTTGGCGCCTACCTTGCGGCGCTGCGCGAACCCGATGCCTGGTCGGCCATCAAGCTGACCTTGATTGCCGCCGTGATCGCCGTGCCGCTGAACCTGGTGTTTGGCGTGGCCGCGGCCTGGGCCATCGCCAAGTATGAGTTCCGCGGCAAGTCGGTCTTGACGACGCTGGTCGACCTGCCGTTTTCGGTCTCGCCCGTGGTGGCCGGCCTGATCTATGTGCTGATCTTCGGCGCGCAGGGCTGGTTCGGGCCCTGGCTGCTGGCGCACGACATCAAGATCATCTTCGCCGTGCCCGGCATTGTGCTGGCCACCGTGTTCGTGACCTTTCCTTTCATCGCGCGCGAACTGATCCCGCTGATGCAGGCGCAGGGCAACGACGAAGAGCAGGCCGCCATCGTGCTGGGCGCCACCGGCTGGCAAACCTTCTGGCACGTCACGCTGCCCAATATCAAGTGGGGCCTGATCTACGGCGTGATTTTGTGCAATGCGCGGGCCATGGGCGAGTTCGGCGCGGTATCGGTGGTCTCGGGCCACATCCGCGGGCAGACCAACACGCTGCCGCTGCACGTCGAGATCCTCTACAACGAATACCAGTCGGTGGCCGCCTTCGCCGTGGCCTCGCTGCTGGCCATCCTGGCGCTGGTCACGCTGGCCATCAAGTCGGTGGCCGAATGGCGCCATGAGGCCGAGATGAAAGCCGCGGTGGATCTTCCGCCTGAGCGCCCGCAGGCGCTTGCTACCTGATTGCTTTCAGTAAACCGCTACCAAAATTACCATGCGTATTCTAAAAATAGTACTAATTTGCATTGCCTTGGTGTCGGGGTTGGCCAGTGCGTTTCTTTGTTTCTGGTGGAGTCTTGTGATTTTCCCAAGTCTTTTCGTTCACTGGGGTTTGAGTAATCCAATCGACGAAGCGCTCGCCGCCTACTCCAACTCCAACTTCAAATTGCTTGCCCATATTTTTCGCACTTACTTTGCGGCAATAGCAGGTCTGCCTGGGTGGATAGCGCTATTTGCTCTTTGTTTCTATGCAAGTCGAGATAAGCACACCTTGCCAATATGGGTTCCGGTCGGCTGCCTCTTCGGTCTCGCTGCCGTTTTGGCCGGACCCTATTTCTGGGGGCTTGCCATACCACCTATCTCACTTGCGATTTCGCTCTTGTTGCTTATAAAGGTCAAGGCTAAAACTGCGTCCGGAATTGACATAGGTTCCCTGAAAACACGCTGGAAAACACCATGAGCATCGAAATCCGCAACGTCAGCAAACATTTTGGCGACTTCCAGGCGCTCGGCGACGTGAGCCTGGACATTGAATCGGGCGAACTGGTCGCCTTGCTGGGCCCCTCGGGCTGCGGCAAGACCACCTTGCTGCGCATCATCGCCGGCCTGGAGAACGCCGATCGTGGCAGCATCCTCTTCAGCGGCGAAGACACCACCGACGTCCACGTGCGCGAGCGCCAGGTCGGTTTTGTGTTCCAGCATTACGCGCTGTTCCGCCACATGACGGTGTTCGAGAACGTGGCCTTCGGCCTGCGCGTCAAGCCGCGCGGCCTCAGGCCCAGCGAGGCGCAGATCAAGGAAAAAGTGCATTCGCTGCTCAACCTGGTGCAGCTCGACTGGCTGGCCGACCGCTTCCCCTCGCAGCTCTCGGGCGGGCAGCGCCAGCGCATTGCCCTGGCGCGCGCGCTGGCGGTGGAGCCCAAGGTGCTGTTGCTCGACGAGCCCTTCGGCGCGCTCGACGCCAAGGTGCGCAAGGAGTTGCGCCGCTGGTTGCGCCGCCTGCACGACGACCTGCATGTCACCAGCATTTTTGTGACGCACGACCAGGAGGAAGCGCTGGAGGTAGCCGACCGCGTGGTGTTGATGAATGCCGGCAAGGTCGAGCAGATAGGCTCGCCGCAGGAAGTCTGGGACCATCCGGCCAGCCCCTTCGTCTACGGCTTCCTGGGCGACGTCAACCTGTTCCACGGCCGCGCCCATGAGGGTGAGGTGCAGCTCGAAGGCCTGCGCCTCAATTCCCCCGAGCATGCCGGCACGCAGGACGCCAAGGCTTTTGCCTATGTGCGCCCGCACGACCTGGAGGTGCAGCGTTATGCGCCCGGCGCCGAAGGCATCGTCACCCACCTGGAACGCGCCATCGTCATCGGCCCCATCGCGCGGCTGGAACTGGTCCCCGCCGAAGGCTACGAACAAAAGGGCAATGTCCCGGGCGACGCCATCATCGAAGCCCAGATGCCCTCGCAACAGTTCAAGGACATGGGCTTGCGCGAAGGCGACATGCTGGTGGTGACGCCGCGCAAGGCGAGGGTGTTTGTGGAGGGGTAATTGCGGCTGCGTGCAGGCAACTGCTTATGCAGATAGAACCTTGCGCGACTTCAACCAATATGCTGCTGCAAACCTTCGACCAATGCGTCGAAGGTGACACGGCAACGCGGGCTGTGGCGCAGGTCTTCGTGCATGGTCAGCCAGGTTTCGAGCTTGAAGGACAACTCGCCAGGCAGAACCCGCACCAGGGCGGGGTCACGCGCCGCCAGCGCTGACTGGCACACGCCAATGCCGGCGCCGGCACGTATCAGTGCCAGTTGCGCGAGGTCGCTGTCGGTGCGCGTGGAAAACGCCGCCCGCTTCCATGCGGGAAACGCTTTGCGCGCCGAACGCAGGAAGGGTGTCTCTTCGTCAAAACCAATCAGCGCATGCTGCGCCAGGTCCGTTGATGACTGCGGCGTGCCGCGCGCGTCCAGGTAATCGCGGCGTGCGTAGAGACCCAGTTCCACTTCGCCCACGCTGCGAGCGATCAACAGGTCCTGCTTGGGCTGTGTCATTCGCACGGCAATGTCGGCTTCGCGCTGCAGCAGGTCCTGCACGCGGTTGGTCAGCACCAGTTCGATGGTCAGGCCCGGGTGCTTGCGCTGCAGTTGCGCGAGGATGGGCGGCAGCACTTCAACACCGATGACTTCACTCGCTGTGACCCGCACCGTGCCGCGCACACCGTCACCCTGGCTCTCGGCGGCGCGGCGTAGGGCGGCTGCGGCGCTGGCCATTTCTTCAGCGAAGGACTGCAGTCCCCGCGCGGCTTCGGTCGGCGAAAAACCGGTTTGTGAGCGCGTGAACAGCGCCAGGCCGAGCGACTTTTCGAGTGAGGCGACATGGCGTCCGACCGTAGGCTGTGCCACCCCCAAAGACCGTGCCGCACCTGAGAGCGAACCCTCGCGCAGCACCCCTAAAAACGAACGGTAAAGCTCCCAGCCAGCATCTTCTTCCATGCAAAAATGTATAGCCGATGCCCTACTTTAGTCAATTCCATTTTGATGCCCCGGGGCCCAGAATTTCCCCATAGCAACTTTTTTGGGGAATGGCATGAGCAGCAAACAAGACAAATCAAGCACCGCACTGGTGCTGGGCGCAACCGGTGGCATCGGCGGTGAAGTTGCACGGCAACTGGAGGCGGCAGGCTGGCAGGTTCGCGCGCTTCGCCGTGGCGAGCCGCGGCCGGGCGAGCAACGCGGCGGCATCACCTGGCTGCGTGGCGATGCGATGAATCCCGGTGATGTCATGGCTGCAGCACAAGGCTGCGGCGTGATAGTCCACGCAGTCAATCCGCCCGGCTACCGTCGCTGGGGTGAGCTGGTACTGCCCATGCTGGACAACACGATTGCGGCCGCCCGGGCGCAGGGCGCGACCGTCGTGCTGCCTGGCACGGTCTACAACTACGGGCCAGACGCATTTCCCAGCCTCCGGGAGAATTCACCGCAACACCCGCAAACTGCCAAAGGTGCGATTCGCGTGCAGCTCGAGCAGCGGCTCAAGGACGCGACCAACGACAGCGGCCAAGGCTGCTGCCGGGTGATCATCGTGCGCGCGGGGGATTTTTTCGGGCCGGGTGCCGGTAACAGCTGGTTCTCGCAAGGCCTGGTTCGGCCGGGCGCACCGGTGCGCAGTGTGAAGCTCCCCGGCAAGCCTGGCGTCGGTCACCAATGGGCCTATTTGCCGGATGTGGCGCGTACCATGGTCGCCTTGCTGGCACGGCGTGACGTTCTGCCTGCATTTGCAACGTTCCATATGAACGGCCAGTGGGACGCCGACGGCCGCCAGCTGGCTGAGGCGATCTGCCGTGTCGTCGCACGGCGCGGTGGCCCTCGGCCGTCCATCAAATCCTTTCCCTGGTGGGCGGTGTCGCTGGCCGCGCCCTTTGTTGAGACCCTGCGCGAGCTGCGCCGGATGCGCTACCTCTGGAACACGCCGGTACGCATGGACAATGCCTCCCTGGTGGCGGCGCTCGGTGCGGAGCCGCACACGCCGCTAGATATTGCCGTGGAGGAAACACTGCAAGGGCTGGGTTGCCTGGCTGCGAATGGCGGGGATTCCAACCAGGGTAGTGCGCGCCGTGGCTGATGCAAGCCAAGCTCAGCCTTTTGATGTCGTCAAACGCTTTCGGTTGGGCGAGGTCGACTTGGGGGGCGCTCCGGCTACTGGCTCGTGCCAAACCTTAGTGCCGACCTGGCCCGCGCCCGTTCGGCTTCCACTTCCCGGTTGCGCGGCTCGGCGTTAGTTACCAATGTCCGGATCAGGACCCGCGCCGAGGCCGCCACCTCTTCCACAGCGCGATCGAACGCGGCCTCGTTGGCCTTGGACGGGACGTTGAAGCCGCTGAGCTTGCGGACAAACTGCAGCGAAGCGTCACGGATTTCCAGCTCCGTGGCCGGCGGTTCGAAGTTGAACAGGGTCTTGATGTTGCGGCACATGGCGGGTTCGTTTCCTATTGCTGTTCCTATGGCTGTTCGGCCGGCTTGATCACCACGGATTCAGCCGACGCCACAAAAGGCCCATGGTAAACCGCCTCGATGTTGTTGCCGTCCGGATCCAGCACAAAGGCCGCATAGTAGCCGGGGTGGTATTTGCGTTCGCCCGGCGCGCCGTTGTCGGTGCCGCCGGCGGCAAGGGCCGCTTCGTAAAAGGCTTTGACCTCCGCATGGTCCTTGGCCCGGAAGGCCAGGTGAACATGCGAGGTCGAGCCGTCGGCCTGGTCTATCCACAGCTCGTCGGCCGAGAAATGGTCATCGGCTTCCTGGATCGCGCTTTCCTTGTTCAGTGACTTGAGTACGGCGCGGTAAAAGCGTTTGCTGGCCGCCAGGTCGTGGGCGCGCAGGTGGACATGGTCTATGAGTCGTCCGCGGTGTATTTCCATCATGGGTCCTTCTGGTTTGGCTTGGCTTGGCGGCTGCGTTCAGCGGATCACGCCGGGCATCAGGGCTTCGGCGATCGCGATGTGGTTGCCGTCGGGGTCGGTGATCATCACCGCCCGGACCTTGTCGCTGGAGCTTTTCTGGCTGGTGTCTATGCCCAGCTTTTCCAGGTGTTCGATTTCCGGCTCAAGGTCGTTGACGGCCAGGGTCAGCGAGCCTTCGCCGGCGCGCTCGGGCAGTTCATAGACCTGCAGGCCGCCGCCGCGCTGGAACTGCCATTCGCCGACCTCGGGCATGGGGCGGCTGGCTTTGGCGTCCAGCAGTTTTTCGTACCAGGGCAGGGACGTGGCCAGGTTGCGGACGGCGACGCTGGCAAGGGCGTTTTGCACCATCATGATGGGTCTCCGGGAGTTTGCGGTCCTGAAAATCTACGCCCGCCGGGGCGCCCCTGCTGTAGGACAAGTGCTGGCAAATGATGCTGAAGAGGCGGCGAAGAATTTGCCCCGCATGGATACCGCAAGGGAACTTATCGCCCACCGAACGCCCGAACCCCTGGACCATTCATAATCCACCCAGAAAAAAGAGGGATCCCCTGATGTTTTTGACCTATTTCGACGCCATGCCGCGCCGCCTGCTGGCGCTGGTCGCCGCGGCCTGTGTGGCCATGCTGGCTTTTGGCCTTTACCTGCAGCACGTCGTCGGGCTGGAGCCTTGCCCCATGTGCATCGTGCAGCGTTACGCCCTGGTGCTGGTGGCTGTGGTGGCGGCCGTGACCGCCATCGCTAAAAGCCGCGGCTTTCTGATGGCTGGTTCGGGCCTGATGGTACTGCTGGCCGGTTTCGGCGCATTTGTCGCGGCGCGCCAGAGCTTTCTGCAGTGGTACCCGCCGGAGATCGCCTCTTGCGGCCGCGATTTTTACGGAATGATCGAGACCTTCCCGCTCAAGCGCGCCATTCCCATGATCTTCAAGGGCAGCGGCGACTGCACCAAGATCGACTGGACCTTTCTGGGCGGCTCGATTGCCAACTGGTCCTTTGTCTGCTTTGTGGTGATTGCGCTGGTGGGTCTGCTGCTGGTGGTCCGCCAGGCCCGCAAGCGCTAAGTCCTGCCGCACGTGCCCAGGCCGGGCTTGCGGAAACCCCGAGATTCAGCCAGGGCTTCCCACAAGCCGGGACGTCCCTTGTTCAGACCTCCACGACGCGGATGTTGTCCAGGTTCACGGTCACGTTCAAGGTGTTGTTGCCATCGCGCACCTCGAGCGTCATGGAGAGTTGTAGCGGTTGAGTGGTCTTGATGACCGTCAGGAGCTGGTAGCCTGGAGGGACCGCCAGGAACTGGCCAAACGGAGCGCCGTTGTGGCCCCAGCGCTGCGCCCCCACGGTGACTGCCACCACATTTTCCTGCTCTGTTCCGCCCACGATATTGACACTGATATTGGCCATGATTGCTCCTTCGGTTGTTGGCAAAAAAAGGCCCTCAAGTTGCCAAGAGGGTGACGCCAATTTAGGGCCGCGGGACCGGTAAAGCCATTACAGGGCATTACGTACGCGGTTCCCGGCGTGCGCTACACACCTTCAGGATTCACCGAGATGGGGGAGTCAGGCGATGGTCAGCCCGCCGTCCAGGATGAACTCGCTGCCGACGGCATAGGTCGATTCATCGGAGGCCAGGAACACCACGGCCTTGGCGATCTCCACCGGTGAGCCGAAGCGGTGCAGCGGGATCACGGCCGTCAAGCCGTCCTTCATCTGCTGCAGCGCGTCGGCCGGCAGGCCCAGCTTGCCGTAGATGGGAGTCGTCACGGTGCCCGGGCTGACGGTGTTGAGCCGTATGCCCCGGGCGACCAGTTCGCCGGACAGTGTTTTGGCCAGCGAGACCAAACCGGCCTTGGTCGCCGAGTAGACGCTGGAGGCCGGCATGCCCAGGTGCGCATTCACCGAGCCGTTGAAGATGACGGAGGCCGGGTTCGCAAAAGTGCCCAGCAAGGCCTGCAGCAAAAAGAAGGGCCCTTTGAAGTTGACGGCCATGGAGCGGTCAAACGCCGCCTCGTCCCAGGCTTCAAGCGGCATGAAAACGCCGATGCCCGCGTTGATGAAGGCCACATCGAGCTGCCCGAACGCGTCGCGCACCTGCCGGGCCAGTTTGACCTGCGCCTGAAGATCGCCCGCATCGGTTTTGGAGAAGAGGGCGTCACCGCCGAGCTGCCGGCGTGCCTCGGCCAATGATTCGTCGCTGGAGCCGGTCACCATGACGCGGGCGCCTTCGGCCAGAAACTGCCTGGCCGTTTCAAGGCCTATGCCCGAGGTTCCGCCTGTCACCAGCGCGCGCTTGTTGTGCAGCCTGTTCATCAAAATCTTCCTGGAATGTGAGGTAGCAAGTACCGGTATTCCAAGCGTAGGTCTGGCGGGTGTTCGGCGCTCGCCGGTTCCGGACATGCGTTTGTGGCCCGCTGGCTACCTCAGATCTTCAGCAGCAAAAAATCGAACATATCCGGGTGTGCTGGCGTCAGCCAGACGGTCACGTCCAGCAGTCGGGGCAGTCATCGGATAAAACCGATAAGCCGGAGTCTTTCGATGTCTTCCTGCGACGCCTGGTCTTCCATCTGCGCGTTACTTTGAGCGGGGAGTGGCTTCGCGGCTTCCTCTTGTGGGTTCTGAAGCCGCTTCAACACCGGCAAGGCGGGGGCGGCTTGCGCAAGCTCAGGCATAGCGGGCATTTGCATGGCCTGCAAAATCAATTCGTTCAACAGAGATTTCAGGGTTTGACCGTTTTGTGCCGCGCGGGTTTTAAGCTTCCGCAGCAAAGAATCAGGTAAATCAAGCGTGGTTCGCATCATTGCCTTTTCGCATTGAAGTGTTTTCTGGATGACTGGAATCCGGGCAAGGAAGACAATATACTGTATATAAATACAGTATTTATTTGAATTTTAAGCACCTCCCATGCTTTCGCCAACCCCCGCAGCCCGCGCCTTGCCGGACTTCGCCAACGCCCATGTATGGCGCGCCGGCGAACTCGGCGGCGCGAGCGTGCAAACCGTCGCCACGGGGTATCCGGCACTCGATGCCGTGCTGCCCGGCGGCGGCTGGCCGCAGGGGGCCTTGATCGAACTGCTGCAGCCCCAGGCCGGCGTGCATGAATGGGGCCTGGTGGCGCCGGCCCTGGCGGCCTTGCAGTCCCGGGCCCGCGAACTGGCGGTGCTGGTGGGCGCGCCCTGGCTGCCTTTCGGCCCGGCGCTCGGCGCGCGCGCCCTGGACATGCGGCGCCTGCTGAGCCTCCAGGGCAAGCCCGGAGATGCGCCTTCGTTGCTGTGGGCCACGCGCGAAGCCCTGCAATGCGCCGACGTCCATTGCGTGCTGGCCTGGCTGCCTGATGCGCGCAGCGCGCACTTGCGGCGCCTGCAGATCGCGGCGCATGCGCACCACAAGCTGTTGTTTGTCTTCCGGCTCCTGCGGGCGCAGCACGAATCCTCGCCCGCACCGCTGCGTTTGCGGGTAGAGGGTGTGGCCGGCGAGGCGGGCACGCTGCGGGTCGATGTGTTCAAGCGGCGCGGCCCGCCGCTGGCCGCGCCGCTGCTGCTCGACACCCGGCCGGCCCGGCTTGCCGCGCTGCTGGCGGCCAGCCGCGAAAGGGCGCGGCGCCAGCGCGAGGAAGCCGGTGTTCCGGCGCCCCAGCTGCTGCCTTCGCTGGTGTCGCTTCCCCTCAGTTCACCCCGGAGTCCCATCCATGCGCTGCTGGATCGCATTGCACATCTCGACCACCACTGAGCCGGGCGCCGCAGACAGGCCGGTGCTGGATGCCGCCGCTGTGCAGCGGGCGGCGGCCAGCCTGGCGCTGGACCTGACGCCGCGCGTGGCGCTGGTCGACGAGGCGGTGCTGATGGACGTGACGGGCAGCCTGCGCCTCTTCGGCGGGCTGGCGCGGTTGATGCAACTGCTGGCGCAGCGCCTGGCTGCTTTTTTTGACGAGAACGGTTTGCAAGCCGAAGTCGCAAGAGCGCAGGGCGCGACCTCGCTGATCGCATTGGGCCGCTTGCGGCAGCAGAAGGAGCACGAACAAGGCCGCGCCGCCGCCGTGAAAAAGCGCGTGGCCGACTTGCCCATGCACACGCTGACGGCCGCCCGCCCGCACCTGGGCGTGCTCGAGCGCATAGGCTGCCGCACCTGGGACGACCTGCTGCGCCTGCCGCGCGACGGCGTGGCCCGGCGCTTCGGCGCGGAACTGCTGCAGGCGCTGGACCGCGCCCGCGGCAGTGCGCCCGACGACTATGAATGGCTGGTACTGCCCGAGCACTTCGAGGAAAAACTCGAACTCAATGCGCTGGTCACCCACGCCCCCGCGCTGATGGCCGGCGTGGAGCGGCTGCTGGTGCAGCTGCATGCCTGGCTGCTGGGCCGCCAAAGCGGGCTCTGCGCCCTCAAAATCACCTGGCACCTGGACAAGCGCCGCGACGTGCCGCCCACCGGCGAGCTGGAAATCCGCACGGCCCAGCCCGCGCAAGACCTGCGCCATGTGGCGCGCCTTATCTCCGAACACCTGGCCCAGCAAAAATTGCCGGCGCCGGTGCACAGCCTGAGCTTGCAATCGCTGGCCACCGAATTGCTGGCTGACTCGGCCGCCGCCACCGGCAGCCTGCTGATGGAGGCGCGCAAGCAGGGCGACAGCGCGGTGGAACTGGTTGAACGCCTGAGCGCCCGCCTGGGCGATGCACGGGTGCAGGCCTGGCAGCCTTGCGCGGACCACCGGCCCGAACTGATGCAGCGCTGGGTGCCGGCCCGGGGCGTGATGGCATCGATCAGCGCACAGCTGAATCCTGCGCGGCCCGGCCGCAAGCGCTCCAAGGCGAGCCCGCCCCCGGACACCAAAACCGAAGCCCTGTACCCGGCCTGGCTGCTGCCCGAGCCGATCAAGCTGGCCACCGCCGGCAACAACCCGGTCTACCAGGGCCGGCTGCGCCGCCTGGCCGGGCCGCAGCGGCTGGAAGCCGCCGAATGGCTGCTGGCCGACAGCGAGGCCGCGCGTGGCGCCGGCCTCAGCGAAAAGCCGTGGGCCTTGCGCGACTACTTCATCTACCGCAGCGAGCAGGGCGGCCTGCTCTGGGTTTACAGCGAGCGCCTGGGCGCCACGCCCGAAGCCGCGCGGCAGCGCGCCTGGTACCTGCACGGTTTTTTTGCCTGAGGCCGCACGCATGTCCGTCCACGCACTGCCCGATTACGCCGAGCTGCATGCGCTGAGCAATTTCAGCTTCCAGCGCGGCGCCTCGCATGCCGAGGAATTGGCCGAGCGGGCCTCCGAACTGGGCTACCAGGCGCTGGCCGTCACCGACGAATGTTCGGTCGCCGGTGTCGTGAAGGCGCATGAGGCGGCCCGGGCGCACGGGCTCAAGCTGCTGCCGGGGGCGGAATTCCTGGTGCAGGCGGCCTATGCCTTCAGGCTGGTGGTGCTGCCCCGCAACGCGGCGGGCTGGGGCAACCTCTGCGAGTTCATCACCGAGGCGCGCCGCGCCGGCGACGAGATCGAGAAAGGCAGTTACCGTGTCGCACTCGGCGAAACCGATTTTTCGCGCCTGGGCGATTGTGAAATCCTGCTGTCGCCTTTGCCCGATGCCATCGAGGTGGAGGCGCTTGGCGCGCACGCGACCTGGGCTGTAGGACTGTTCGGCCAGGGCGCCTGGCTGGCCGTGGAACTGCAGCAGGGCCTGGATGACGCGCTGCGCCTCGAGCAACTGCAGCAGGTGGCGGCGCGCACCGGCATCCGCCTGGTGGCGGCCGGTAACGTGCTGATGCACAAGCGCTCGCGCAAACCGCTGCACGACGTGATGACGGCCATCAAGCTGGGCCGGCCGGTGCATGAGTGCGGCTTTGCGCTGCAGGCCAATGCCGAGGCGCATCTGCGCCCGCGCATGCGGCTGGCCGGCATTTACCCGGCCGCGCTGCTGCGCGCCACGCTGGAGGTGGCGGCGCGCTGCCGGTTCAACCTTGACGAAATTCGCGACCTGTACCGCTACCCCCGGGACGATATGGTGCCGCCGGCCGAGACGCCGGCGCGCTGGCTCAGGCGGCTGACCTGGCAAGGGGCCCACACACGCTATCCGCGCGGCATCCCCCATAAGATCCGCAGGCAGCTGGGCTTCGAACTGGCGCTGATCGAAGAGCTGGAATACGAGATGTTCTTCATCACCGTGCACGACATCGTGCGCTTCGCGAACGAGAAAAAAATCCTGTGCCAGGGCCGTGGCTCGGCGGCCAATTCGGCGGTGTGCTTCTGCCTGGGCGTCACGGCCATCAACCCGGCGGAAAGCAAGCTGCTGTTCGAGCGTTTCATCAGCCGCGAACGCCGCGAACCGCCCGACATCGACGTGGACTTCGAGCACGAGCGGCGCGAAGAGGTCATCCAGTACATCTACGGCAAATACGGCCACGACCGCGCCGCCATCGCCGCCACCATCATCAGCTACCGCCCGCGCAGCGCGATCCGCGACGTCGGCAAGGCGCTGGCGATGGAGCCCGAGCTGATAGACCAGTTCGCCAAAGAGCATTTCTGGTTCGACGGCAGCGAAGTGCTGGAAGAAAAAATCCGCCAGGCCGGCCTGGCGGGCAGGGAAGGGCCGGTGCTGCAGTGGCTGGACCTGTCGGCGCAGCTGATCGGCTTTCCGCGCCACCTGAGCCAGCATGTGGGCGGTTTTGTGCTCACGCAGGGCAAGCTCACGCGGCTGGTGCCGGTGCAGCCGGCCTCCATGGTGGACCGCCGCATCATCCAGTGGGACAAGGACGACCTCGAGGCCATGGGCCTGCTCAAGGTCGATGTGCTGGCGCTGGGCATGCTGTCGGCCATACGGCGCTGCCTGGCGCTGGTGAACCAGGCGCGCGGCAGCCAGCTGGAGATGCACCAGGTCAAGCCGGACGAGAAAACCTACGACATGATCTGCGAGGCCGACACGGTGGGCGTGTTCCAGATCGAGAGCCGCGCGCAGATGTCCATGCTGCCGCGGTTGCAGCCGCGCAGCTACTACGACCTGGTGGTCGAGGTCGCCATCGTGCGCCCCGGTCCCATCCAGGGCGGCATGGTCCATCCCTACCTGAAGAATCGCGAAGCCCTCAGGCGGGGTGAAAAAATCGTTCCCGAATACCCGGCGCTCAACCCCGCCCTGGAGCGCACGCTGGGCATCCCGATTTTCCAGGAGCAGGTCATGCAGATCGCGATGATCGCGGCCGACTTCACGCCGGGCGAGGCCGACGACCTGCGCCGCTCCATGGCGGCCTGGAAGCGCAAGGGCGGGGTGGAGCGCTTTCACGGCCGGCTGGTGCAGGCCATGGTCAAGAACGGCTACAGCGCTGAATTCGCCGAACGCATCTTCAGCCAGATCCTCGGCTTCGGCGACTACGGTTTTCCCGAAAGCCACGCCGCCAGCTTCGCCAAACTGGTCTATGTGAGCTGCTGGTTCAAATGCCACGAGCCGGCCTGTTTCCTGGCCGCCATGGTCAATTCGCAGCCCATGGGCTTTTACACACCGTCCCAGTTGGTACAGGATGCCATTCGCCATAAAGTGGAAGTGCGCCCCGTCGACGTGATGCACAGCCACTGGGACTGCACGCTGGAGCCGGGCGGTGTGTTGCCCCAGGGTGTCCAGCCGGCGGTACGCCTGGGCCTGCGCCTGGTGTCCGGCCTGCGCGAAGACGCCGTGACCCGCCTGGTGGCGGCGCGGGCGCAAGCGCCTTTCAGCTCGACCGAAGACCTGGTGTCGCGCGCCGGGCTGGGTACGCTCGAAATCAACGCGCTGGCCGCCGCCGATGCCTTGCTGCCCCTGTCGGGCCACAGGCGCCAGCAGGTGTGGGATGCCTCGGCCATCAAGCCGGCGCCGCGCCTGCTCAGGTCCGTGCCCACGCATGAAACGCCGCTGGCGCTGCCCGACACGCCCGAAGGCGAAAACATTTTGTTCGACTACCAGGCCACCGGCCTCACGCTGCGGCGCCACCCGGTCGCGCTGCTGCGCGAGAGGCTGGCGCGCAAGGGCCTGCTGAGCGCCAGCGAACTCAATGCCCTGCCCGACGGCGAAGAGGTGGCCGGCTGCGGCATCGTCACCGTGCGCCAGCAGCCGCAAACCGCCAAGGGCACCATCTTCGTCACGCTGGAAGACGAAACCGGCCCGGTCAACGTCATCGTCTGGAAGTCCCTACGCGAGGCGCAGCGCGCCGAGCTGCT
The DNA here is from genome assembly GCF_056405195.1 of Polaromonas sp. P1_H6. NCBI lineage: Bacteria > Pseudomonadati > Pseudomonadota > Betaproteobacteria > Burkholderiales > Comamonadaceae > Polaromonas > Polaromonas sp. P1_H6. The sequence goes on from NZ_JBFUCN010000016.1 coordinate 17,078, forward strand.
GCATTCGCGCCTGCTGGCGGTGTACGGCGTGTGGCAGCGCAGCGAGGAAAGCGGCACCGCCAAAGGTTATGGCGCGGTGCGCAACCTGGTGGCGCACCGGCTGGAAGACCTCACGCCGCTGCTGGGGCGGCTGGGCACGTTCAGCCGCGACTTTCATTGAGGCGCGGCCCGGGACCGCAGGCCTTTGCGGACCGGCTTGCTCAGGAGGCGGTGTGCGACGCGTGCTCCCGGCGCGCATCGTCCAGCAACTTGCGCACTTCCTCATCCGTGGCCTGGGGGAAGTGCCGGTACCACTGGCTCACGGCGCCGAAATCTTCGGGGCGGGCCGGGCAGACGACGTCCGTGGCCTGCTCCTCCAGGCTGCGGCATCCCTGCACGGAGCCGACCGGCACGGCCGCCACTAGGGCGTGCGGGTGCTGCTGCCGGATCGCCAGCACGGCCGCCTGCATGGTGGCGCCGGTGGCCAGCCCGTCGTCCACCACGATGACGGTACGGCCCATGATGGAGATAGCGGGCCGCTGCCGGCGGTACAGCTGCTCACGCCGCATCAGTTCCGCTTCTTCCCGAGCCAGCACGGCGGCCATGGCTTGCGGCTGCGGCGCCGCGCCCGGCAGCGGGTTCATCACCCGCACGCCGCCGCTGGCGATGGCCCCGATAGCGTATTCCTCATGTCCCGGATAACCGAGTTTGCGCACCACAAAGATGTCCAGCGGTGCCCCGAGTTCCCGGGCCACCTCGCGCCCCACGGCCACGCCGCCGCGCGGCAGGGCCAGCACCAGCAGGTCGGGGCGCCCACGGTAAGAAGCCAAGGCGCCGGCCAGCAGATGCCCGGCATGGACGCGGTCACGGTAGGGCAGCGGGAGGTCCGTCATACGGATGTTCCAGGCAGGCTTCCAGGCTAAAAGGGCGGGTCCGGCCTGCCTGTCAGAACCTTCCCATTCTTCTGTAGGAATGCCGCGGCGCGCATAAGACCGCCAGCCGCGAGGTGCTCAGCGCTTTTGCGCTTCGTCGGCTTCCGCCGCGCTCTGCTGCATGGCGTGCTCCAGCAGCTTGCTGTAGTTCTCCAGTTTTTTATACAGCAGGCGCACTTCCAGCGCGTTGTGGATGCGCGTCTTGACTTCGACCAGGTCAAACGGCTTGCTGATGAAATCCTTGGCACCGGCCTGCAAGGCGCGTAGCTTGTGGGCCGGCTCCGCGGTCAGCACGATGACAGAGAGGTATTTGTCCTGCTTGTCTTCCTTCAGCGCCTCCATCACCTGGAAACCGTCCATGCCGGGCATTTTCAGGTCCAGCAGGATCAGGTCGTAGCGATGCTCCGCGTGTAGCGCGGCCACTTCGAGCGGGTTGGTGGTGGAACTGACCTGGGTGTAGCCGGCGCCCGCCAGCAACTGCTCAAGCAACTGCACATTGACGGGCTGGTCGTCCACGATCAGGATGCTGCCGTTCAGGATGTCGAATTCGGTGTTCATGCGGTTTTCTCCGGAAAGAGGGGCGGCCTGGACCGGGTTTTAGAAAACTCCAGCGCGAGGTCCAGGGTGTTCATGAATTCCTGGATCTTGATGGGCTTGGTGAGGTAGTAGAAGAACCCGGCCTCCATGCCTTTTTCGATGTCACGCGGCATGGCGTTGGCGCTGAGCGCCACCACCGGGATATGCGCGGTCAACGGGTTTGCGCACAAAATTTGCACCACCTTGATACCGCTGATGCCCGGAAGGTTGATGTCCATCAGGATGACGTCGGGCTGCAAGGCCTTGGCCATCGCGATGCCGCTGATGCCGTCGCGGGCGGACAGCAGCCGTATGTCGGAGCGGCGCGCGATGAGGTCTTCCACCAGCATCAGGTTGGCCGGGTTGTCCTCCACATACAGCAGTGTGCGCGCGCCGGGATCCGTGAGCACCTGGCTTTGAACGGCCGGTGACAGGGTGCCCAGATCCGTGTGAAGTTCGCGTTCTTCGGTGAGGTCCATTTCGATCCAGAACACACTGCCCCGGCCGACCACGCTCTCGACGCCGATAGCGCCGCCCATGAGTTCGATGAGGCGCTTGGTCATCACCAGGCCGATGCCGGTGCCTTGCTCGGTACTGGCCTCCTGGCCCAGGCGGTTGAAGGGCTGGAAAAGCTGGGCGATCTTGGCCGGGTCCAGGCCTTCGCCGGTGTCCTCCACGCAGATGCGGATGCGCTGGGGCGGGATGTCCACGCACTTGAGTGTCACCGTACCACCGCTGGTGTTGTACTTGATCGCGTTGGACAGCAGGTTGATCAGCACCTGCTTGAGCCGCGTGCGGTCGCCTTTGACGAAGCAGGGCAGGGGAAACTGCGGAAAGGCCACGCGGATGCCGCGCTTGCCGGCCTGCGATTCGACCAGGGTTTCGCATTCGAGCATGACCTCAGCCAGCGACACCGGTTCCAGCGACAGCGACAGCCTGCCGGATTCGATCAGCGCCAGGTCCAGGATTTCATTGATCAGCTCCAGTAAATACCAGCCCGCCTGCAGGATCTGGTCGACGCTGCGCTTTTGCGACGGCGTGGGCTGCGGCGTGCCGGATTCGATCAGCTGCGCAAAGCCGAGGATGGCGCTGAGCGGCGTGCGCAGTTCGTGGCTCATGCTGGAGAGGAAGTCGGATTTCGCGAGGTTGGCTTTTTCAGCCACGGCCATCGCTTCCTTCAAGGCCACTTCGACCTGCTTGCGCACCGAGTTGTCGGTGCCTATCAGCAGGTAGCCGATGATGGTGCCGAAGTCGTCGCGCAAGGCGGTGATGGACACGATGGCCGGAAAGCGGCTGCCGTCCTTGCAGATGTAAGTCAGCTCGTAAATGTCTTCAATGCCGCGCGAGGCCTTGAAAGCCAGCGCTTCAAAGCCCGGCGTGATGGTGGTGGCAAGCTCCAGGCTTAGCGCCTGCGCTCGGGCCATCACTTCCTGCGGGTCGTGGATGTCGCTGGGATTGATCTTGTTGACGACCTCGGCGGCCATATAGCCCAGCATGCGCTCGGCGCCGACGTTGAAGAGCTGGATGATGCCTTTTTCATCGGTCGCGATGATGGAAAAATTTTCGCTCGTCAGGATGGCCGTCTGCAGCGCGCCGGTTTTGAGCAAGGCCTCCTGGCGCTTGACTTCGATGCCGTCGGCTTTGGCGAGCGCATCAAGGGCGCTCAGGCTGGGAAGGGGTGACATCGGCCATGTTCCTGTAAAAGTAACGACGGATCGTGCTGGGTGGCGCCGCTGGGCGGCGTATCTACGATCCTGGCCGGGGAGGGGGAAGTCTCTGGAAAGACTCCGGCAGTGTACAGCGCATGGCCGGAAAGGCCCTGCGCCAGCGCAGGCGGGCCCTAGCTGTTTGCCCGCCGGTAAAACGCCAGTGAGCCCGCCAGCGCCAGCAGCGCGCCGCCGCAGGCGCGGTCTATCCAGCGTGTGGCCGACGCTTTGAGCAGGCGAATCGCCTTCGCGCCGATAAAGGCATAGCCGAACATCACGGAAAAATCGATGCCGGCGAACACCAGTGCAATCGCGAGGTACTGCGGCGCCTGCGCGGCGGCCGGGTCTATGAACTGCGGCAGCAGGGCCGAACAGAAAAGGTAGCCCTTGGGGTTGGTCACCGCCACCAGGAAAGACTTCATGAAGATCGCCCGGCCGCCGTGCTGCGTGCCGGGAGCGCCTTCGGGGATTTCAAACCCGCCGCGCGAGCGCAGCAGGCGTATCCCCAGCCAGGCCAGGTAGGCCGCACCGGCCCACTTGAGCACCGAAAACCAGAACTCGGAAGCGGCCAGCAGCGCGCCCAGGCCCAGGGCCACCGCGCCCACCAGGACAAAATCGGACAGCACCGCGCCCAGCATGCCGGGTACCGAGCGGCGCACGCCGTAGCGCGAGCCGTTGGCCAGCGCCAGCAGGACCGTGGGGCCGGGCGTGGCAATGGCCACCAGCGCGACGACGGAAAACAGCAGCAAGGTGGTGGTGTTCATGCTGCGGCCTCACAGCCTTCGGGCTTGTAGACACGCTCGGTCGAGGGTGGGTACTTGGCCAGCTTGCCGGCCGGGCGGCGCGGCCGCACGGCGAATTCACCCCCGCAATTGGGGCAGACGCCCTTGAGTTTGGTGTCGACGCAATCGGCGCAGAAGGTGCATTCGAAAGTGCAGATGCGCGCGTCGGGCGACTCGTTGGGCAGGTCGCGGTTGCAGCATTCGCAGTTGGGGCGGAGTTCTAGCATGCGGATGTCCTGTGTGAAGAGTGGGATGAACGGTAAAAGAAAAACCCCTGAGCAAGAAAACCCGCCGCCGCGGCTAGGACAGCTTCTTGACCAGCACCTGGCTCTTGCGGTCCCAGTTGTATTTGCGCTTGCGGCCTTCGGGCAGCCAGTCCGGGTCCACCTGCACAAAGCCGCGCTTGATGAACCAGTGCATGGTGCGGGTGGTCAGCACGAAGATGCTTTGCAGGCCGGCCGCGCGGGCGCGCTGCTCTATGCGTTTGAGGATTTTTTCGCCGTCGCCCTGGCCCTGGCTTTGCGGCGAGACCGTCAGCGCGGCCATTTCGGCGGTTTTGGCTTCCGGGTAGGGATAGAGCGCCGCGCAGGCGAAGATGACGCCGTCGTGCTCGATGATGCTGTAGTTGGCGGCGTCGCGCTCGATCTCGGTGCGGCTGCGCTTGACCAGCGTACCGTCGTTTTCAAAGGGCTCGATCAGCTGCAGGATGCCGCCGACGTCGTCCTCGGTGGCTTCGCGCAGTTCCTCGAGCTTCTCGTCGATGACCATGGTGCCAATGCCGTCGTGCACATAGATTTCCAGCAGCAGCGAGCCGTCCACCGCGAAGGGCAGGATATGGCTGCGCTCCACGCCGGCCTTGCAGGCCTTGACGCAGTGCTGCAGGTAAAACGCGGTGTCGGTGGGGCGCTCGCCGTTGGGCAGGGTGGCCAGCAGCTTTTCGGCGGCGGCCAGCGGTAGCTCGGTGTCTATGGGGTTGTCTTCGCTCTCGGGCTGGTCGTGGTGTATGCGTATGCCCGGGATCTCGGTCAGGAAGATCAGCTTGTCGGCCTGCATGGCGATGGCCACCGAGGTGGCGACCTCTTCCATGGTCAGGTTGAAGGCTTCGCCGGTGGGCGAGAAACCGAAGGGCGAGAGCAGCACCATGGCGCCGAAGTCCAGCACCCGGCCTATGGCGGCGGTGTCGACCTTGCGCACCAGGCCCGAGTGCTTGAAGTCCACGCCGTCCAGGATGCCGACCGGCCGCGCGGTGATGAAGTTGCCCGAAATCACCCGCACCGTGGAGCCGGCCATGGGGGTGTTGGGCAGGCCCTGGCTGAAGGCCGCCTCGATTTCATAACGCAGCTGGCCGGCGGCTTCCTGGGCGCTGTCGAGGGCCACTTCGTCGGTGATGCGCATGCCGTGCGAGTACTTCGCCGCATGGCCCTTGGCCTTGAGCTGCTCGTTGACCTGCGGGCGAAAGCCGTGCACCAGCACGATCTTCACGCCCATGCTCTGGATCAGCGCCAGGTCCTGGGCGATGTGCTGCAGCTTGCCGGCGGCGATGGCTTCGCCGGCCAGGCCCACGACAAAGGTTTTGCCGCGGTGCGTGTGGATATACGGCGCGACCGAGCGGAACCAGGGCACAAAGGTGAAATTGAAGACGGCGGACATGGGCGCGCTTTCGGGTTCTAAAGGGCGGGGCGGGAGCAGCCGGGGCGAGGCGGTCGGAGGCGAAACCCGGCTTCCTGGCGCTGCTTTCCCCGGCAAACGGAAAAGTCCAGTGAGTGTAAGGGAGACAGCCTGCCGCATGAAGGTGCGGCCGGCGAGCGGCCTACCCCTTTTGGGGCTGGTGAAACCGGGTCCGGCAGGTTAAGGTCAGGGTGTTATGGATAAATATGCGATCGGGTTCTGGGGTTGCTATTTCGGGTCGGCCGGCCTGATGCTGGCCGGGTCGGTATTTGCCTATCTGCGGTCCCTGCGGCGCATTGCCGTCAATGCCGCCGCTTCGGCCCTGGCCTCGACCTTTTTTGTGGTGGCCTTCCTGGGCGGCCTGCCCATCGCTGATGCCGCCACCCTGGACCGCTTCCTGGCCCATGTGGCCAGTCTGGTGTCGGTGTTGCTGGCCTACCTGCTGTTTTCGATCCTGGGAATTTTGCGCAGCCCCGCGTCCCAACGGCGCGCCTTGCTGCTGCTGGCAGGCGCCGCCGGCGGGGTGATTGCGCTGGGTTGGGCGCTGAGCCCACAGCAGTCCCTGATGCTCAGCCTGGCCGGGGCCGCGCTGATGGGCTTTGCGGCGCTGGTCCTCAGCCTGCGCAGCGCGCTGCGCGGCGACCGCCTGGCCTGGGTGGCCGTGGCGGGCGTGGTGTTCATGCTGATTGCCATCGCCGGCCTGAGCTGGGCGGCGCTGGACCGCGCCCACGTGCCCTGGCAGGCGCATGCCGTCAGCGCGCTGGCAGGTACCGCCTACCTGGCCACCATGGCCTCCGTGCTGTGGATCCGCTATTCCTACCTGATCGAGCTGAACCAGGCCCTGGCCTACGGCCCCAGCTACGACCCCGTCACCCGCATGCGCTCCAACAGCGAAACCAACAACATGCTGAACACGGTGTTCAGGCACTACCGCGACCAGCCGGTGCCGATGGGCGTGATCGTGGTGTCCGTCGCCAACCTTTACGTGCTTGAAAAGCTCTATGGCCTGGCGGCCGTCAACCATGCGCTGTTTGTCTGCGCCGGGCGGCTGCGCCGCACGGTGCCCGCCCACGTCGAGATGGGACGCCTCGGTGAGGACGGGTTTTTGCTGCTGATGCGCAACTGCCACCACAGCGGCGACCTGATCCATCTGGCGCGCCGTGTCCAGGCCGCCCTGGCACGCAGCGTGACGCTCAACACCGGCGCGGAAGCCGGCCAGCAGACGCGCTGGGAGGCGGAGGCCGGGATCGGCGTGCTGCGGGTGTCCAAAAGCGACGCGCGCGCCTCCACGGCGGTGGGCCTGGGGCGCGGCATGTCGCGCGCGGCGCTGGGCTACCCGAGCCGCATCGCCTGGTTTGACGAAACCAGCGGCGAAATCGTCGACATGCCGGTGCTGGCGGCCTGAGCGGGCCGGTGCGCCAACCCCGCGGGCACGGCGCCTTCCGGAACAGCCGATAATTGGCGGCTCTGGCCGTCCCGGCCTTTTTTATTTTCCCCCTTGCTTTCAGCCTTGTCCCCCCTGACCATTACTTTTCCCGAATCACTGCCGGTCTCCGGCAAGCGTGATGAGATCACCGCCGCGATGGCGGCCCACCAGGTCGTCATCGTCTGCGGCGAGACCGGCTCGGGCAAGACCACCCAGCTGCCCAAGATCGCGCTGGCCATGGGGCGCGGCAAGCTCAACTACCCGGCGGGGCAGGGCCGGCTCATAGGCCACACCCAGCCGCGCCGCATCGCCGCATCGAGCGTGGCCAAGCGCATTGCCGAGGAGTTGAAAACCCCATTGGGTGACGTGGTGGGCTACAAGGTGCGCTTCCAGGACCGGCTTTCGCGCGACGCTTCCGTCAAGCTGATGACCGACGGCATCCTGCTGGCCGAGACGCAGACCGACCCGCTGCTCAAGGCCTATGACACCATCATCATCGACGAGGCCCATGAGCGCAGCCTGAACATCGACTTCCTGCTCGGCTATTTGCGCCAACTGCTGCCGCGGCGGCCCGACCTCAAGGTGGTTATCACCTCGGCGACCATCGATGCGCAGCGTTTTGCGGACTACTTTGCTTCCACCAAAGGGCCGGCACCCGTGATCATGGTGTCGGGGCGCATGTTCCCCGTCGAGCAGCGCTACCGGCCGTTTGAGGAGTCGCGTGAGCATGATTTGAACGATGCGATCACCGACGCGGTCGACGAGCTCTGGCTGAGCCCGCACAGCGCGGGCGACATCCTGGTGTTTTTGCCCGGTGAGCGCGAGATTCGCGAGGCGGCCGACCATTTGCGCAAGCACCTGGCGCACCAGCCGCTGACGCGCAACGCCGAGGTGCTGCCGCTGTTCGCGCGCCTGAGCCAGGCCGAGCAGGACCGCATTTTCGACGGCCACAGCGGCCGGCGCATCGTGCTGGCGACCAACGTGGCCGAAACCTCGCTGACCGTGCCCGGCATACGCTATGTGATCGACGCCGGCACCGCGCGCGTCAAGCGCTACAGTTTTCGCAACAAGGTCGAGCAGCTCATGGTGGAGCCGGTCTCCCAGGCCGCGGCCAACCAGCGCGCCGGCCGTTGCGGCCGCGTGGCCGACGGCATCTGCATACGGCTTTACGACGAGAAGGACTTCCAAGGCCGGCAGCCTTTTACCGACCCGGAAATCCTGCGCAGCTCGCTGGCCTCGGTGATTTTGCGCATGAAGGCGCTGCACCTGGGCAATGTCGAGGAATTCGCCTTCATCGAGCCGCCGCAGCGCCGCGCGATTGCGGATGGCTACCAGCTGCTGGCCGAACTGGGCGCGGTGGACGAAGACAACGAACTGACCGGCGTCGGCCGCACGCTGGCCAAGCTGCCGCTGGACCCGCGTGTGGGCCGCATGATTCTGGAAGCCAAGGATCGCGGCGCGCTCGACGAAGTGCTGGTGATCGCAAGCGCGCTCAGCGTGCAGGACGTGCGCGACCGGCCCATGGACAAGCAGGCCCAGGCCGACCAGCAGCACGCCAAGTTCGACGACGAAAAAAGCGAGTTCAGCGGCTACCTCAAGCTGTGGAAATGGCTGGGCGACGCGCGCGGCGGCCACGGCACCGACCACAAGCTGTCGAACCGCCAGTACGAGAACCTGCTGCGCGAGAACTACGTCAACATCCGCCGTGTGCGCGAGTGGCGCGACATCCATTCGCAGCTCCATACCGTGGTGGGCGAACAGAAATGGGTGCTCAATGACAAGCCCGCCAGCTATGAGCAGCTGCACTTGTCCATGCTCTGCGGCCTGCTCGGCAACATCGGCTGCAAGAGCGACGAGGAAGACTGGTACCTGGGTGCGCGCGGCATCAAGTTCTACCGCCATCCCGGCGCGCGCCTGAGCAAAAAGCCGGGCCGCTGGATCGTGGTTGCCGAACTGGTGGAAACCACGCGCCTGTTCGGCCGCGGCATCGCCAATATCGACCCGGCCTGGATAGAGCAGGTGGCCGGCCACTTGCTGAGCAAACAGCTGCTGGACCCGCACTGGGAGAAAAAAGCCGCCCAGGTGACGGCGCTGGAGCGCGCCACGCTCTACGGCCTGGTGGTCTACAACGGCCGGCGCGTGAATTTCGGCCGCGTCGACCCGGTGACGGCGCGCGAGATTTTCATCCGTGAGGCGCTGGTCGCCGGCAACTGGGACACCAAACTGCCTTTCCTGGCCGCCAACCTGAAGCTGATCCAGCAGGTGCAGGACCTGGAGCACAAGGCCAGGCGCCAGGACGTGCTGGTCGATGAAGAACTGATTTACGCCTTCTACGACCAGCAACTTCCGGCCGAGGTGCACAGCGGCGCAAGCTGCGAGCACTGGTACAAGGAAGAGTCTAAAAAGCAGTCCAAGCTTTTGTTGCTGACCCGCGAGGAGTTGATGCGCCACGAGGCGGCCGGCATCACCACGCAGTCTTTCCCCAAAACTCTGCGCATGGGCGGCGTGGACTGCGTGGTGACCTACCTGCACGAGCCCGGCGATGCGCGGGATGGAGTCACGGTTGATGTGCCGCTGTTTGCGCTTAACCAGGTCAATGAAGAGCGCTGCGAGTGGCTGGTGCCCGGCATGCTCAAGGACAAGGTGCAGGCGCTGATCAAGACCCTGCACCAGCGCCCGCGCTCGCGCCTGGTGCCCTTGCCCGACACGGCCGCCCGCATGACGGAGCAGCTGCTGCAGCCCGAGGTGTTCGGCAGCGGCTCGCTGACGGATGCGGTGCTCAAGCTGGTGCGCGACGCGACCTCGCTGGACGTCAAGCGCAACGACATGAAGCTGGACATGCTGCCACCGCACCTTTTCATGAATTTCCGCGTGGTCGACGAACACGGCCGGCAGCTGGGCGCGGGCCGCAACCTGGGCGCGCTCAAGGGCGAGCTGGGTTCGCAGGCGCGCGGTGCTTTCCAGGCGCTGGCCGGGCTCAAGAACCTGGCCAAGGCGCCCGAACCGGCTGCCGGTTCTGCACCCGACAGGCCTGCAGCCCAAGCCGGGCGCGCACAGGCGGCGCCTGAAAAAAAACCGGTCAAGGTGGCCGAGCGCTACACGGGCTGGAGCTTTGGCGAGCTGCCGGAACTCATGGAGATTCGCAAGGGCTCGCAGACGCTGATTGGTTTCCCAGCCCTCATCGACCTGGGCGATGCGGTGACCATCGAGGTGTTCGATGAGCCGGATGCGGCGGCGGCCAAACACCGCGCCGGCCTGCGCCGGCTGTTCGCACTGCAGATCAAGGATGCGCTGAAGTACCTCGAGAAAAACCTGCCCGAGCTGCAAAAAATGGCCACGGCCTACATGCTGGTGGGCCGCGCCGCCGACAACTCGGGCGGCGGCACGCTGGAGGAACTGCGCGAGCAGATCATCGAGGTCGCGCTGGACCGCGCTTTCCTGCTCGATCCGCTACCCACCAACGAGGGCGAGTTCAAGAGACGCATTGACGACGGCCGCGGCCGCCTGACCCTGATCGCCAGTGAAGTGGCGCGGCTGGCCGCGGGCATCCTCACCGAATTCGCGGTGGCCCAGCGCAAGATCAAGGACAGCAAAAACGCCGCTGAAGCCGCTGCGGACGCCGCCCAGCAACTGCAGCGTCTGGTGCCCAAGCGTTTCCTGACGGCCACGCCTTACACGCAACTGCAGCATTTCGCACGCTACCTGAAGGCCATCACCTTGCGTCTGGAGAAATGGCGCGCCGACCCGGCACGCGATACCACGCGCCTGGCCGAACTGCGGCCGCAGGAGCAGCGCTACTGGCGCCTCGTGGCCGAACGCAAGGGCGCGGTCGATGCGCGCATGCAGGAGTTCCGCTGGCTGCTGGAGGAACTGCGTGTGAGCTTTTTTGCGCAGGAGTTGCGTACGCCGCAGCCGGTCAGTATCAAACGGTTGGAGAAAGCCTGGGCTCAACTCAATAGTTGAGGTCAGGCTTCTTTAGCGTCTTCAGCGGACAAAAAAATGGCCTTGCAACGCAAGGCCATTTTTCCTGGGGAGATCGTTGACTAGATGCGTCCCATCAGCAGCAGGATGACGAGGATCAGCACCACGAGGCCGATACCGCCGCTGGGCCCGTAGCCCCAGCTGCGACTGTGGCCCCAGGTGGGCAGGGCGCCGACCAGGATCAGGATCAAGACAATCAGCAGGATGAGCGAAATGGACATTTGGAAGCACTCCTAGTTATTGATGTGCATTCATTCTTGTCCGGTACCGGGGGCGGACAAGCAGGAGGAGGGCGTGTCCAACCGTCGGCAAGCACTGACAGCCTGCGCCTACAGGCCTACCGCTGATCTATACGCTGGTTATAGCTTTGCCAGGCGCTGCAGCGCGGTGTTCAAGGTCTCGTCTTTTTTGGCGAAACAGAAACGCACCACGCGCTGGTCGAAGCCGTTGCCGTAAAAAGCCGACAGGGGAATGGCCGCGACGCCGATCTCGGTGGTCAGCCATTTGCAGAATTCGGCTTCGTCGAGGTCGCTGACTTCGGAGATGTCGACGCACTGGAAGTAGCTGCCTTCGCTGGGCAGCAGCTTGAAGCGTGTTTTGGCCAGGCCGTCCCGGAACAGGTCGCGCTTGCGCTGGTAGAAGGCCGGCAGGTCCAGGTAAGGCTGCTCGTCGGCCATGTAGGCGGCCAGGCCGTATTGCACCGGCGTGTTGACGGTGAAGACGTTGAACTGGTGCACCTTGCGGAACTCGGCGGTGAGGGGCGCGGGCGCGGCCACATAGCCGACCTTCCAGCCCGTGACGTGGTAAGTCTTGCCGAAGCTGCTCACGATGAAGGCGCGCGCGGCCAGGCCCGGAAAGCGCGCCGCGCTCTGGTGGATGCGGCCCTGGGCCGCGTCGAACACCATGTGTTCATAAACTTCGTCGCTGATCAGCAACACGTCGGTGGGTGCCAGCAGGTCCTGCAGCGCGAGCATGTCGGCCTCGCTCCATACCGTGGCGCTCGGGTTGTGCGGCGAGTTGACGATGATGGCGCGCGTGCGCGGCGTGATGGCGGCGGCGATCTTGCCGAAGTCGGGACGGAAGGTGCCGGGTGTCAAAGGCACGCGAACCACCTTGCCGCCGGCCAGCTCGATGTTGGGCACATAGCTGTCGTAGCAGGGCTCCAGTACGATGACTTCGTCGCCGGGATGGACCACGGCCAGGATGACGGTGATGATGGCCTGGGTCGCGCCGGCGGTGATGGTGATCTCGCTGTTGGCGTCGTAGCGGTGGCCGTAAAGTTTGGCCACCTTGGCCGAGATGGCTTCGCGCAGCACCGGCACGCCCGTCATGGGCGGGTACTGGTTCAAGCCCTGGGTCATGGCGCCGGTGACGGCATTGACCAATTGCGGGTCGCATTCAAAATCGGGAAAGCCCTGGCCCAGGTTGACCGCGCCTTTTTCGGCGGCCAGCGTGGACATGACCGTGAAAATGGTGGTGCCGACGGCGGGCAGCTTGGTTTCGAGTTTGGGGGTGCGTTCGAGGGTGGTGGTCATGGCTTCAGGATGCGCTTCGGGGTGGATCAAATTTCGTAATCATTCACGCGGCCGGCCATGGCCTTGGTGATCAGGGCGCGGTCCAGCTTGTCGCTGAGCAGTTCGGCGAATTTGTAGACGAAATTGCGCAGGTAGGCGCTGCGCTTGAAGGCGACGCGGGCCACGTTGATGCCGAACAGCGGGCCGGCCGGGATGGCGACCAGGTCGCTGTTGGTGCCGTCTTCCTTGATGGCCATTTCGGCCACGATGCCCACGCCCAGGCCCAGGCGTACATAGGTCTTGATCACGTCGGAGTCTATGGCCTCCAGCGCGATGCGCGGCTGCAGGCGCTTGGCGGCGAAGGCCAGGTCTATCTTGGTGCGGCCGGTGAAGGACGGGTGGTAGGTGATCAGCGGCTCTTCGGCCAGGTCTTCCAGCGTGATGTTTTCTTTTTTGGCCAGTGGATGGTCCACCGGGATCACCAGCATGTGCTGCCATTCGTAGCAGGGCAGGGTGACGAGGTCGTCGTACTGCGTCAGCGACTCGGTGGCAATGCCGATTTCGGCGACTTCGTCGAGCACCATGCGCGCCACCTGGTCGGGTGAGCCCTGATGCAGGCTGACGTTGACCTTGGGGAAGGCTTCGCGCAGCTTGGCGACCGGTTGCGGCAACACGTAGCGGGCCTGGGTGTGGGTGGTGGCGATGGACAGCGTGCCGCTGTCCTGAGCCGAGAACTGCTCGCCGATGCGGCGCAGGTTGCCGACCTCGCGCATGATGAGCTCTATGCTTTTGAGGACATGCTCGCCGGGCTCGGTGACACGCTTGAGGCGCTTGCCGTGCCGCGCGAAGATTTCCACGCCGAGTTCTTCTTCCAGTTCGATGATGGCCTTGGACACACCCGGCTGCGAGGTATGCAGCGCTTTGGCGGTCTCGGTGAGGTTCAGGTTGCGCCGGATGGCCTCCTGGACGAATCGGAATTGGTGAAGGTTCATATGCGAATTCAGGCTAATTATTAACTTTATTATGCCTGTATTGCGCTAAGGCGGCAGGGCCGGCGGGCTTCAGGCCAAGGCGATCGCCGCCATCAAGGCCGTCAGTTCGGGGTGCTCCCCGGCGCTCGGCAGCAGCTCCACCGCGATGCCTGGATGGCTGGCCTGAACCTGTCCAACCAGCAGCGGCAAGTCCTCGCGGGCATGCTTGCCTACGCCGAAAAACATCGGAAACACCCGGATGGCACGCACGCCGGCGGCGGCCAGTCCGGCGGCGGCTTCGGGCAGCGTGGGCGCGCAAAGCTCGAGGTAGGCGCAGAGCACGGGCGTGCCGGGCGCGTCGGCGCGTATCCGGGCGGCCACGGCCTCGATGGGCGCGCGCCAGAGCGGGTCGCGCGAGCCGTGGGCCAGCAGGATGATGCCGCGCAATGGCGTGGCGGTCGTCGTCATGGGCATTCGCTAGCGCCGTAGCACCAGCCAGCCGAAAGCGCCCAGCGAAACGGCCATGTAAAGCAGGCCGGGCGTGGCGGCCGCCAGCCAGGGCATCCAGTTGCGCAGGTTGCCGATGTAGCCGAACACGTTGTTGAGCAGGAAGAAGCTGATGCCTATCATGACCCCGGCAAACACATAGCCCGCGATGCCGCCGGAGCGGAAGTGCAGGTAGGCAAAGGGCAGGGCCAGGATCACCATCACCAGGCAGCTCAGCGGGTAGAACACCTTTTTCCAGAATTCGATTTCATAGCGCTGGGCCGTCTGGCCGTTGGCGTCCAGGTGGCGCACGTAGTTGAAGAGGTCTATGGTGCCCATGCGCTCGGGTTTGAGCAGCGCCACCGACACCATTTCGGCGCTGATTTCAGTGGGCCAGCGGAAGCTTTCAAGCACCGCGCGGTGGACCTTGGCGCTCTCCTGCGGCCTGGCCGTGCTGGTCGCGCCGGGCGTGCTACCGACCTCGAATTCCGCGCGCGTGGCCTGCTGCAGCTGCCAGGCATCGCCGGCGGCAAAGCTCGCCAGCGGCGCCTGAGTGGTCGAGACGATCAGTCCCTTGTTGTTGAACTCGAACACCTGCACGCCCTGCATTTCGTTGTCGGGGGTGAGAGCCTTCACGTTGACCACGTAGGTGTTGTAGGCCTGTTTTTCCTTGAGCCAGGCGCCGGTCTGGCCTATGGTGATCTTGCTCTGGTAGCGCGCTTTGAGCAGCTGGGCGGCCCGCTCGCTGGCGGGCGCCACGTAGTCGCCCACCACGAAGCTGAACACCACAAACAAGGCGCCCAGGGCCAGCAGCAGCTTCAGCGCGCGCCAGGGGCCCAGGCCGCTGGTTCGCAAAATGGTGTATTCGGAGCTCTGGGCCAGCCGGGCCATGACGAAGATCGTGCCGATCAGCACCGAAATGGGCAGCAGCTCGTAAAGGTGGTTGGGCACCAGCAGGCCCACATACAGCAGCGCATGGCGGATCTGGTAGATCTCGCCGGCATTGATGCCGTTGCTCTTGCCGAGGTATTGGAGTTCGTCGACCAGGTCGAAAAAGAAGAACAGGGCCAGGAAGCCTAGCGCCACCAGGGCGATGGCGGCCAGCACTTCTCCGTAAATCAGGCGGCGTATGGTTTTCATGGCAACTCGCTGTCGGTATTGCGCACGGCCATGGGCGCGCGCCTGAGGGGCCGGGCGGGCCTGAGCACCCAGTTGAACTGCCGCTTGGAAAGCCAGGCCAGGCCCAGCAAAAGCACGCCGCCGTGCAAGGCCAGCAGGAAGTTGCTGAAGCTGATGAGGCCGACAAAAATCCAGCTCTGCCCCAGGTTGACCAGGTTGTTGTAGACCACGAAGGTCAAGAGCACAAAAATCATGTTGCCACTGCGCCCGCCGCGCGGGTTCACACTGGCCAGGGCCACGGCCAGCACAACGAAGTTGATGGACGCCAGCGCCAGCCCGAGGCGCCAGGCCAGTTCGCTGAGGTTGCCGCGGCTGGGCGCCTTGACGAGGTCGCGGGTGGACAGCAGCTTGGCTTCCGGCGCGTTTTCGCTGAGCGGGTTGGCGTCGCCGGTCTTGGTGCCGTACTCCTCGAAGTCGCTGATCTTGAGCGCCGGCTGGCCAATCACGTTTTCCAGGCGCTGCCCGTTTTCCAGCATGAGGAACTGGGCATCGTTCAGGGTCTCGATGCGGCCGGACCGAGCGGTGGTGATGGAGCTTTTGCCTTTTTCAGTGGCGGCGATGAATACGTTGTTGCTGGAGCGTGCGCCCGCCAGGTCGCGGTCGATGAAGAACACGCGGTTGCCGCTGGAAGACTCCTGGAACTGGCCGGGGGCGATGCGGTCGATGTCGCCGCGCTGCTCGTAGCGGCTTTGCATGTCCTTGGTCTGCTGGTTGGTCCAGGGCCAGACGAACAGCGCCATTAGCGTGATCACCAGCAGCACCGGCCAGGCAAAGCGGAACAGCGGCCGCAAAAAGCCGGCCAGCCCCTGGCCGCTGGTAAACCACACCACCATTTCGCTGTCGCGGTACATGCGCGACAAGGTGCTGACCATGGCGATGAAAAGCGACAGTGTGAGGATGGTCGGCAGGCGGCCCAGCGCGGAGTAGGCCATGAAGAGCATGACGTCCTGCGGATTGATGAAACCGCGCGAGGCCTGGCCCAGTGTACGGATCAGCACGATGGTCATCACGATGGTGACCAGCACCACCAGCGTGGCGCCGAAACTGCGTGCCAGCTCTTTGCGAATCGAAGATTGGAATAACATTGACTGAATATCTGCTTTTGCTTTGTTTTATTTTTGTTTCACTTCGGTTTATCCACCAGACCCTGAATTATGGACTTTGAACTCAAAACTCTGACCCGCGCCCGTATTTGCAGCGAAAAAACCGACGCACTGCTGGTGCTCGTGCCCCAGGACACGGGGGCCGGCAGCGATCCGCTGTCGGCACTGACGGCGCTGGCCATCAAGTCCGGGGACTTCGAAGCCAAGCCGGGCAAGCTGCTGGCTGCCTACCGCGCGCCCGGCATCGCCGCCACGCGCCTGGTGCTGGCCGGGGTAGGGGATGCCAGCCCCAAAAACATCCGCACCGCCGTCGCCGCAGCCCTGGGCGCCGTGAAAAACGGCAACACGCAGCGCATCGTGCTGTGCCTGGACCTGCTGGACGCGCTGCAGGCCGAGGCCGTTCGCGCCGCCGTGACAGCCTGTGGCGATGCAACCTACGTTTACACCACCACCAAGTCCAAGGCCAGCCCCTCCAGGCTGCAGCGCGTGCTGATCGCCGTGGGCGATGCCGCGAGCGCCAAAGCGGCCAAGGCCGGCCTGGACAAAGGCGTGGCCCTGCTCAAAGGCCTGGAATTCGCCAAGGAATGGGCCAACCGGCCGTCCAACCATGCGACGCCGACCCTGCTGGCCGGTGCCGCCAGGGAGCTGGGCAAGTTGCGCAATATCAAGGTCGAAGTACTGGGCCCTAAAGAGGTCGCCAAACTGGGCATGGGCTCCTTTATGGCCGTGGCCCAGGGCACGGCCGAGCCGCTGCGTTTCATCGTGCTGCGCTACGACGGTGCGGCCAGGACCGTGGCGCCTGTGGTGCTGGTCGGCAAAGGCATTACCTTCGACACGGGCGGCATTTCCATCAAGCCTGCCGCCGAGATGGATGAGATGAAGTTCGACATGTGCGGCGCCGCCAGCGTCCTGGGCACCTTCCGGGCGCTGGCTGAACTGCAGCCTGTCCTCAATGTGGTGGGCCTGATTCCGGCCTGCGAGAACATGCCGGGCGGCCGCGCCATCAAGCCGGGCGACGTGGTCACCAGCATGAGCGGGCAGACCATCGAGATCCTGAACACCGATGCCGAGGGACGCCTGGTGCTGTGCGACGCCTTGACCTACGCCGAGCGCTTCAAGCCCAGGGCCGTGGTCGACATCGCCACGCTCACGGGCGCTTGCGTGATCGCGCTCGGCGGCGTGCGCAGCGGGATGTTTTCCACCGACGATGCCTTGGCCGGGGCGCTGGCCCAAGCAGGTGAATCCTCCATGGACCTGTGCTGGAGGATGCCGCTGGATGACGATTACGCCGAAGGCCTGAAGACCAATTTTGCCGACGTCGCCAATGTGGCCGGCCGGGCCGGCGGTGCGATCACCGCGGCCAAGTTCCTGCAACGCTTCGCGTCTAGTTTCCCCTGGGCGCACCTGGACATCGCCGGCACCGCCTGGAAAGGCGGCGCCGCCAAGGGCGCCACCGGCCGCCCCGTGCCGCTGCTGCTCGATTACCTGCTGGGCCAGGTGGCTTCCAACCGGCCCAAAGCAACTGCTAAACCCAAGGCTTCGGCAAAACCCAAGGCCGCCGCCAGAACACGGGCATGACCGAGATCGCTTTTCACTTCAATGTTCCGGACAAGCTGGCCTACAGCTGCCGGCTGCTGCGCAAGGCCTACCTGAGCGGGGCCAGCGTGGTGGTGACGGGTGAGCCGGCAATGCTGGCCGAGCTGGACCAGCTGATGTGGAGCTTTTCGCCGGCCGAGTTCGTGCCGCACTGCCGTGGTGGAGCGGCCGAGAGCACCCTGGCGGCATCGCCCGTGGTGCTGGCGGAATCGCTCCAAGCGTGCCCGCATTATGGCGTGCTGGTCAACCTGGGGCAGGGAATCCCGCCCGAGTTCGAACGCTTTGAGCGTTTCATCGAAGTGGTGGCGCAGGGCGACGAAGACCGCCTCGCCGCGCGCAGCCGCTGGAAGCATTACACCGACAGGGGTTATGCGATGAAACGGCACGACCTGGCCACGGCCGGGGAGGGTGCATGAACCGTCCACCGCCCGCGCCGCCGCGCTTTGTGCCCACGTTGACGGAGGTCGTGCGGCCCGTCGCGGCCCCCTTGCCGGCACCGAGCCCGGCCGGTGCAACGGCAGCGCCCCCGGTAGCATCCGCCGCCGCACCCATGGCCTCACTGGCGGCTTCGCCGGACTTGCAGGAGCAGATGGTGCAGCGCGTGCTGCAGCGGGTGGACCTGATGCTGGACCGGCGTTTGCGCGAGGTGGTAGGCCAGCTGATTCTTGAACACACGCAAAGCCTGGAGCCGCGCCTTCGCGAAGAAATCGAGGGCGTCGTCCGCCAGTCCGTCAGCCAGGCTTTCGCGAATGAACGCACGCCGCCGGGGGCCGGCGGATAGGTCTCGCAGGTGACTGCTTGGATCCGCGAATTTTTCCCTTGCGGCATCATCGCGGGCGCTGCTGAAACACGCGCTCACATAAGCCGATCTGCTCCCCGGGTAAACCCCCTTATCAGAAATTAACCTAGGGACGTTGCTATGGTGCGGGCCCGGAAATTGCGTTATGTTCGGCCCCGTTGAGTAAAAAAATTCGTTCTCAACCTTTAACGGTAATTTCCTAATCGGAGTGTTTTTATGCAAATGAAATTAAAACTGACAGTAGTGGCTGCCCTCGCTGCGGTGGCGGGTTTTGCTTCTGCCCAAGACGCAGTCGTCAAAATCGGCCATGTGGCACCGCTGTCCGGCTCGCAGGCCCATTACGGCAAAGACAATGAAAACGGCGTGCGTATGGCCATCGAAGACCTGAACGCGCAAAACGTGGTCATCGGCGGCAAGAAGGTCAAGTTTGAAATTGTTGCTGAAGATGACGCTGCTGATCCAAAACAGGGCACCGCAGCCGCACAAAAACTGTGCGACTCCAAAGTCGCCGGCGTGGTCGGCCACCTGAATTCCGGCACGACGATTCCTGCTTCCAAGGTTTACAACGATTGCGGCATTCCCCACGTCACGGGCGCTGCAACCAACCCCAACCTGACCAAGCCAGGCTACAAAACCACCTACCGCATCATCGCCAACGACAACGCCCTGGGCGCCGGCCTGGCTTTCTATGCCGCTGACGCACTGAAGCTGAAGAAGGTCGCCATCATCGACGACCGTACCGCTTACGGCCAAGGCGTTGCTGAAGTGTTCAAGAAGACCGCCCTGGCAAAAGGCATGACCGTCGTTGACGAACAGTTCACGACCGACAAAGCCACCGATTTCATGGCCATCCTGACCGCGGTCAAGGCCAAGGCTCCCGATGCCATCTTCTTCGGCGGCATGGACCCACAAGGCGGCCCGATGCTGCGCCAGATGGAGCAGCTCGGCATGGGCAACGTCAAGTACTTCGGCGGTGACGGCATCTGCACGGCCGAACTGGCCAAGCTGGCAGCCGGCGCCAAGACCATCAGCAATGTGGTCTGCGCTGAAGGCGGCGCTTCCCTGGCAAAAATGCCAGGCGGTGAAGCCTGGATGAAGCGTTACGAAGCCAAGTATCCGAAGCAGTTCCAGGTTTACAGCCCGTACACCTATGACGCGACCTTCGTCCTGGTTGACGCCATGAAGCGCGCCGGTTCCTGGGATCCAAAGGTCTACACCCCTGAGCTGATCAAGACCAACTTCAAGGGCGTGACCACCACCATCGCTTTTGAACCCAACGGCGAACTGAAGAACCCCGCCATCACCCTGTACGTCTACAAGGACGGCAAGAAATCCGCCCTGAACTGATCGTTCACCGCAGATAAAAAAAGCCACCGCAAGGTGGCTTTTTTTTGCCCGCTTTTTGCTGAAGCGAGAAAGCGGAAAGCCTTGCCGGCTACGGCTGAAACGAGGAATCGTGGAAACATTGCCCGCAAAAAGACAATGTGAGCAAACGAATTCTTTTTACCGAACCAGAATGGATTCAGGCAGGGTTTTTGTGCTTCCGATAGGAATAAAGGATGACAGTGACCTGCCTGGAATGCACAAAACCAATCCGGCGAGGTACCCGTGGATCAGGGCCACATGCGGCCCTTTCGATTGATGAGGCCCGGCGGATCAACCTTTTTCTTGGAGACGTCAAATGGCTAAAACGCAAGCAACCCCGGGAATTCCTTCCGGTCCCAGCAGCACGGAAACCGCTGCCGAACAGCTCGTGGTCCTCACCGATGTTCTGGGGCGTAAATTGAAGGTCAAGCCCATCGACATCCTCTACGAAAGCCGGCTCACGCGGATGTTCGGCACTGAAGCCGCGGCCAATCTCCCCTACATGATGGGCTTTGTCTATCCCGCTGCCTCGGTCTGCGAAATAGACGGCGTGCCGTATCCGCGCCCCACCAGCCAGCAGGAAGTCGACGATGCCATTGAGCGTCTGGGCCGCGAAGGTTTTGCCGCATTCCTGCAGCACATGCAATCCGAAGTGGAGAAGATCAAGCAGATGGTGGAAGCCGACGTGGAGACAAAGCCGGAGTAGCCGGACTGGCGAGCGTCAGAGCTCGATGTAAGACCAAAATGAAAAACGGGGCGCAAGGCCCCGTTTTCATTGACTCACTGGCGGAAGAGGCGGGATTCGAACCCGCGGTAGGTTTAACCCTACGCACGCTTTCCAGGCGTGTGACTTAAACCGCTCATCCACCCTTCCGCGAAGCCTTTGATTATAGCAGCGCCCAGGCCTGCCGGCCGGGAAATGCGCCATAAATGCACACGCTAATGAACCGCGCCCTGGAAGCGGTGCTTCTCCAGCTGGGCCAGGGTGACGAATTCCAGCGCCTTGCTATGGGTGGACTCAAGGATGACGGGCGGCGCAAAGCCGGCTTCCAGCGCTTCCCGCCAGCGGTTGGCGCACAGGCACCAGCGGTCGCCCGGTTTGAGCCCGGCGAAGCGGTGGGCAGGCCGTGGTGTACTCAGGTCGTTGCCGTGCAGGGCGGAAAACGCCAGGAACCCGGCGGTGACCCGCACGCAAACCAGGTGGGAGCCGAGGTCCGAGGCGTCCGTGTTGCAGCAGCCGTCGCGAAAGTAGCCTGTGAGCGGGTCGTAGGAACAGGGCACGAGGTCCGTACCCAGGACGTTTTTTGCGGTCATGGCTTTCTCATAGCTGTTTTCCCGGCAGACCCGTATTACACCTTGTTGGCTTGCACCATCTTCATGGCGGAGCTGATGAGGGAGCCGACTTCCGTCATGTTGCTGGGCACAATCAAGGTGGTCTTGGCGTCCTTGGCCACCTTGGAATACGCCTCCACCGCCTGCTGGGCCACTTTGAGCTGGACAGCCTGCTCGCCGCCGGGCTGGCGGATGGCGGCGGCCACCATTTCGATGGCTTTGGCGTTGGCGTCGGCGACGGCCATGATGGCGGCCGCTTCACCCTGGGCGTTGTTGATGGCGGCCAGTTTTTCGCCTTCGGAGCGGGCGATGAAGGCCTCGCGTTCACCGGTGGCGATATTGATCTGTTCCTGGCGCCGGCCTTCCGAGGCGGCGATCAGCGCGCGTTTTTCGCGCTCGGCGGTGATCTGCGACTGCATGGCGTGCAGGATTTCCTTGGGCGGCGTCAAATCCTTGATTTCGTAGCGCAGGACCTTCACGCCCCAGTTCAGGGCCGCTTCGTCAATGGCGGCCACAACCTGCGCGTTGATGATGTCGCGCTCCTCAAAGGTCTTGTCGAGTTCCAGCTTGCCGATGACGGAACGCAGCGAGGTCTGGGCCAGCTGGGTGACGGCCACGATGTAGTTGGATGAGCCGTAGCTGGCGCGCATCGGGTCGGTGACCTGGAAATACAGGATGCCGTCGACCTGCAGTTGCGTGTTGTCGCGCGTGATGCAAACCTGGCTGGGCACGTCGAGCGGGATTTCCTTGAGGCTGTGCTTGTAGGCGACGCGGTCCACGAAGGGAATCAGCCAGTTCAGGCCGGGCGTCAGCGTTCCGGCGTATTTCCCCAGCCGTTCCTTGACCCAGGCATTCTGCTGGGGCACGACCTTGATGGCGCGGATGACGAAGATCATCCCGACGATGAAAACGATAAGTGCTACATAAGATGACATGTTGATTCCCTCAGATTTTTTCTACGACCAGTTTGCTGCCAATGACTTCCCGGATACGGTGGGGACCCGCGGAGGGCGTTGCACCGGCCGCCTGCACGACCGCCCATTGCGCGCCGCGGTAGCGCACCAGTGCCGTACCGTCAGCTTGCCAGTTGTCGACCTGCACGGTCTCGCCGACATCCATGTTGACGTCCGGGTTGGTCCCGGGCGGCAGGGCTTCGGGGCTCCGGCCCCGGACAAAATGGGCAATGCCAACGGTGGCCGAGCCCACCACGGCCGCGGTGATCAGCTGCACGGACGTCGATGCGCCCAGATGGGCGGCGACGGCAGCGGCCGCCAGCCCTACGGCCACCATCAGCAGGTAAAACGTTCCCGTCGCCAGTTCCACCGCGACGGCCACGCCGGCCAGCAGCCACCAGATCGTCGATTCACTCATGCATCCTCCTTTTGTAGGTCATCCGCTACATTTTGGGGCAATTAGACCCCAAGACAAGCGTAGCGCAACAATATGTCCTTACACTTCGCTGCTTGGAAAAAGCTTCCTATCACCGCTCGGGCTCAACCTGTCTATGCCTTTTGAGCGTTCCCCATGCCCTCCGACAGGTTCAGGGCGCCCTTGAACTGCTCTCCCCGTCATGAAATTCCGCTTTCCCATCGTCATCATTGACGAAGATTTTCGTTCCGAAAATACCTCCGGCCTGGGTATCCGCGCGCTGGCGCAGGCCATTGAAAGCGAGGGCTTCGAGGTACTGGGCGTCACCAGCTACGGCGACCTCTCGCAGTTCGCCCAGCAGCAAAGCCGGGCCAGCGCCTTTATTTTGTCGATCGACGACGAAGAGTTCTCGCCCGGGCCCGATCTCGACCCCGCAGTGCTGAACCTGCGCAACTTCATCGAAGAGGTGCGCCGCAAGAACCTGGACGTGCCGATCTATGTCTATGGCGAGACCAAGACCTCGCGCCACATCCCCAACGACATCCTGCGTGAGCTGCACGGCTTCATCCACATGTTCGAGGACACGCCCGAGTTCGTGGCGCGCCACATCCTGCGGGAGGCCAAGAGCTACCTGGAAGGCGTGCAGCCGCCGTTTTTCAAGGCCTTGCTCGACTACGCCGAGGACGGCTCCTATTCCTGGCACTGCCCCGGCCATTCGGGCGGCGTCGCTTTCCTCAAAAGCCCCGTCGGGCAGATGTTCCACCAGTTCTTCGGCGAGAACATGCTGCGCGCCGACGTCTGCAACGCCGTGGAAGAGCTTGGCCAGCTGCTGGACCACGACGGCGCCATCGGCGCCAGCGAGCGCAACGCCGCGCGCATCTTCAACGCCGACCACTGCTTCTTCGTGACCAACGGCACCTCCACCAGCAACAAGATGGTCTGGCACCACACGGTGGCGCCGGGCGATGTCGTGGTGGTCGACCGCAACTGCCACAAGTCCATCCTGCACGCCATCATCATGACGGGCGCGATCCCGGTGTTTTTGAAGCCAACGCGCAACCATTTCGGCATCATTGGCCCGATTCCGCAAAGCGAGTTTGACCCCGAGGCCATCAAGGCCAAGATACGCGCCAACCCGCTGCTCAAGGGCGTCGACGCCGACAGCGTGAAGCCGCGCGTGCTGACGCTGACGCAGTCGACCTACGACGGCGTGCTTTACAACACCGAAACCATCAAGGGCATGCTCGACGGCTATGTCGACAACCTGCACTTTGACGAGGCCTGGCTGCCGCACGCGGCCTTCCACCCGTTCTACGGCAGTTACCACGCGATGGGCAAGAGCCGCATCCGGCCGAAAAACGCCGTGGTCTACGCCACGCAGTCCATCCACAAGCTGCTGGCCGGCATCAGCCAGGCCAGCCACGTGCTGGTGCAGGACTCGCAGAACACCAAGCTCGACAGGCACCTCTTCAACGAGGCCTACCTGATGCACACCTCCACCTCTCCGCAGTACAGCATCATTGCCAGCTGCGACGTGGCCGCCGCCATGATGGAGCCTCCCGGCGGCACGGCGCTGGTCGAGGAAAGCATTGCCGAGGCGCTGGATTTCCGCCGCGCCATGCGCAAGATCGATCAGGAATACGGCACCGACTGGTGGTTCAAGGTCTGGGGCCCGGACAAGCTGGTCGAAGAGGGCATAGGCGAGTCGCAGGACTGGATCATCAAGGGCGAGTCGCGCAGCGCCAAGACAGCGAAGAACGGCGCCAACAACTGGCACGGTTTCGGCCAGATGGCCACCGGCTTCAACATGCTGGACCCGATCAAGTCCACCATCGTCACGCCGGGCCTGGACCTGAACGGCAAGTTCGCGAAGACCGGCATCCCGGCCAGCATCGTGACCAAGTTCCTGGCAGAGCATGGCGTGATCGTCGAGAAAACCGGCCTCTACAGTTTCTTCATCATGTTCACTATCGGCATCACCAAAGGCCGCTGGAACACGCTGCTGACGGCGCTGCAGCAGTTCAAGGACGACTACGACAAGAACCAGCCGATGTGGCGCATCCTGCCCGAGTTCTGCCAGAAGTACCCCAAATATGAGCGCATGGGCCTGGCCGACTTGTGCCAGCACATCCATACGCTGTACGCCAAATACGACATCGCGCGGCTGACGACCGAGGTCTACCTGAGCGACCTGGCGCCCGCCATGAAGCCCAGCGACGCCTATTCCCACATCGCCCACCGCACGACGGAGCGGGTCGAGATCGACCACCTGGAGGGCCGCATCACCGTGGGCCTGGTCACGCCGTACCCGCCGGGCATCCCGCTGCTGATCCCGGGCGAGGTCTTCAACAAGCGCATCGTCGACTACCTGAAGTTCTCGCGCGAATTCAACGCCCAGTGCCCGGGTTTCGAGACCGACATCCATGGACTCGTCGAAGAGGTCGATGCCAAAGGCAAGACCCGCTACTACGCCGACTGCGTCAAGAAATAGACCCGGTGGTAGGCCCGGAGCCGGGTGCGCACCTGCCCGGCTTAAAGGGCGTCGTCCCGCACCCGCATAAAGCTCGCGAAGCGCGGAATGCCGCTATCGTTCAGGCCGCGAAAACGGTAGGTGACGGTGCTGCCCACGGGCGGCGGGTTCTGGCGCAACTCGTCGCTGAGGCCGCTGCCCAGCTTGAAACGCTGGCCGGTCTTGCCGTCCGCACCCGGAATTTCCACCAGCAGCGCCCCCACCATGCCCGCGTATTTTCCCTGGCCGGGGAGGTGCGCCACCACGCGGGCCTCGTTGTCTTCATGCGGCTTGGCCTTGAGCAGGTCGTCGCTGCGCTGGCCTTTGTAAAACGACGCCCCCCGGTGCAGCATCAGGCCTTCGCCGCCATGCTTGACGGTGGTGGCCAACAGCGCCTGCAGGGCCGCATGGTTGGCCACCTTGGACTGCGCCACGGCGTGCACCCAGGGCTGGTCGATACGGCTCACCACCCCATTCAGCGCGGGAATGCGTTCGCTGAACGGGCCGCCTTGCGCCGGCAGGTCGAACACCATGAAACGCATGGCCCGCCAGGCAGCCGCGTCCGGGCTTTGCTGGCGCACGGTGGACACCGCCCGGGAAAACTGGCCGTGGCCAGCCCACAGTTCGCCGTCAAGCGGAACCTTGGGCCAGCCGGCCGTGAACCAGGCCGGCGCGGCGATGCGTTCTCCGCCACGGGTCAGCAGCTTTTCGCCATCCCAGTAGCCACGCACGCCGTCGTATTTTTCGCTGACCCAGTAGTCGGGCACGGAGGTGCCTGGGCGATAGACCTTGGCGAGCATCAACTCCGGCGCCTGCGAGGCAGCCGCCAAAGCCAGGGCCGAGGTGGGCAAGGCGGGCGTCAGCAGGCCCGCGAGGACCAGCAGCAGGTGCAGCGCCTTCAGGCGGAAAAATGCCGCCGGGGCAGAAGCGCGAGAGGAGGGAATCCGGAATTGATGCTGAGTCGCCATAGTATTGTTGACTTTGAGCTGTATGAATGTACAGTCTATAGTCCCGTGCCGGACGCTGCAAGCGTCCCTTCAGCAAACTGTTGAGGGCGCGCCACATGCGCGTGGTTCCCTTCCAGATTATTGAGAAAAAAGGATGCAAAACATGACTCACCAAGGAAGTTGCCATTGCGGAAGGATTGCCTTCGAGGTTGAAGGCGAACCCGCCGGCGCGCTGGCCTGCAATTGCTCCATGTGCTCGCGCAAGGGATCGCTGCTCTGGTTTGTTCCGCACGAGCAGTTGCGCCTGCTGACTCCCGACGAGAACGCCAGCACCTATTTGTTCAACAAGCACCTCATCCGCCACCGGTTTTGCCCCACCTGCGGCATCCACCCTTATGGCGAGGGCACAGGCCCGGATGGCAAGCGCATGGCGGCCATCAACCTGCGCTGCGTGCAGGACCTGGACCTCGCCGCCATTCCCGTCCAGCACTTTAACGGGCGGGCTTCCTAGCCAATAATCAGCAGACTCGAAGCCGCCTGCTCGCGAGCTTTGTCCCGTGGACTTTTCACCCCGAGGAACCATGACCTCCAGCGATATCGAATCCATAGAGCGCGCCACCTTGGCCGCGGTGTCTCCCGAAGCCGTGGAGGAATTCCAGGGCTGGCTCCTGCCTTTTGACAGCGGCACCGTCAGCCGGGCGCATAGCGCCGTGCCGCTGCGCCACCTACCGGCCGACGAGGGCCTGGTCGACCAGGTCGAAGCGCGTTATCGGGCGCGCGGCCTGCGCACGGTGTTCCGCCTGGCCAATGAGGCCTGCTTCGACGGCCTGCGGCAGGAACTGTTGCGGCGCGGCTACCAGGCCGGGAAACCGGTGCTGGTTCAGGTGGCGACTGTCCAGGCCATGCGCGCGGCCAGTGCGGCTGCGCCCGCCGAAACTGCCGATGCGCCCGATGCCGCGTGGGCGGCGCTGTTCCTGGCCGAAGGTTTTGACCCGGTGGACGGCGCGAGCCGCGTCAAGGCCTTGAGCCGCGCCCGCGGTTCGGTCTATGCCAGCGTCCGCGAGAACGGCAAAACCGTGGCCGCGGGCGCCGGCGCGTTCAGCCATGGCTGGTCCAGCGTGCACGGCATGCGCACCGACCAGGCTTGCAGGGGCAGGGGACTGGCCGGGCGCGTGCTGGCGGGGATCGCCGGGGTGGCGGAGCAGCGCGGCATCACACGGGCGTTTTTGCAGGTCGAAGATGTCAATGCCCCGGCGCTGGCGCTGTACCGGCGCGCGGGTTTTGCATCCGTCTGGAGTTACGACTACTGGCGTCAAGCCTGAACAGGCTCAACCTGCCAGGCCAGCTTCAGGCCGCTTCGGCGGGCTCGGCGATGCCGCCCACGACGTGGCTGAAGCCGCCATCGACATAGGTGATCTCTGCGCTCACGCCGCCGGCCAGGTCGCTCAGCAGGAAAGCCGCCACGTTGCCCACGTCCTCAATCGTCACGTTGCGGCGGATAGGCGAAGCCTCGGCGACCACGCTCAAAATCTTGCCGAAGCCCTTGATGCCGCTGGCGGCCAAAGTCTTGATGGGGCCGGCGCTGATGCCGTTGACGCGCATGCCCTTAGGGCCCAGTGACTCGGCCAGGTAACGGACCGAGGTTTCCAGGCTGGCCTTGGCCAGGCCCATGGTGTTGTAGTTGGGAACGGTGCGCACCGCGCCCAGGTAGGTCAGCGTGAGCAGGGCAGATTTTTTGTTCAGGTAAGGCAGGGCGGCCTTGGCCATGGCCGGAAAGCTGTAGGCGCTGATGTCGTGGGCGATCTTGAAGCCCTCGCGCGACAGGCCGTCCAGGAAATCGCCGGCGATCGCCTCGCGCGGCGCATAACCGATGCTGTGCACAAAACCGTCAAAGGTCGGCCAGGTCTGGGACAGGTCGGCGAACAGCTTGGCGATCTGGGCGTCGTCGCCCACGTCGCAGTCAAAAATCAGTTTCGAGTCGAAATCGGCGGCGAATTCCGTGATGCGGTCCTTGAAGCGCTCGCCCACGTAGCTGAAGGCCAGTTCGGCGCCCTGCGCGTGGCAGGCCTTGGCGATGCCGTAGGCGATGGAGCGGTTGGACAGCACGCCCGTGATCAACAGTTTTTTGCCAGTGAGGAATCCGGTGTGTGTCGCCATGCAGGTGCTCCAGTAAATGTGCTGAGGGTGGGCCGGCAAGGGGCGCGAGATATGCGCGCCGGAAATTTGCCGACCCAAGTAGTGCAGAATTGTCGCATGCGAAGTTTGCTGCTCTGGGTCCTGCTGGGAGTTTCATTGCCATCGTGGGCAGCGCACGGCTACGCCCTCTGGGGTGACCTTAAATACCCCGCCGGCTTTGCCCATTTCGATTACGTCAATCCGGCCGCACCCAAAGACGGGGAACTGCGCCTGGTCAGCAACCTGCGCTATTCGACTTTCGACAAATACAACCCCTTCACGATCAAGGGCTCGGCGCCGGCCTACCTGGCGACGCTGATGTTCGATTCGCTCCTGGCCGGCTCCATGGACGAAACCGCCGCAGGCTATGGCCTGCTGGCCGAGGATGTGGAGCTAGCGCCCGACCGGCTGAGCGTGGTGTTCCGTCTGCGTCCGCAAGCGAAATTCCATAACGGGGCGCCGGTGGAGGCCGCAGACGTCAAGCACAGCTACGATACGCTGATAGGTCCTTACACGTCGCCCGGTTACAAGACCGCGCTGGAGGACGTGGCGGGTTGCGACGTGATCGACGCGCGCACGGTGCGTTACCGGTTCAAGAAGCCTTACCGCGAACTGCCCCTGACGGTGGGCGGCCTGCCGGTGTTCAGCCGCGCATGGGGCATGGTGAACGGCAAGCCCAAGCGCTTCGACGACGTTGTGATGGACGTGCCCATCGGCAGCGGGCCTTACAAAATAGGCCCGGTGCGTTTCGGCAAGGACATCACCTATGTTCGCGATCCCAATTACTGGGCCCGCGATTTGAACGTGCGGCGCGGCGGCTACAACTTCGATCGCATCACCGTGAAGATCTACAAGGACAGCACAGCGCGGTTGGAGGCCCTGAAGGCGGCTGAGTTCGACATGATGAGCTTTTACTCGGCCGGCGACTGGGCACGCCGTGTAACGGGCAAGCGCTTCGATTCGGGCGAACTGGTCAAGCAGGAATTCCAGCACCGCCAGCCGTCCGGGTTCCAGAGCTATGTGCTCAACAGCCGCAAGCCCATGCTCTCCGACCCACGTGTGCGCGAAGCCCTGGACCTGGCTCTGGACTACGAGTGGATGAACCGGCAGTTGTTCTACAACGGCTATCCGCGCGTGAAAGACCTGTTCGGCAACACGGACTGCGCCGCCACCGGCCAGCCATCACCGGACGAGCTGGCCCTGCTGGAGCCCTTGCGCGCCAAAGTGCCTGCCGCGGTCTTCGGGCTCATGTACCAGCCGCCCGAAACGACCGGCGAAGGTCAATCGCTGCGCAACAACCTGCGTAAGGCGCAGGCCCTGCTCAAGGATGCCGGCTGGATCTACCGCGATGGCGCGCTGCGCAATGCCAAGGGCGAGGCCATGGTGCTCGACTACCTGGACAGCCGTGACACGGGCATGCGCACGGTTGCGCCCTGGATGCGCAACCTGGAAAAGCTGGGCATCACGCTGCGCTTCTCGCCGGTTGACTTCGCGCTCTACCAGCAGCGGCTGGATAAATTCGAGTTCGACATTACGACCATTAACTTCCCAGGCACGCACGATCCGGGCCAGCAGCTGAGCGACATCTTCGGCAGCAAGGCGGCCGACACCGAAAGTTCGGGCAATTACTTCGGCGTCAAGAGCCCGGCCGTGGATGCGTTGGTCACCGCGGTGGTCAGCGCCAGGACCAAGGCCGAACTGATCCCGGCCTGCCGAGCGCTGGACCGTGTGGTCATGCATAGCCACTACCTGATCCCCCAGTGGACGCTGACGTCTCACCGCGTCGCCTACAACGGCTGGCGGCTGGGCTTCAAACCGCCGATGCCGCCCTATGCCGGGGCGGAAGACTGGGTGATGATGGCCTGGTGGGCCAAACCTGCACCCCAAGGAAAATAAGCAACATGCTCGCCTACGTCGTCAAACGCCTGCTGCTGATGATCCCCACTTTGCTGGGCGTTCTGCTGATTACCTTTGCCGTGGTCCAGTTCGTGCCCGGCGGACCGGTGGAGCAGTATCTGTCGGATGCCAAAGGCGGCTTCGGCGGCGTGGAGTCGGGTGGCTCCAGCTACCGTGGCAACCAGGGTGTGGATCCCAAGCGGCTGGAGGCGATCAAGGCCCTGTATGGTTTCGACAAACCGGCCCACGAGCGGCTGGTGCAGATGTTGGGCCAGTTCGCGCGCTTCGATCTAGGCAAGAGCTTTTTCCAGAACAAGGATGTGTGGACGCTGATCCTCGAGAAGCTGCCGGTGTCTATCAGCCTGGGACTGTGGACTTTTTTCATCAGTTACGGCGTGGCCGTGCCCTTGGGCGTGGCCAAGGCGGTGAGGGCGGGGAGCAAATTCGATCTGATCACCACCTTGCTGATCCTGGTAGGTTATGCCATTCCGGGCTTTGTGCTGGGCGTTGTGTTGCTGGTGATCTTTGGCGGCCAGTTGCAGTGGTTTCCGTTGCGCGGGCTTACGTCGCCCAACTGGGACGAGCTCAACTGGGGCGCGAAGATCGTGGACTACCTCTGGCACATCGCATTGCCGGTGACGGCCATGGTTTTCGGTAGTTTCGCGGTGACGGCCATGCTGACCAAGAACTCGTTCCTGGAGGAGATTCGCAAGCAATATGTGTTGACCGCGCGCGCCAAGGGCCTGGCCGAAAACCGCGTGCTTTGGAAGCATGTGTTTCGTAATGCGCTGATTCCCATCATCACGGGATTTCCCGGCGCGTTCATCGGGGCGTTCTTCACGGGGTCACTGTTGATCGAAACGCTGTTTTCGCTGGATGGCCTGGGCTTGCTCAGCTACGAGAGTGTGATCCGGCGCGACTATCCCGTGGTGCTTGGAACCCTTTATCTGTTCACGTTGATAGGGCTTTTAACCAAGCTGATCAGCGACCTCTCTTACGTACTGGTGGACCCTCGTGTCAAATTCGACTAGCACTGGCGCCTCCACGCTCGCGGGGGGTGTTGCCTCTGGGGGCGGTCCGGCGGCGCTCCACGTCAGCCCCGCCCGTCGCGCCTGGCGGCGATTTCGCCGCAACCCGCTGGGTTTCTGGAGTCTGGTGATCTTCAGTGCGATGGTGGTGCTCAGCCTGTTCGCCGAAGTCGTCTCCAACGACCGGCCGCTGATCGTGCGCTACGAGGGCGCCATCTATTTCCCCATCGTCAAGGACTACTCGGAGCAGACCTTCGGCGGTGATTTCCCCGCGTCCGCCGATTACCTGGACCCATTCATCCGCGACCGCATCACCACCGGCGGCAACTGGGCGATCTATGCGCCCAACCCTTACGGCCCCAAGACCCTGAACTACTTCGCCAAGTCCCCCAGTCCAGCCGCGCCCACGCGGGATAACTGGTTCGGCACCGATGACCGGGGACGTGACCTGCTGGCACAACTGATCTATGGATTTCGCGTCAGTGTTCTCTTCGGACTGGCGCTGACCGTGACCGGCACGGCGCTGGGCATCCTGGCGGGTGCGGTGCAGGGGTATTTTGCGGGTAAGACCGACCTGGTGATGCAGCGCCTGATCGAGATCTGGAGCGCGATGCCCGCACTCTATTTGCTCATCATCTTCAGTGCCATCTTCGCGCCCAGCGTCGCGCTGCTGCTGATCCTGTTGTCGGTGTTCGGCTGGATGGACCTGGCCGACTACGTGCGCGCGGAGTTCCTGCGAAACCGGCAGATGGACTACGTGCGGGCGGCCAAGGCTCTTGGCGTGGGTACTTGGCAGATCATGTGGCGCCACATCCTGCCCAACAGCATGACCCCGGTGGTGACTTTTCTGCCGTTTCGCATGAGCGGCGCAATCCTGGCGCTGACCTCTCTCGATTTCCTCGGCCTGGGTGTGCCGCCCGGCACGCCTTCGCTCGGCGAACTGCTGTCCCAGGGCAAGAACAATATTGACGCCTGGTGGATTTCTCTTTCGACTTTTGCGGTGCTGGTCATAACGCTGCTGTTGCTCACCTTCATGGGTGACGCCCTGCGCGACGCCATGGATCCCAGGAAGGCCGACTGATGGCAACACCGCTGCTCGACGTCCAGAACCTGCGGATATCGTTTGCGGGCAAGCCCGTGGTCCACGGCATCGACTTCTCCATCGCACCCGGCGAAAAACTGGCGCTGGTGGGCGAGTCCGGCTCGGGCAAGACGGTGACCGCGCTGAGCCTGCTGCGGCTGGTGCAAAACGCCGCAGTCGGCGGAAAAGCCGTCTTTACCGGCGTGGATGCGGCCGACCGCACAGCCAGCGGGGCGCCGCCCAAGGCGCCCGTCGATTTGCTGTCCCTGCCCGAGGCATCCTTGCGCGGGATTCGCGGCCGCGACATCGCGATGATCTTCCAGGAGCCCATGACGGCTCTCAACCCGCTCTACAGCGTGGGGGACCAGATTGCCGAAGTGCTCCAGGTCCACAAAGGCCAGACCCCGGCTGAAGCGATGCAGGGCGCGATCGCCTTGCTGGCCGATACCGGGATTCCGGAGCCCGAGCGCCGCGCCAATGCTTTGCCGCACCAGCTCTCGGGCGGACAGCGGCAGCGGGCCATGATCGCGATGGCGCTGGCCTGCCAGCCCCGGCTGCTGCTGGCCGACGAGCCCACCACGGCCCTGGACGTCACCCTGCGCGGCCAGATCCTGGACCTGCTGGGCGAGTTGCAGCAGCGCAACGGCATGGCCGTGCTGCTGATCACCCACGACCTCAACCTGGTGCGCAAGTTCGCCGACCGGGTGGCTGTGATGGAAAACGGCCGCATTGTGGAGCAGGGCGCCGTCACCGAGGTCTTCGCCCGGCCCCAGCATCCTTACACCCGCAAGCTGATCGACAGCAAGCCGCAGCGCGACGGGCTGGCGGCTGCCGGCGCAGCGGCGGATGCCGCTGCCACGATGACGGCGGAGCGGCTGCGTGTGGCCTACCAGGTGCCCATTCCCGGCATCCGGGGCTGGTTCCGGCGCGGCGAATTTGTGGCGGTGAAAGACGCGAGTTTCCAGATCCCGGCCGGCAGGACGCTGGGTGTGATCGGCGAATCGGGCTCGGGCAAGTCCACCCTGGCGCTGGCCAGCCTGGGCCTGCTGCCTTTTTCGGGGCAACTGCAGGCGGTGGGCCAGGCCTGGAGCAAGGAGGCCGCGCGCAACAAAGCCATGCGCCGTGCGGTGCAAGTGGTGTTCCAGGACCCGTTTTCCTCGCTGTCGCCGCGCATGACCGTCGAAGCCATTGTGGAGGAGGGCCTGCGAGTGCATGAACCCGGCCTGCACGACGCTGGGCGGCGCGAGCGCGCCTTGCAGGCGCTGGCGGATGTCGGCATGACGGAGGCCCAGTTTCCGGGCCTGCTGCAGCGTTACCCGCACGAATTTTCGGGCGGGCAGCGCCAGCGCCTGGCGATTGCCCGGGCGCTCATCGTCAACCCCAGCCTGCTGGTGCTGGACGAGCCGACCAGCGCGCTCGACGTGACCATCCAGAAACAGGTGCTGGGCCTGCTGCAAAGGCTGCAACGCGAACGCGGCCTCAGTTATTTGCTGATCACGCACGACGTCGACGTCATCCGCGCCATGGCACATGAGGTCATGGTCATGAAGGACGGTGACGTGCTGGAATCCGGTTCGCTCGGCGAGGTGCTGGATTCACCGCGCCATCCGTACACACGAGTCCTTGTGACGGCGACCTGAATACTTGATAAATCACTTTAAATAATTAAAAAATCCATATGATTTAAAAAGAAATTTCAGAAAAATTAAGCAGGCATTGAAAATCGGGAGGCGGGCGCCCATCTTTGAGTTCCCACTGTTTTCCCCCATGCGCGACCTGCGGCCCAAAGGCGTGCCGGTGCGATACAGAACTCAACAAATAAAAGATGATCCGGAGGCCATGAGCGGGTTTCCGGCAGCGGCGCTCGTTTCAGGCACGGAAATTGTTTGCATCGAAGGGCGCAGCACGTTACAATAAGAGCTTCACGACCAAATGGGCGGGTTTTCACCGCCCATTTTTTTTGGGCGTTTGTTTTTGAATATCGATTTTTAAAGCGGGTTTTAGAGACTGAATGGCATTGCAAGAGACGATTGAGCAAACTGTGACGGGACTGGGCTACGAGCTGGTCGAGATCGAGCGCACCGGCGGCGGTTTGCTGCGTGTCACGATCGACATGCCTTACGTCCAGGGCGCCGAACAGTTCATCAATGCCGAAGACTGCGAAAAAGTCACCCGCCAGCTGCAGTTCGTGCTGGAAGTCGAGGGCGCCGAATACGCCCGGCTGGAGGTCAGTTCCCCCGGCATCGACAGGCCCCTGCGCAGCGAAAAGGATTTTGAGCGTTTTGCCGGCGAACTCGTCGACATCACGCTGAAGGCGCCGATTGGTGTGGCCGCCAGCGCCGGTTCGACGGTGGCGGCCAGCCGCAAGAAATTCCGCGGCACGCTGGAGCGCGCCGAGGCTGGCTGGCAAATCGTCTGGAGTGACGAGCCCGCCGCCAAACCCGGCCAGAAGATCAGCAAGAAGAGGATTCCCGCACCGTTGCAGGCGCTGGGTTTCACGCTCGACGAACTTCACCAGGCGCGCCTTGCGCCCGTGGTGGACTTCAAGGGCCGTAAACCCAAATCAGCCCCCGGTACCGGTCCCTCGACAGAGAATTAAATTTCAAGAAATGAAGAAAGGCAGGCTTGTGAAATGAATCGCGAACTGTTGATGTTGGTTGATGCCATCTCGCGTGAAAAAAATGTGGAACGCGACGTCGTTTTCGGCGCCGTTGAGCTCGCGCTCGCCTCGGCCACCAAAAAGGTGTACGAGGGCGAAGTGGACATCCGCGTGGCCGTCGACCGTGACAGCGGCAATTACGAGACCTTCCGCCGCTGGCTGGTGGTGCCCGACGAAGCCGGCCTGCAGAACCCCGAAGCCGAAGAGTTGGTGAGCGACGCGCGCGACGAAATCGCCGACATCGAAGAAGGCGACTACATCGAAAAGCCGGTTGAAAGCCTGCCTATCGGGCGCATCGGCGCGCAAGCGGCCAAACAGGTCATCCTGCAGAAAATCCGCGACGCCGAGCGCGAAATGCTGCTCAACGACTTCATGTCGCGCGGCGACAAGATTTTCGTCGGCACCGTCAAGCGCATGGACAAGGGCGACATCATCGTCGAATCCGGCCGCGTCGAAGGGCGCCTGCGCCGCGGTGACATGATCCCCAAGGAAAACCTGCGTTCCGGCGACCGCGTCCGCGCCATGATCATGGAAGTGGACACGACCCTGCGCGGCGCGCCCATCATCCTCTCGCGCACCGCGCCCGAGTACATGATCGAGCTGTTTCGCCAGGAAGTGCCTGAAATCGAGCAAGGCCTGCTGGAGATCAAATCCTGCGCCCGTGACCCCGGTTCGCGCGCCAAGATCGCCGTGCTGTCGCATGACAAGCGCGTCGACCCCATCGGCACCTGCGTCGGCGTGCGCGGCACCCGCGTCAACGGCGTGACCAACGAGCTCGCCGGTGAACGTGTCGACATCGTGCTGTGGAGCGAAGACCCGGCCCAGTTCGTCATTGGCGCGCTGGCCCCGGCCAACGTGTCGTCCATCGTGGTGGATGAAGAGCGCCATGCCATGGACGTTGTCGTTGATGAG
This sequence comes from Polaromonas sp. P1_H6, assembly GCF_056405195.1. Taxonomy (NCBI): domain Bacteria; kingdom Pseudomonadati; phylum Pseudomonadota; class Betaproteobacteria; order Burkholderiales; family Comamonadaceae; genus Polaromonas; species Polaromonas sp. P1_H6. Next base: position 53,048 of record NZ_JBFUCN010000016.1, read on the forward strand.
GAAAACCTGGCGATTTCGATCGGCCGCGGCGGCCAGAACGTGCGCCTTGCCGCCGAGCTGACCGGCTGGAAGATCAACATCATGACGGCCGACGAGTCCGCCCAGAAGCAGGCGAGCGAGACCGACACCAGCCGCAAGCTTTTCATGGAAAAGCTCGACGTGGACGAGGAAATCGCCGACATCCTGATCTCCGAAGGCTTCACCAGCCTCGAAGAAGTGGCCTATGTTCCGCTGCAGGAAATGCTCGAGATCGAATCCTTCGACGAAGACACCGTCAATGAGCTGCGCACGCGCGCCAAAGACGCGCTCCTGACGATGGAAATCGCCAAGGAAGAAAATGCCGAGGGCGTTTCGCAGAACCTGCGCGACGTCGAAGGCCTCACGCCAGAGCTGATCGCCAAATTGACCGAAGCGGGCATCACCACCCGCGACGACCTGGCCGACCTGGCTGTGGACGAACTCACCGATATCACCGGCCAGTCTTCGGACGAGGCCAAAGCCCTGATCATGACCGCTCGCGCGCATTGGTTTACCGATGAGCCCGCTGCCGCTGACACCCCTGCACCCGCAGCGGCCCAAGAGCAATGATCATGAAAGGCCTGCAGGAAAAAAACATATGTCCAGTACCACTACCGTCGCTGAATTCGCAGCTGAACTCAATAAATCTCCCGCCACGCTGATCGAGCAATTGACCAGCGCGGGCGTCGCCAAGGCGCAAGCCAGCGACCCCCTGTCCGAGGCGGACAAGCAAAAGCTCCTGGGCTATTTGCAGGCCAGCCATGGCACTGTCACGGCCGAGCGCAAAAAAATCACGCTGGTGAAGAAGTCCACCAGCGAAATCAAGCAAGCCGATGCCACCGGCAAGGCGCGCACCATCCAGGTGGAAGTCCGCAAAAAACGCACCTTCGTCAAACGCGACGACGGCTCGGACCTGCCCGCCGAAGAAGTCCAGCCTGAGGTGGCCGCGCCGCCGCCGGCCCCCGTCATCGATGACGCCGAACTGATCCGCCGCGAGGAAGAAGCCAGCCGCCATGCCGAGCTGCTGCGCCGCCAGGAGCAGGAACTCGCCGAAAAACGCCGCCTGCGCGATGAGCAGGATGCGAAGGACGCCGCGCGCGAACAGGAACGCCTGGCCGCCGAGCAGGCCGCCCAGGCAGCCGCTGCCGCCGCCGATGCCGTGAAGAAAGCCAAGCCCGCGACCGGCAAGGCCGCCAAGGAAGCCTCCGCACCGACCGCCGCCGCCGCCAAGGCCGCCGAAACCGCTGCTGCCGAGCAGGTCACCAAGGCGGCCGACGCCGCCGCAGCTGCGGCCACGGCCAAAGCCAAGGCCACCGCTGAATTCCAGGCTGACGCCGCCAAGGCGCAGGAACTGCAGGAACGCCGCCGCAAGGCCGAAGCCGAAGCCGCTGGCATCCGCGCCATGATGTCCGCACCCAAGCGCGTACTGGTGCCGCACGTCGACCCCAAGGCGGCCATCAAGGGCACGCTGCACAAACCGGCCGCCGTGCCGGGCGCAGCCGCCAAGCCGGGCGCTCCCGCAGCCGCGGGCGCACCGGGCGCCGCCGGCAAGAAGGAAGTCAAGTCGGAGAACCTGTCTTCGACCTGGAAGGACGACGCCGCCAAGAAGAAGGGCATCCCGAGCCGTGGCGCACCTGTCGTGCCCGGACGCGGCAATTTCCGCAGCGGCCCGCGCGGCCGCCGCGGCAACGACCGCGAGGCACGTCCCGAGTCCACCTTTGTGGCGCCGACCGAGTTCAAGGTCATCGAAGTGCATGTGCCTGAAACCATCACCGTGGCCGAACTCGCCCACAAGATGAGCGTCAAGTCGTCCGAGGTGATCAAGCACCTGATGAAGCTTGGCCAGATGGTCACCATCAACCAGCCGCTGGACCAGGATACCGCCATGATCGTGGTGGAAGAAATGGGCCACAAGGCGGTGACGGCTTCGCTGGACGATCCGGAAGCCTTTGCCGACGAAGATGTGCAAGGCCAGCAGGCCGAGTTGCTGCCGCGCGCGCCTGTCGTGACCGTCATGGGCCACGTCGACCATGGCAAGACCTCGCTGCTCGACTACATCCGCCGCGCCAAGGTTGCCTCCGGCGAAGCCGGCGGCATCACCCAGCACATCGGCGCCTACCACGTGGAAACCCCGCGCGGCATGGTGTCCTTCCTGGATACCCCGGGCCACGAGGCGTTCACCGCCATGCGTGCCCGCGGCGCCCAGGCGACCGACATCGTGATCCTGGTGGTCGCGGCCGACGACGGCGTCATGCCGCAGACCAAGGAAGCCATCAAGCATGCCAAGGCTGCCGGCGTTCCCATCGTTGTGGCGATCAACAAGATCGACAAGCCGGGCATCAACCTGGAACGCGTCAAGGGCGAACTGGTCACCGAAGAGGTGATTCCCGAAGAGTTCGGCGGCGACGTTCCTTTTGTCGGCGTCTCGGCCCATACCGGCGCCGGTGTCGACGCCTTGCTCGAGCAGGTGCTGCTGCAGGCCGAAGTGCTTGAACTGAAGGCGCCTGTCGACGCGCTGGCCAAGGGTCTGGTGATTGAAGCCCGCCTCGACAAGGGCCGCGGCCCGGTCGCGACCGTGCTGATCCAGGCCGGCACACTGAAGGCCGGCGACGTGGTGCTGGCCGGTTCGACCTATGGCCGCGTGCGCGCCATGCTGGATGAAAACGGCAAGCCGATCAAAACGGCAGGCCCGTCGATCCCGGTGGAAATCCAGGGTCTGACGGAAGTGCCGCAGGCCGGCGATGAATTCATGGTCATGCTCGACGAGCGCCGTGCCCGTGAAATCTCCACCTACCGTGCCGGCAAGTTCCGCAACACCAAGCTGGCCAAGCAGCAGGCCGCCAAGCTGGAGAACATGTTCTCCGACATCGGCGCCGGCGAAGTCAAGATGCTGCCTATCATTATCAAGGCCGATGTGCAGGGCTCGCAGGAAGCGCTGTCCCAGTCGCTGCTCAAGCTCTCGACCGACGAGGTCAAGGTCCAGCTGGTGTACTCCGGTGTCGGTGGCATTTCCGAGTCGGACGTCAATCTGGCCATCGCCTCCAAGGCAGTGGTGATCGGGTTCAACACCCGCGCCGATGCCCAGGCCCGCAAGCAGGCCGAAAACAACGGCGTGGACATTCGTTACTACAACATCATTTATGACGCTGTGGACGAACTGCGCGCCGCGATGTCGGGCATGCTGACGCCGGACAAGAAGGAAGAAGTCATCGGCAATGCCGAGATTCGCCAGGTGTTCAAGGTCAGCAAGATCGGTTCGATCGCCGGCTGTATGGTCACCGCCGGTGTGGTTCGCCGCACGGCGCGCCTGCGCCTCCTGCGCGAAAACGTGGTCATCTTCACGGGTGAACTCGACTCGCTCAAGCGTTTCAAGGACGATGCCAAGGAAGTCAAGGAAGGCTTCGAGTGCGGCTTGAACATCAAGAACTACAACGACATCCAGGTTGGCGACATCCTGGAGTTCTTTGAAATCAGGGAAGTGGCCAGAACGCTGGAAGCCTGAACCACGTGAATCCGCCCGCAGCCCACCAGGCTGCCGGGCTTCACGCCAAAGGCCTCAACACTTTTTGACATGCGCAAGAAATCCACCACCCCCAACCGCGGTTTTCGCGTTGCCGACCAGATCCAGCGCGATCTGACGGAGCTGATCGCGCGCGAACTCAAAGACCCGCGGGTCGGGATGGTGACCGTCCAGGCAGTCGAAGTGACAGCCGATTACGCGCATGCCAAGGTGTTTTTCAGCGTGCTCGTCGGCGACCCAAAAGAGTGCGAGGAAGCGCTCAACCAGGCCGCGGGCTTCCTGCGCAACGGCCTGTTCAAGCGCTTGATGACGCACACCGTGCCGACCCTGCATTTCCATTTCGACCGCACGACCGAACGCGCGGCCGACATGAACGCCTTGATTGCCAAGGCGGTCTCCTCCCGCGCCCAAGACGACTGAGTTCGCGCCGTTCCCCTTGATGACAGGTTCAGGGACAACGGCGCCAACGAAGCGCCCGGTTTGTCCCGTGCGCTGAACCTGTCGGAATTTATGACGCAAACTTCTTCTCATCGCCAGAAAATCCAGCGACGTCCCGTGCACGGCGTGCTGCTGCTCGACAAGCCGCTGGGCCTGTCGAGCAACCAGGCCTTGCAGAAGGCCAAATGGCTGCTGCGCGCCGACAAGGCCGGCCACACCGGCACGCTGGACCCGCTGGCCACCGGCGTACTGCCGTTGTGTTTTGGCGCGGCCACCAAATTCAGCCAGATCCAGCTCGACGCCAACAAGACCTATGAAGCCGTGCTGCTGCTGGGCACCAAAACCAGCACCGCCGATGCCGAGGGCGACGTGATTGAAACCCGGCCCGTGCCGGAGATCACGCCGGCCCTGCTGCAAGACCTGACGGCGCGTTTCACCGGCCCGCTGGCGCAGGTGCCGCCCATGTACTCGGCGCTCAAGAAAGACGGCAAGGCGCTGTACGAATATGCCCGCAAGGGCCAGGAAGTCGAGCGGGAGGCCCGCCACATCACCATCTTCGCGCTGGAAATGGCCGTGGTCCACGACGCGCGCGCGCCGGCTGCCATCAAGATCACGGTGAGCTGCAGCAAGGGCACCTACATCCGCACGCTGGGCGAAGACATCGGCGAGGCCATAGGTTGCGGCGCGCACCTGGGTTCGCTCAGGCGGCTGGAGACCGGCGGCTACACCACCCAGCAGTGCGTCAGCTTGCCGGCCCTGGAAGCCATGACCGAGCCCGAGCGCGAAGCCTGCCTGCTGCCGCCGCAGACCCTGGTGGCGGCGTACCCGTCTGTCACATTGGACGCCGACAATGCAGGGCGGTTTTTAAGCGGCCTGCGCCGTCGGGGCGCGCCCGGCCAGTGGGGCGCCGATGCGCCGCTGGTACAGGTCTACGGTCCGGGGCAGGGCGGCGAGGTGCCGGCCTTCCTGGGTTCGGCCCACATCACGGCCGACGAACTGATTCCGCAGCGCCTGCTGAGCCCGGTCGAGATCCAGGACATCCTGGCGGCCGCACAGAGTTCCGGCCATGCCGCGCCCACGGGTGCGGCGGCCCTTGTCCATCACTAACAGTTTTTTTGCCAGTTTTGACGTTTTAAAGTTCCCAGAAAGCCAACCATGAGCCACAAACAGATCCGCAATATCGCCATCATCGCCCACGTTGACCATGGCAAAACCACCATGGTCGACCAGTTGCTGCGCCAGTCCGGCACCTTCGCCGAGCACGAAAAAGTGGTCGACACCGTGATGGACAACAACGCCATCGAAAAAGAACGCGGCATCACCATCCTGGCCAAGAACTGCGCCGTGACCTGGGAAGGCACGCACATCAACATCGTCGACACCCCGGGCCACGCCGACTTCGGCGGTGAAGTGGAGCGCGCGCTGTCCATGGTCGACGGCGTGGTGCTGCTGATCGACGCGCAGGAAGGCCCCATGCCCCAGACGCGCTTCGTGACCAAGAAAGCGCTGGCCCTGGGCTTGAAGCCCATCGTGGTGGTCAACAAGGTCGACAAGCCGGGCGCCAATCCCGACAAGGTGGTCAACGCCGCCTTCGACCTGTTCGACAAACTGGGCGCGACCGACGAACAGCTCGACTTCCCGGTGGTCTATGCCTCCGGCATCAACGGCTGGTCTTCGCTCGAGGAAGGTCCTCCCAACGAACAGTGGGGTCCCGACATGTCGGCCCTGTTCAATACCATCCTCAAGCACGTCCCGTCCCAGAACGGCGACCCGGCGGCACCGCTGCAACTGCAGATCTCCGCGCTTGACTTCTCGACCTTCGTGGGCCGCATCGGCGTGGGCCGCATCAGCCAGGGCACCATCAAGCCCATGATGGACGTCGTGGTCATGGAAGGCCCGGACGGCAAGGCCGTCAAAGGCCGCGTCAACCAGGTCCTGACTTTCCAGGGCCTGGAGCGCGTGCAGGCCACCGAAGCCGGCCCCGGCGAGATCGTGCTGATCAACGGCATTACCGACATCGGCATCGGCGTGACCATCACCGACCCGACCAACCCGGCACCGCTGCCCATGCTCAAAGTGGACGAGCCGACGCTGACCATGAACTTCTGCGTCAACACCAGCCCGCTGGCCGGCCGTGAAGGCAAGTTCGTCACCAGCCGCCAGATCTGGGACCGCCTGCAGAAAGAGCTGCAGCACAACGTCGCCCTGCGCGTCAAGGAAACCGACGAAGAAGGTATTTTTGAAGTCATGGGCCGCGGCGAACTGCACCTGACCATCCTGCTGGAAAACATGCGCCGCGAAGGCTATGAACTGGCCGTCTCCAAGCCGCGCGTGGTGTTCAAGGAGGTCAACGGTGAAAAGCACGAACCTATCGAGCTGGTCACCGCGGACATCGAAGACCAGCACCAGGGCGGTGTGATGCAGGCACTGGGCGAGCGCAAGGGCGAGCTGGTGAACATGGAGCCGGACGGCCGCGGCCGTGTGCGCCTCGAGTACCGCATCCCGGCGCGCGGCCTGATCGGCTTCACCAACGAATTCCTGAACCTGACGCGCGGTTCCGGCCTGATCTCCAACATCTTCGACAGCTACGAAGCGCACAAGGGCGAGATCGGCGGCCGCAAGAACGGCGTGCTGATCTCCATGGACGACGGTGAAATTTTCACCTACGCCCTGGGCAAGCTGGACGACCGCGGCCGCATGTTCGTGCGCGCCAACGACCCGGTGTACGAAGGCATGATCGTCGGTATCCACAGCCGCGACAACGACCTGGTGGTCAACGCCACGCGCACCAAGCAGCTGACCAACTTCCGCGTTAGCGGCAAGGAAGACGCGATCAAGATCACGCCGCCGATTGAATGCACGCTGGAATACGGCGTGGAATTCATCGAGGACGACGAACTGGTCGAAATCACGCCCAAGTCCATCCGCCTGCGCAAGCGCCACCTGAAAGAAAGCGACCGTAAACGCGCTGGCCGTTCTTGAGATAAGGCCACTCCGGCCGCATGATGCGGCAGGAGATTGTCAAAGGCCGCTGCGCGCAAGCTTCAGCGGCCTTTGCTTTTATGTCTGCACAACAGCCTGAATTGATTGCCCATCCCATGAAACTCACGCATTCCCGCGCCGTTTTCCTGATGATCCTCGTGACCATGATGTGGTCGATCGCCGGCGTTGTGACACGCCACCTGGAGTCAGCCCGCAGCTTTGAAGTCACCTTCTGGCGCAGCTTTTTCACGGTGGTGTCGCTGCTGGTCATCCTGCCGTTTTTCCAGGGCAGGGCGGTGTTCACCAAGATACGCAACGGCGGCTCGGCCTTCTGGCTGTCGGGCGTCTGCTGGAGCGTGATGTTCACGGCCTTCATGGTCGCGCTCACGATGACCACCGTGGCCAATGTGCTGGTGACCATGGCGCTCAGCCCCTTCCTCACGGCCTTGCTGGCCCGCGCCTTCATCGGCCACAGCATTCCCGCGCGGACCTGGCTGGCCATTGCCATGGCCGGCGCCGGCATTGCCTGGATGTACGGCGGACAGATGGACCTTTCCAGCCACATCGGCGGCACCCTGGTGGCCCTGATGGTGCCGCTGGCCAGCGCCAGCAACTGGACGGTGGTGCAGCACAGCCGCGCCCACGGCAAGAATGTCGACCTGGTGCCCGCGGTGCTGCTGGGTGCGGTGATCTCGACGCTGGCCACCTTGCCGCTGTCGCTGCCTTTCTCCGCCACGGCGCATGACATCGGCTTGCTGGCATTGCTGGGCCTGGTGCAGCTGGCCATTCCTTGTGTGTTGTCGGTGATGTGCGCCGGCGTGCTCAAGGCGCCGGAAGTCGCCTTGCTGGCGCTGCTGGAAGTGATTTTCGGGATCTTGCTGGCCTGGTTCGGCGCGGGCGAGGTGCCCGGCGCGAGTGTGCTGACAGGCGGCGCCCTGGTGATAGGCGCGCTGGTGGTCAATGAACTGGTTGGATGGAGGCAGCGGGCATGAGCGATATGAATACGAATACGGAAACCAGGGCTGAGGTCCTGCTTGAGCGGCGCGGTAATGCCGGGCTGATCACGCTGAACCGGCCCAAAGCCCTCAACGCGCTGTCGCTCCCCATGATCCGCGAGTTGTCCGCCGCCCTGCTGGCCTGGCGCGACGACCCGGCGATCCATGTGGTGGCCATACGCGGCACCAACAAAAAAGGCCAGCCCGGCACGCCGGAGAGCCTGTTCGGCGGTTTTTGCGCCGGCGGCGACATCCGCTTTTTCCACCATGCGGTGTTCGCTGGCGATTCCGCGCTGGAAGACTTCTTCACCGAGGAATACGCCCTCAACCACCTCATCCACACCTACCCCAAGCCCTACATCGCCTTTATGGACGGCGTGGTCATGGGCGGCGGCATGGGAATCAGCCAGGGTGCGCGGGTGCGCATCGTTACCGAGCACACCAAGATGGCCATGCCCGAGACCAACATCGGCCTGTTCCCCGACGTCGGCGGCGGTTATTTCCTGGGGCGTTGCCCCGGCCATGCCGGCGAATACCTGGCGCTGACGGGCGACGTGATCGGCGCGGACGAGGCGATGGCCTACGGCCTGGCCGACATCAAGGTCGACGCAGCCCGCCTGCCGGCTCTGTGGGAGGCCCTGGGCGCCCAGGCCTTCGGTTCAGCCGCCGCCGCCGAGGCGTGGATCGCGGCGCAGTGGACGGCAGGCCACACCCAGCCAGTGAAGGCCGACAGCAGGATCGACGGCTATTTTTCGCTGCTGCGTGTCAAACACATCGTCGATGCGCTGGAAGCCTCGCCGGATCCATGGGCGGCCAAAACCGCCGCCACCTTGCGCAAACGCTCGCCGTTGATGTTGCACGTCACGCTGGAGCAGATCCGCCGCGCCCGCGGCATGAGCCTGGCCGACGACCTGCGTATGGAGCGCGACATGGTGCATCACTGCTTTCACCTGCGCCCGGGCGCCGCCAGCGAGACCGTCGAGGGCATACGGGCCCTGGCCATTGACAAGGACTACAAGCCGCAGTGGAACCCGGCCCGCATCGAAGACGTCAAGCCCGGCATGGCGGATGCTTTTTTCGCCAGCCCCTGGACGCCTGAAACGCATCCCCTGCGCGGCCTGAAGTAAGCAAATCGAGGTTTAGAGTTGCTGGTACACCAGTTGCGCCAGCTTCATCAACTCGTCACGCGACACGGCGCCGCTCAGCGCGTAGCCGAAGCCTTGGTCCACCCAGTAAAACGAGGGCACCGGGCCGTCGCCGCTGTAGCGGAAGGCGGTTTCCCGGGCAGCGTCGGACGGCGGCTTGGGTACCGATGCGGCAGGTGAACCCGGATCCACGGCACCCAGGTACAAAGTCAGGCGCAAGCCGGCCGTATTCTGGAACATGAACTGCGCGCGGGCCCCGCCGTCACCGGATAGCAGCCTGCCGCCGACCAGCTCATAACCTTCCGCCGCCAGCAACGGCACCTTCAGCGGCCGGCCCACGCGTTTGGACAGCCACTGGACCAGGTGGTCCTGTTGCGCGGCCGTGACTTCGACGGGATGGCGGACTTCGGGCGAAAACACGGCGTGCGCCAGCGAAGCCTGGTGCACAAAGGATTGCGCCGAACGCGCCGAGGCGAGCTGTTGCGGTGCGGGGCCGCCGAGTTTCCCGTGCGACAGCCAGCCCACGCCAAAGGCCAGGATTACCGCCGCGGCCATGCCGCCCCAGCGCCGCCATTGCTCGACCTGTCGCCCGCCTTGCTGGCCGCGGCGCGCGGCAGCCAGCAAGGCGTCGGGGATGGCTTCATCCAGCAGCGGGCGGTGCAGGGCGCGCAGGGCCTCGCGCTGGGCTTTCCAGGCTTGCAGGATCGAGTGGGCGGCGGCGTCTTCGTCCAGTTGCGCTTCGAGTTCAGCCTGCCGGGCGGGCGGCAGCCGGCCGTCGACCAAGGCGTTGATCCGGTCGTGCAAGAGTTCGCCGTGGAGGGCGCGCGTTGTGTCGTTGGTTTTTTCCATGGAGGTCCTGCCTTTACTTCAGGCGCCTGAGCTGGGCCGGTGCGCCGGCGGCCGCCGATGCCGAGCCGTCCATCAGGTCGCGCAGGCGGCTGCGCGCGCGCGACAGGCGGGACATGACCGTCCCGACCGGCACGCCGGTGATCTTTGAGACCTCCTCGTAGCTGAGGTCTTCGAGGCTGACCAGCAGCAGCACGGCCCGCTGGTCTTCCGGCAGGCGCAGCAGGCAGCGCTGCAGGTCCAGCGACTGGGCCGTACCCGCCTCCGGCGCCGCCAGTTCGTTCTCGACCTCCTCGACGTTGACCGTGGCGCCCGCGGCCGCCTGCCGCAGGGAGCGGCGAAGCTGGTTGACGAAGATGTTGTGCATCAGCGTGAACAGCCAGGCACGCAGGTCGCTGCCCGCCAGCCACAGCCGCCATCTGGAGCAGGCACGCTCCAGCGTGTCCTGCACCAGGTCGTCGGCCGCCCAGGCGTCGCCCGTCAGCGCGCGCGCATAGCGGCGCAGGCTGGGGATGTGGTCGGTCAGCGGAAAGTGGGTCATGCGTCAGGCAAAGCCTGCTGCCATCGTAGCGGGAGGTGCGGCAGGCGTGCGGCGTCAGGGCTTGACGACGTGCCAGACGGTGCCCACGTTGTCGCCGGTCTTGTCACCCGGCTTGCTGTCCTTGGCCCAGTAATACAGCGGCTTGCCTTTCAGGGCCCACTGCTTTTTCCCATCGTCACGGGTGATGATGGTGTAGTCGCCGGCGGCCTTGTCGGTGTCCGCGGCCATCAGCGGAGGCCAGTTGGTGGCGCAGCCGCCGTTGCAGACCGATTTGTCGGCCGTGTCCTTGTCAAAGACGTACAAGGTCATGCCGTTAGGGCCGACCAGCACGCCGTCGGCGGCCTTGGCCGGGCTTTGGGCGCTCGCGGAGGCGCAGAGGCCGAGCAGGCCGGCGGTCAACAGGGCAATGGGGAGCAGTTTCATGGGAATCTCCGGTGTGTTCAGGCAAATCAGGCAAAAGCAGCCTGCACTGGAGTAAACAGCCGCGGTGGGCGATTTATTCCATGGCACCGGAAATTCTTTTATGACGGGCCCCGAAGGGCCGGCGGTCAGCGGTTGCGGGACTTCATCGCGCGCTCGACCTCGCGCTTGCCTTCGCGGTCCTTGATGGTGTCGCGCTTGTCGTGCTCACCCTTGCCCTTGGCCAGGCCGATCTCGCATTTGACCTTGCCGGCCTTCCAGTGCATGTTCAGCGGCACCAGGGTGAAACCTTTTTGCTCGACCTTGCCGATCAGCCTGCGGATCTCTTCCTTGTGCATCAGCAGTTTTTTGGTCCGCACCGAGTCGGGCCGCACGTGGGTGGAGGCCGTGCCCAGCGGGTTGATCTGGCAGCCGATGATGAACAGCTCGCCGCCGCGCACCACCACATAGCCGTCGGTGAGCTGCACCTTGCCTTCGCGCAGGGACTTCACTTCCCAGCCTTCCAGCACCATGCCTGCTTCGAAGCGCTCCTCGATGTGATAGTTGAAAAGCGCCTTTTTGTTATCGGCAATGCGCACGGCCGCTGCCGCGGCCTTGGGGGAAAGGTTTGCGGAAGGCGTTGCGGCCGTTTTTTTGGAGGAGGATGCTTCTTTGGTGGCCATGGATAAAAGATAGGGGCGAAAATCGGAAAGTACACTGCCAATACAATTGCGCCCAGCCCTCGATTGTATGAAAACCGTTCACAAGTCCGTTTTAATCTGGTACAGCGCCGCCGAGATGTACGCCCTGGTCACCGACGTGGCCCGCTATCCCGAGTTTTTGCCGTGGTGCGACCAGGCCTCGGTGCTGGAGGAAAACGCGCACGGCATGACGGCTAAAGTGGGCCTCTCCATCGCCGGCCTCTCGCAAAGTTTCACCACCCGCAATGTCCACGAAAAAGACCGCAAGGTCAGCCTGAAGCTGGTCGATGGGCCGTTTTCAAAACTGGACGGCCACTGGGATTTCACGCCGGTGGGCAAAGGCAGCGAAAGGGCCTGCAAGGTCGAGTTCAGCCTGCGTTATGACTTCGACAATGCCGCGCTGGCGGCGCTGGTCGGCCCCGTGTTCGACAAGATCGCGGGCAGCCTGGTCGATGCGTTTGTCAAAAGAGCGTCGGACGTCTATGGCGAGCCCTGAGGGCGGCGCGCCGCTCACCATCAGCCTGGTTTATTCACCCGCGCCGCGGCAGGTGCGCGAATGGTCGCTGGAACTCCCGGCCGGTGCGACGGTGGCCCGGGCGCTGGCGGCCAGCGGGGTGCTCGATGAATTTGCGGAACTGCGGGCCGGCCGCCTGGTCCTGGGCATCTGGGGCCGCAAAACCACGCCGGGACACGTGCTGCGGGACCAGGACCGGATTGAAATTTACAGAGGCCTGCGTGTAGACCCCAAGGTGGCGCGCCGCGAGCGCTTCAACCGCCAGGGCGCCAAGAGCGCCGGGCTGTTTGCCAAAACCCGGGCCGGCGCCAAGGCCGGGTATTGAAGAAGAGAGGAGAGGCGAGATGCGGGCCTGCGGCTCAAGCCCTTGTTTCTATTTGCAGTCGCCACTCACAACGGCCTGAGTCCGCTTGATTTCCGCAGCCCTGGCGTTGTCATCCATATAGTCGCGTTCGCCCTTGGCATTGGTGATGGGGACGCGCTGGCCTGACTGCAGACCTGCCAGCGTTTTTTTAGCTCGTTCGCAGTTGTCGGCCTTGGCTTTCGCGATTTTTTCCTGCTCAGCCTGCTTTTTCGCGGCTTCTTCGTCTTCCGCCTGCTTTTTCTTGGCTTCGAGCTGCGCATCCTTGCCGGTCAGCTTGGGGGCATTGGCGGCGGTTTTGGTCGCCGCTGCAGAGGCCGCCCCAGCGGGAGCGGCGGCCGGGTCGTCAATGGGCGTCACCACAACGGATTTTCCCTTGGCTCCGCGTGGCATCTTCAAGATGTTTTTTTCGGGAATGTCGGCCGGCGGCGAGCGGTCGCTGTAGACCTTGCGGCCGTCTTTGTCTATCCATTGCCATTGCGCCAAAGCGGTGACTGAAAAAGCGCTGCCGGCGATGGCCAGTATGAGTGTTCTTGAGACGAGTTTGAGGTCCATTTCGCCAGTGTAGCGCTGTGTGGCGCGGTTTTCGGCCTATTCGGAAGCAAAGCGCCGGCAAAGCTGCCTTTTTACAACCTGGGCGCAACGGCAGCCAAACCGCACCGGAACGTGGCTAGGGGTTAGTACCGACGGGTCTTTGCGACAAGGGTACAATCGTGTTTTTGGAGCCATCCCTATGCGCCTACTCGGCAAAGCGCTCACCTTCGACGACGTATTGTTGGTGCCAGCGTTCTCCCAGGTCCTGCCCAAGGACACTTCACTTTCCACCCAATTCTCCCGAAACATCCGCCTGAACCTGCCGCTCGTGTCAGCGGCCATGGACACGGTCACCGAAGCCCGGCTGGCCATCGCCATCGCCCAGGAAGGCGGCATAGGCATCGTTCACAAAAACCTCACGGCCCAGCAGCAGGCCGCTGAAGTCGCCAAGGTCAAGCGCTACGAAAGCGGCGTGCTGCGCGACCCGGTCGTCATCACCCCCACCCATACCGTTCGCCAAGTCATGGCCCTGAGCGAGCAGCTCGGCATCTCCGGCTTCCCGGTCATCGACGGCGGCCGTGTCGTCGGCATCGTCACGGGGCGCGACATGCGCTTCGAATCGCGCATGGACGTGCCGGTCAGCACCATCATGACGCCGCGCGAGCGCCTCATCACCATCTCCGAAACCGCCTCGCTGTCCGACGCCAAGGCGCTGCTGAACAAGCACCGCCTCGAGCGCGTGTTGCTGGTCAATGACAACTTCGAGCTCAAGGGCCTGATTACCGTCAAGGACATCACCAAACAGACCACCTTCCCGAATGCCGCACGCGACTCGCACGGCCAGCTGCGCGTGGGCGCCGCCGTCGGGGTGGGTGAGGGCACCGAAGAGCGCGTCGAAGCCCTGGTGAAAGCCGGCGTCGATGCCATCGTCGTCGATACCGCCCACGGCCACAGCAAAGGCGTGCTCGACCGGGTGCGCTGGGTCAAGCAAAACTACCCGCAGGTCGACGTCATCGGCGGCAACATCGCCACGGGCGCGGCCGCGCTGGCGCTGGTGGAAGCCGGTGCAGACGGCGTCAAGGTCGGCATAGGCCCCGGCAGCATCTGCACCACCCGCATCGTCGCAGGCGTCGGCGTGCCGCAGATCATGGCCATCGACAACGTCGCCACCGCGCTGCGCGGCACCGGCGTCCCGCTGATCGGCGACGGCGGCATCCGTTACAGCGGCGACATCGCCAAGGCCATCGCGGCGGGCGCCAACACGGTGATGATGGGCGGCATGTTTGCCGGCACCGAAGAAGCGCCAGGCGAGGTCATCCTGTTCCAGGGACGCAGCTACAAGAGCTACCGCGGCATGGGCAGCATAGGCGCCATGCAGCAGGGCAGCGCCGACCGCTACTTCCAGGAATCGAGCACCGGCAACCCGAACGCCGACAAGCTGGTGCCCGAAGGCATCGAAGGCCGGGTACCTTACAAGGGCTCCATGGTTGCCATCGTGTTCCAGATGGCCGGCGGCCTGCGGGCCAGCATGGGCTACTGCGGTTGCCCCACCATCGAGGACATGCGCGACAAGGCCGAGTTCGTCGAAATCACATCGGCCGGCATCCGCGAAAGCCACGTGCACGACGTGCAGATCACCAAAGAAGCGCCGAACTACCGCGCTGATTGAATGTGACCTAGCCGGCCAGGGCGTCTTGAAAGACGCCCTTTCTTTTTTTGCCTTGAAGAAGCCCCTCATGCAACACCAGAAAATCCTCATCCTCGATTTCGGCTCACAGGTCACCCAGCTGATCGCGCGCCGCGTGCGCGACGCCCACGTATTTTGCGAAGTCCATCCCTGCGACGTCAGCGACGAATGGGTTCGCGAGTACGCCAAGGACGGCACGCTCAAGGGCGTGATCCTCTCCGGCAGCCATGCCAGCATCTACGAGGAAACCACCGACAAGGCGCCGCAAGCCGTCTTTGAGCTGGGCCTGCCGGTGCTGGGCATCTGTTACGGCATGCAGGCCATGGCGCACCAGCTGGGCGGCAAGGTCGAAGGCGGCCACAAGCGCGAGTTCGGTTCCGCCGACGTGCGCGCCCGCGGCCACACCGCGCTGCTGAAAGACATCGCCGACTACACCACGCCCGAAGGCCAGGGCATGCTCGACGTCTGGATGAGCCACGGTGACAAGGTCACCGAAATGCCGCCCGGCTTTAAGCTCATGGCATCCACCGATTCCTGCCCCATCGCCGGCATGGCCGACGAAGAGCGCCGCTTCTACGCGGTGCAGTTCCACCCCGAGGTCACGCATACAAAGCAGGGCAACGCCATCCTCAAGCGCTTTGTGCTCGAGATCTGCGGCACGCGCCAGGACTGGGTCATGGGCGACTACATCAGCGAAGCCGTCGAAAAAATCCGCCAGCAGGTCGGCGACGAAGAGGTCATCCTGGGCCTGTCGGGCGGCGTCGATTCATCGGTGGCCGCCGCCCTGATCCACCGTGCCATCGGTGACCAGCTGACCTGCGTCTTCGTCGACCACGGCCTGCTGCGCCTCAACGAAGGCGACATGGTGATGGACATGTTTGTCGGCAAGCTGCATGCCAAAGTGATCCGCGTCGATGCCAGCGACCAGTTCCTCGGCCACCTGGCCGGTGTGAGCGAGCCCGAGGCCAAGCGCAAGATCATCGGCCGCGAGTTTGTCGAGGTGTTCAAGGCCGAAGCCGCCCGCCTCAAGGCCGGCGACGGTGGCCACAAAGGCGCCAAATGGCTGGCCCAGGGCACGATCTACCCCGACGTCATTGAGTCCGGCGGCGCCAAGAGCAAAAAAGCCGTCACCATCAAGAGCCACCACAACGTGGGCGGCCTGCCCGAACAGTTGGGCCTGAAGCTGCTGGAGCCGCTGCGCGAGCTGTTCAAGGATGAAGTCCGCGAACTCGGCGTCGCGCTGGGCCTGCCCCACGACATGGTCTACCGCCACCCCTTCCCAGGCCCCGGCCTGGGTGTGCGCATCCTCGGCGAAGTCAAAAAGGAATACGCCGACCTGTTGCGCCGCGCCGATGCGATCTTCATCGAGGAACTGCGCAACTTCAAGGACGCCGCCACCGGCAAGACCTGGTATGACCTCACCAGCCAGGCTTTCACCGTCTTTTTGCCGGTGAAAAGCGTGGGCGTGATGGGCGATGGCCGCACCTACGATTACGTGGTGGCCCTGCGCGCGGTGCAAACCAGCGACTTCATGACAGCCGACTGGGCCGAGCTGCCGTATGCGCTGCTCAAAAAGGTCTCCGGCCGCATCATCAACGAAGTGCGCGGCATCAACCGCGTCACCTACGACGTCAGCAGCAAGCCGCCGGCGACGATTGAGTGGGAATAAGCCGGGAATAGGGCGGAATTCAGGCATGGCCGGGCAATCCTCATTTCCAGGCTTTGAAGAAGCCAAACCCACTGACCGCCTGTTTCTGGCGCTGTTTCCTCCGGCAGACACCGCGCTGCAAATAGCGGAGCTCGCCGCGCAGATCCGTACCGCCCACAGCTTGCGCGGCCGGCCGCTGGAAGCCGCGCGCTTTCACATCACCCTGAACCACTTGGGCGACTACGCCGGCTTGCCGCCCGACGTCGTCAGGCAGGCCCACGCGGCCGCCGCCGAAGCCGCTGCCCTGACGCAGCCCTTCGCCGTCGCCTTCAACCGCGCGGAAAGCTTTGCCAGCATGCCGCGCAACCGGCCGCTGGTGCTGCGCGGCGAAGACCAAGGGCTCTCGGCCTTGATGGCTTTCCACAAGGTTCTGGGCACGGCGCTGAAGAAGGCCAGCCTGGGGCAGTGGGCCAAGCCCGGCTACACGCCGCACGTGACCTTGCTGTACGACGACAGCCTGCTGGGCGCCACGCCGGTGCCGCCCGTGGCCTGGACGGCCGGTGAGGTCGTGCTGGTGCGCAGCCTGCTGGGTGAAACCCGTCACGTCCACCTGGCGAGCTGGCCGCTGTCAGGACCGGCGCGGGCATAGGCCTCATGAATCGAACATGCCGCCTTGCCGGTCCAGCGGCTCCAGCGACAGCGTTTCTTCGGGCATCAGCCTTTCGGTGAGCCGGCGCGCGTCAAAAGGCGCCCGCACTTTCTGGTCGTTGTCGAAATAACAGAACACCTCGCGGCTGGCCCGCGCCCGCACTGGCTTGGCGGAGATACGTTGCGCATCTTGCGGTTCGCCGCCCGAAGCCCAGGTGCTGATGCGCGCTGCCCACCGGTCCAGCGCCTTGTCGCTGTAGCGGCCGCCGTAAAGCGTGTCGGGCCCATGCAGGCGAAGGTAGACAAAATCCGCCGTCAGGTCCTCGGCATAGGGCCAGTCCGCCACCGCCTCGGACACCACCAGCGCGGCGCCGTGGCGGCGCAGCATCTTGACGAAGGACTCTTCGAAGAAGCCCGGGTGGCGGATTTCAATCGCATGCCTGAGCCGGCGCTTGCGGTCGATTTCCAGGCAGGGGTGGTGCACGTGACTGTCGTGGTGGCGGCGCGCGAACTGCGCGGCAGCCTCGGTGTCGCGCGGCAGCAATCGCAAAAAAGCTTCGAACACCTCGGGCTTGAAGGGCATGCCGGGCGGAAACTGCCAGAGCAGGGGGCCGAGCTTGCCGCGCAGCTTAAAAATCCCCGAGGCAAGGAAGTTGGCCAGCGCGATCGGCACGCCGTCGCCTTCGAGGCGCAGCATGTGGGTCAGGTAGCGCGGCGCCTTCACGCTGAAGACAAAGCCGTCCGGCGTTTCGTCATGCCAGCGCTGGTAGCTGCTGGGGCGCTGAAGCGAATAGTGCGAGCCGTTGATCTCGATGGTCTGCATGGCGCGCGAGGCGAACGCGAGTTCATGCGCCTGGACCAACCCCGGCGGGTAGAACACACCGCGCCAGCCGGCATATTGCCAGCCTGAGATGCCGATGCGGATCCGGGGATGTTTCATGCCTGTGCTGCGCCTCAATGCCTGCGGCGAGGCCAGTTTGTGCGCTGTCGGGCCGGCCCCGCTGTAGGCTGGACCCGATTTTCCTTGTCGCGCGAATACCATGGTGCGTGGCACGGACCGGCCTGAAATTCCGGTTTTTGGCCTATGCTTCAGGCCATGTACCTGCCACCCCAATTCAAAGGCGACCGCGCCCAGGCCGCGGCGCTGATCAACGAGAACCCCTTCGCCAGCCTGATCAGCGTGGATGACGCGGGCCTGCCCTATGTGACCCATCTGCCGCTGCACCTGGAAGAGCGCGGCGAGCAGATGGTGCTGCTGGGCCATGTGGCCAAGCCCAACCCGCACTGGCGCTACCTGCAGGCACGGCCCCAGGCTGTCGTGACCTTCCTCGGGCCGCATGCCTACCTGTCGCCCAAGGTGTATCCCGACCTGGCGCGGGTGCCGACCTGGAATTACGTGGCCGTGCATTGCACCGTGCAGGCGACGCTGGTCGAAGACCCGGCGGCCAAGGACAAGCTGCTCAAAACTCTCATAGGCGACCACGAGCCGCCTTATGCCCAGCAGTGGCGTGACCTGGGCGAGGAATTTGCCCACAAGATGCTGGCCGGCATCGTGGGCTTTGAGCTGCAGGTGACCGATTTCCAATGCAAGGTCAAAATCAACCAGCACAGGCGCGAGTCGCATGCAGCGATGCACGCCATGTACGCCGCCGGCAATGAGGACGAGCGGGCCCTGGCGGCCTGGATGGACCGTCTGGGCATGGCCACCAACAACGACACCCCAAAGGAGGCTTGATATGCGCGGTATTTTCAGCATCGTGGGCCTGCTGGTGGCGTTGGCCATCGTGGGCCTGCTGGTCAAAAAACAACTGGGCACCCAGGTCACCGTCCCGGCGGCCCCCGGCATGCCCGCCGTTTCCGCCGACGCGCCGCCGCAGGTGCAGAGTCAGCAAGCCCAGCAGCAGGTCAAGCAGGCTGTGGAGGGCGCCCTGCAGCAGGCGCGTCCCATGCCCGAAGAGAAATAAGGCCGGCGGCAGCCATTGCCATTCCGATGAGCGACGAGATTTTCATGCAGCAGGCCCTGGCGGAGGCACGCCAGGCCGCCGCCGCGGGCGAAGTGCCGGTGGGCGCGGTGGTGGTCCGGTACGGCGAGGTCATTGCCAGCGGCCGCAATGCGCCGGTGGACGGCCATGACCCGACGGCCCATGCCGAGATCGTGGCACTGCGTGCCGCGGCGCGGGTGCTGGGCAACTACCGGCTCGGCGACTGCGAACTCTTTGTCACGCTGGAGCCCTGCGCCATGTGCAGCGGCGCCATGCTGCACGCCCGGCTCAAGCGTGTGGTGTTCGGCGCGGCCGACCCCAAGACCGGCGCGGCCGGCTCGGTGCTCAACCTGTTTGCCGAATCCCGGCTCAACCACCAGACTGCCTTGCAGGGCGGTGTGCTGGCGTGGGAATGCGGCGAGCTGCTGCAGGCTTTCTTCCGGCAGCGGCGCGCCGACAAGCGCGAAGAATCCAGGCTCGCCCACCCGCTGCGCGACGATGCGCTGCGCACGCCCGACGCGGCTTTTGACGACTTGCCGGGCTATCCGTGGCAGCCTCGTTATGTCAGCGACCTGCCGGCGCTGGGTGGGCTGCGTCTGCATTACCTGGATGAAGGCGGGGGACGTGACGCAGGCGAGGGCGGCCTGACTTACCTGTGCCTGCACGGCAACCCGGCCTGGAGCTACCTCTACCGCAAGATGATCCCCGTGTTGCTGGAGGTCGGGCACCGTGTGGTCGCGCCCGACCTGATCGGCTTCGGCAAAAGTGACAAACCCAAAAAGGACAGCTTCCATAGTTTCAGCGTCCACCGCCAGATCCTGCTGGAACTGGTCGAAAGCATGGATCTGCACAACGTGGTGCTGGTGGTGCAGGACTGGGGTGGCCTGCTGGGCCTCACGCTGCCGATGGAGGCGCCGCAGCGCTACACCGGACTGCTGGTCATGAACACGACGCTGGGCACCGGTGACGCGCCGCTGCCCGCCGGCTTTGTGGCCTGGCGCGAGATGTGCGCGAAAAACCCGGAGTTCGACCTGGCCCGGCTGTTTGCGCGCGGCAACCCGCAAATGAGCGCCGCCGAGTGCGCGGCTTACAACGCCCCCTTTCCGGACAAGGGCCACCGCGCGGCCTTGCGCGCCTTCCCGCCCATGGTGCCGGACAGCCCCGGGGCCGATGGCGCCGCCGTCTCGCGGCAAGCGCGCAGCTTCTGGCAAAACGGCTGGACGGGCAAAACCCTGATGGCGGTGGGCGCGCAGGACCCGGTGCTGGGCCCGCCCGTCATGCGCGAGCTGCAGGCGGTGATCCGCGGTTGCGGCGAGCCCATGGTACTGGGGCAGGCCGGGCATTTTGTGCAGGAGCATGGCGAGCCGGTCGCGCGGCAGGCCTTGGCGTTTTTCAGCCCGGCAGCTTGAAGACCGGCAGATGCCAGCCCATGAAGATGGCGCTGAGCCGCAGCGCCACCACCGCCGCCAACCCGATGCCAAAGGCCCATGAAGGCCTGAGTCCCAGCGCCTTCAAGGCAAGGTAAAGCGCGATCCCGGCGATCGCCGCGCTCGCGTAGATGTCCTGGCGCAGCAACAGCGGCACCTGGTTGCTGCAGACGTCGCGCATCAGGCCGCCCGCCACGCCGGTCATGGTGCCCATCACCACCACGATCACCGGTGACAACCGCGCGGCTTCGGCCAGCTGCGCGCCCGACAGCGCGAACAGCGCCAGCCCGAGCGCATCGGCCACCAGCAGCGCCTGCGACGGGATCGGCAGCACCTGCACATACAGCATGGTGCCCAGGGCCGCTGCGGCGATCACCAGCAGGTAGGCCGGCCTGGCCATCCAGAACACCGGATGACGGTTCATCAGCAGGTCGCGCAGGGTGCCGCCGCCTATGGCGGTCAAGGCCGCCAGCACCAGCACGCCCAGCAGGTCGAGCTGCAGGCGCCCGGCCGCCAGCGCGCCGCTCACGGCAAAGACGGCAACGCCCAGGAGGTCCAGCACATACAGCATCATGGTGGCCCGTTTATACCTGCAGCCAAGGCGGCAAGGGAGGACGGGCGACAGTGGGATACTTGCAGCCGTGAAAAAACATATCTACATCTACTCCCCCTCCAGCGCGGTGCGCGACAAGGCCGCCTTCAAGCGCGGCGTGCAGCGCCTCACCGCCTTGGGCCATGAGGTTGAAATTGATCCCGACGCACTCGCGCGCCACCAGCGTTTTGCCGGCGACGACGACACCCGGCTGGCCGGCATCCACCGCGCGGCCGCCAGCGGCGCCGACGTGGCCCTGATTTCCCGCGGCGGCTACGGCCTGTCGCGCATCCTGCCGGGCATTCAATACAAAGCGGTCGCCAAAGCCATCGCGGGCGGTACACGTTTTGTCGGCTTGAGCGACTTCACCGCCTTCCAGCTGGCCGTGATGGCCAAGACCGGCGCCGTGACCTGGGCCGGCCCCGCGCTGGGCGAGGATTTCGGCGCCAAGGCGCCGGACGACATCACCGAGGCCTGTTTTGACGACCTGATCACGGGGCAGGGCGAGGGCACGGGCTGGCAACTGCCCAAACCGGCCGCGGATGCGAAGCCGGCGGCCGATTTCATGGTCAAGGACGCCGTGCTCTGGGGCGGCAACCTGGCCATGCTGTCCTCGCTGGTCGGCACACCCTACCTGCCGGCCGTCAAGGGCGGGATTTTGTTCATCGAGGACGTCGCCGAGCATCCCTACCGTGTGGAGCGCATGCTCACGCAGTTGCTGCACGCCGGCGTGCTGGCGCAGCAAAAAGCCATCATCTTTGGGCAGTTCACCAACTATTCCCTGGTGCCGCACGACAAGGGCTTCAAGCTGGCGTCGGTCATCGCCTGGCTGCAAAGCAAGGTCAAGGCGCGTGTGCTGACCGGCCTGCCTTTCGGCCACGTGCCGACCAAGGTGATGCTGCCCGTGGGCCTGAAAACCACGCTGGCGGTGGAGGGGCGCGATGCCTTTGTGCTCTGGGGCCACCTGCACGGAGCGCATGAGGCGCATTGAGCGGGTGCCGGCTGCGAGCGGACAAAAATAAACCAGCTAGAAGCTGGTTTAAAAAGTTGCCTTGGAGGCCAGGAAGAAACTAGAGGAAACTGGAGAAGAAAAAGAGCGGAACGAAGGAAAAAAGTTACGTGGTGAGCGGGCTGGGCCGCGAGCTCAGGCCGCGAGGCAGCATGCCCTTGAATTTGTCGCTGATGCGGCTGACTTTTTCACGGGCGATGGTCTCACCGTGCATGGCCGCCAACACTGCCATCACGTCACCGCGGGTGTACCAGAGGCCCTGGATATCCTGGGCATAACGCACGCGGCGGGTGATCTTGGGATAGTGCTTTTCGCCGAATTCACCGAGTTCGTCGAGGATGAACTGGCGGATGTCCTCGGTGCGGTCTTCCAGTATGGAAGGCGTGACCTCGCCGGACCCCAGCAGTGCCATGAAGCTGCTTTTGATATTCGGTTTTAACCAGCGCATGTATTTCACAACTTTCTACCGGAGCATCCCGTGGGTATTTATCTGCGTTCCCATGGAACGTCGTCTTCTGTTAGATTAAGACGACATCTAAGGATATGCAAGGTGTTTTGTGTGAAATGGTTAACGCAAAACAACAAATGAATCAAGGAGTTAGTAACTAGATGTCATGTCGATTCTGGAATTGAACATTGTTTAAATCTTTAGGCCTACAGGCAATTTCACCTGTGAGCCGAAAGTCACTCCTGGCCTTTTTCGGCATTATTCACCTCTTTTCGGGCCTTCTTCAGGCCCTCCCCGGACCGCTATGAGCACACAAATGACCGCCATGACCGTTTACCCCGCGCACTACATCAACGGCCAATGGGTCAAGGCCCAGTCCTCCGAAACCCTGCCCGTCCACGATTCCAGCACCGAAGCCCTGATGGCGACGGTGCCGGCCGGCACTGCGGCGGAGGCTGAAGCCGCCGTGCTGGCGGCCCGCGCGGCTTTCGACGGCTGGTCAGCCCTGCCGGTCGAAACCCGCGCCGCCTACCTCGACAAGGTGGCGGCCGGCGTCAAGGCGCGCACCGAGGACCTGGCCGTGGCGATTGCCCGCGAAGTGGGCATGCCCCTGAAGATGGCGCGTGCCGTCCAGGTGGGCGGCCCGGCCTGGCACTGGGGCAATTTCGCCAAGGTGGCGCGCCAGTTTGAATGGGAAAAGCAGGTCGGCAACTCCCTGGTGGTGCGCGAAGCGATCGGCGTGGTGGGCTGCATCACGCCCTGGAATTTCCCGCTGAGCCAGATCACGCTGAAAATCGCGCCGGCCATGGTGGCCGGCTGCACCGTGGTGCTCAAACCCAGCGAAATTGCGCCGGTCAACGCCATGATCCTGGCCGAGATCATCCACGAGGCGGGCCTGCCGCCCGGCGTGTTCAACCTGGTCAACGGCATGGGCCCGGTGGTGGGCGAAGTCCTGGCCACGCACCCGGAAGTCGATATGGTGAGCTTTACCGGTTCCACCCGCGCGGGCAAACGCGTGAGCGAACTGGCCAGCCAGTCCATCAAGCGCGTGGCGCTGGAACTGGGCGGCAAGTCGGCCAGCGTGGTGCTGGACGACGCCAATTTTGAGGCCGCCGTCAAAGGCACCGTGTCGGCCTGCATGCTCAACAGCGGCCAGACCTGCTCGGCCCACACCCGCCTGCTGGTGCCGGCCGGCCGCTATGAGGAAGTCAAGGCGCTGGCCCAGGCCGCCGTCGCCAAATTCAGCGTAGGCCCCAGCCTGGAAGAGGGCAGCAAGCTCGGCCCCCTGGTCAGCGCTTCGCAGCGCGACCGCGTGCTGGGTTTCATCCGCACCGGCATCGAAGAGGGTGCCGACGTGATCGCCGGCGGCGCCGAGGCGCCCGCCATCGCCAAGGGCTATTTTGTCCAGCCCACCATCCTGGGCATCAAGCCCACCGACACGCTGGCCCAGGAGGAAATCTTCGGCCCGGTGCTGGTGGTCATCCCCTACAAAGACGAAGAAGACGCTGTGGCCATTGCCAACAGCACCATCTACGGCCTGGGCGGCGCCGTCTGGAGCGGCACCGACGAGCACGCGATGAAGGTCGCGCGCCGCCTGCGCACCGGCCAGGTGGACATCAACGGCGGGCCTTTCAACGGCCAGGCCCCGTTCGGCGGTTACAAACAGTCGGGCAATGGCCGCGAAAACGGCGTGTACGGCTTTGAGGAGTTCCTGGAGTTCAAGGCCATGCAGCTCAAGCCCAGCGCGAGCTGAATTTCCGGGCCGCCCCGGCCGGTGCCTGGGCAAAACCGCCGAGCCGACTGCCGTTTGTCATAAGTTCCATGTGTACTTATGTTTTAATGGCGCCAGAACTACAAGCAGTTACATCGATTTATGGCAGAAGTTACCGTCGTTTTTGCCGATCTCACAGGAAGCACCGGGGTTTTTGAGTCGCTGGGCAATGCCAAGGCAACCCAGGCCATCACACGACTGACCCAGTGGATAGGCAAGGTCTGTCAGGCCTACCGGGGCCACGTCGTGAAATACCTGGGCGACGGCGTGCTGGTCGTGTTTCCCGACAATGCCGACGCCGTCGATGCCGTCACCGAACTCCAGCGGGTCCACCGCGACCGCATCCGCAACTGGCCCGACCAACTCAAGATGCGCCTGCAAACGGGCGTCGCGCGCGGTGAAATCGTCGAGCAAGACGGCGACTGCTTCGGTGACGCCGTCAACCTGGCTTCGCGCCTGAGCGACCTGTCCGGCCCGGACCAGATCCTGGCCACCGACGCCGTCATCCGGCAACTTCCCTCCGACACGCTGGTGCGCTCCCGAAGCCTGGGCGCGCTGGAAATACGCGGCCGCACCGAAGCCTGCCTGGTGCACCGCATCGAATGGCAGGCCGAGGTCATGTCGGAATCTTTCACGGTGCCCGCCACCCTGACGGAGCCGCCGCCCGCCCGGCGGGCTGCCGCCCAGGCATTGATAGAGCTGTGCTGGCTGGACATCAACACGGCCTTCGCCTCGACCGAGCTGCCCATCTTCCTGGGGCGCGACCAGGACGCGCATTTTGTGGTGCAGGATCCGCGGGTTTCCCGCAGGCATGCCAGGATTGAATGGCGCGCCGGCCAGTTCTTCCTCGAAGACGTCAGCAGCTACGGCACCTGGGTGCGCTTTTCCGACAGCACCGCCGTGGTGGCACTGCGCCGCCAGGAATGCGTGCTGCTGCTCGAAGGCGAGATCGCGCTGGGCGCTCCTTTTGAGGATTTCACGGTGCCCACCGTCAGTTTCAAGTTCGCCGACGGCAAAATGCACTTGCAGACAAAATAAGCTGCATTCATCCTGCCGGGTGCGGGATGTCAAAGAGTCCGCTACGGGCTCATCGCCTTTGCCGTCGATCCGCACGGCGACTTGATGGGAACATGATCTTGGCCTGGTTCAAACGCGTTCTAGCCGCCCTGGCCGCGCTGCTTCTGCTCGCCGCGGCGGCGGCCGGCATCTATATTTACCGCGCCACACCCGCGCTCGATGGCGAACTCCAGGCTGCCGGCCTGCGGGCCCGCGTGAGCGTGGCGCGCGATGCGGCCGACGTCACCCACATCAAGGCCCAGTCGCCGCGCGACGCCTGGTTCGCCCTCGGCTATGTGCATGCCCAGGAGCGCGGCTGGCAGCTGGAATTCAACCGGCGCGTGATGCACGGTGAGCTCTCCGAGGTGTTCGGCCCGGCCACGCTGGACACCGACAAGCTGCTGCGCACGCTGGGCGTGGCGCGCGCCGCCGAGCGCCAATGGCAGGGCCTGCCCGCCGAGGGGCGCGAGGCCATGCAGGCCTACAGCGAGGGCATCAACGCTTTTTACGCCGGTTCATCGCAGGCCTTGTCTCCCGAGTTCCAGATCCTGGGCGTCAAGCCCGGCGGCGCCTCGGGCGTGGCCTGGTCGCCCACCGACAGCCTGGCCTGGTCGCTGATCATGGCGCTGGATTTGAGCGGCAACTGGGGCACCGAATTCGCCCGTCTGTCCGCCGCCCGCGTGCTCAAGACCCCCGAACTCTGGCAGCTGTTTCCGCCATACCCCGGCGAGCAGCCGGCCTCCAGGGCGGATTTCAGCAAGCTCTACGCCGATCTCGGCGTGTACCGCACCGACCTTCCCGCCACCCCAAAAGTTTCAAGCAGCCGCCCGGCCCCCGCAACCGTCGCCATGGCCCAAGGCATTAACGGCTGGGCCGGGGCACTGGGCGAGGTGGAAGGCAAGGGCTCCAACAACTGGGTGGTGGCCGGCGCGCACAGCGCGAGCGGCAAGCCCCTGCTGGCCAACGACCCGCACCTGGGCCTGTCGGCCCCGGCCGTCTGGTATTTCGCGCGCCTGCAGGCGCCCGCCGGTGGCAATGACACCGGGCTGGACGTCATAGGCGCGACCTTGCCAGGCCTGCCGTTTGTGGTCATGGGCCGCACCCAGAAAATGGCCTGGGGCTTCACCAACACCGCCCCCGATGTGCAGGACCTGTACCTCGAGCAGGTCAACCCGGCCAACCCGCGGCAGTACCGCATCCCGTCCGCCGGGGCTTCCAAGGCTGAGGCCTGGGCCGACTTCGAAACCCGCCGCGAAACCATCAAGGTCAAGGGCCAACCCGACGTGGTGCTGGATGTGCGCGAAAGCCGCCACGGCCCGGTGCTCAGCGACGTGCAGAAATCGCATGCCGAACTGCTCGACACCCGCAAATATGTGCTCGCGCTGCGCTGGAGCGCGCTCGACGACGACAACCAGACGGTGCTGGCCGGGCTGCGGGCCAACCGTGCCCAGTCGGCCCAGGAATTGGTGGATGCCTTCGCGGCCTACCACTCGCCGATGCAAAACGTCGTCACCGCCGACGTCGCGGGCGGCGTGGCCTTCAAGGCCGCCGGCAAGGTGCCGCTGCGCAAACCCGACAACGACATTCGCGGCATCGCCCCTTCGCCGGGATGGGATGTCCGTTACGACTGGGCTGGCTGGCTGCCTTACGCGCAAACGCCCGAAGCCGGCCGCGCCGCCATCGAGGCCAGGGGCTGGTGGGCGACGGCCAACCAGCGCATCACGCCGCCGGCTTATCCTTTCTTCATCGGCCAGGATTGGACCGTGCCCTACCGCCACAACCGCATCGAGCAGTTGCTGGCTGCCACGCCCAGGCATGACGTGGCATCCATGCAGAAAATCCAGGCCGACCAGCTGTCACCGGCGACGGTGAAATTGCTGCCTTTCCTGCAGAAAACATTGGCGCAACCGGTGAAGCATCCATTGGCCGATGCCACGCGCAAGGCTATGGCCGGCTTTGACGGCGTCATGCGCGCCGACCAGGCCGCGCCGCTGGTGTTCGCCGCCTGGGCCGACGAACTCACGCGCGGCATTGTGGGCGGCAAGCTCGGCGAGGCGACGTTCAGGCCGCTTTATGGCAAGCGCCATTTCAGGAGCACGCTGGAAGATGTATTGGAGCGCCAGGACGGCAACTGGTGCGGTGCGGCCGGCTGCGAGGCGCAATCGGCGGCGGCGCTGCTGCGCGCGCTGGACCGCCTGCAGACAGCTTACGGCACCGATATGGGCAGCTGGACCTGGGGCAGGGCGCATCCGGCCCTCTCGGCGCACAAGCCTTTCGGCAACGTGGCCTGGCTGGCGCCCTGGTTTGACGTGCGCGTGCCCACCGGCGGCGACACCTTCACCGTCAACGTCGGCCAGTACTGGGCCACGGGCGACGCCACGCCCTTTGCCAACCGGCAGGCCGCGTCCCTACGCGCTATCTACGACATGGGTGACCCCGAAAACTCGCGCTTCATCTACCAGACCGGGCAGAGCGGCCTGGTGTTTTCCGGCCGCTACCGCGACATGCGGGACAGCTGGGCCGCCGTGCAATACCGGCCTTTGCAGATGAACCCTCCGGCCTTCGCGCACCAGCTCACACTGCGTCCGTAAGACGCGTTTTACGCGGGGATGGCGTCCACGTTGAGCCGGTCCCAGTGGCGGTGCAGCGCAATCGCCGCCAGGAGATCCTGCGACACCTGGCCGTCCATCACCTTGCGCGCGTCGGCGATGATGACACCGGGCGTGGGCACGCTGACCGCCTCCGGATCCCTGCCCAGGCTGAAGCCCAGGGTCGCCAGCAGCTGCGCGCCGTCGTTCACGGAGCAAATCGTCTTGCAATGCTTGTAGGCCTCCAGCACGAAGTGCACCGCCTCGCCCATGGCGCCCAGGGTGGCAACGCTTTCGCTTCCGCCCGGAATCAGCACGGCGTCAAACATCACCGAGGGCATGTTGCTGAAGGTATGGTCCGCAGTGAGTTGCCGGCCCGATGAGGTGCTCACGGTGCCCAGGTGCGGCGCCACAAGCTTGCACTGGGCGCCGGCGTCCAGCAGGTCCTGCTGCAGGCGCTTGAGCGCGGCGGCCTCCACCCCGTCGGCCACCAGGATGGCCACCTTGCGCGTTTTGGCGCTGCCGCCCGGGCGGCCCACCATGCGCAGGGCCGGGTCTTCTTCCACCTTCACCACGATGCGGTGGTCGCGAAAGCCCAGCCTGCCGGCCGCGGCCTTGGCGTCGGGCGGCTTGATGCCCAGCGGGGCCGCCACGCGCGCGGCCAGCTTCAGGTCCACATGGGCCAGGTTGTCCACCATGCGCTGGCGGATGTCGGGCACCTCCACCTTGGACAGCTCAAAGCGGAAGGCCGCCACGATGTGGTCTTTTTCCGGCGCGCTCTGGCTGTTCCAGAACAGCGCGGCCTGCGAAAAATGGTCGTCAAAAGAGGGGCTGCGGCGGCGGATTTTCGGCGGCTCCAGCTGCTCGGGGTAGGACTGGAATCCCTGCGCGCCGCCGTCTACCCGGTACTCGGCACCGCTGCCCAGCGTGTTGGGTTCGTAGGCGACCCGGCCCTTGGCGATGGCCTGGCGGTGCATGCCGTCGCGCTGGAAGTTGTGCATGGGACACACGGCCCGGTTGATCGGGATCTCATGGAAGTTGGCGCCGCCCAGGCGCGACAGCTGGGTGTCGGTGTACGAGAACAGCCGGCCCTGCAGCAACGGGTCGTTGGAAAAGTCGATGCCGGGCACCAGGTGGCCGGGGTGGAAGGCGGCCTGCTCGGTCTCCGCGAAGAAGTTGTCCGGGTTGCGGTTGAGCACCATCTTGCCGATGAGCTGCACCGGCACCTGTGCTTCGGGGATCAGCTTGGTCGGGTCAAGGATGTCGAAGCCCAGCTCGCTTTCCTTGCCCTCGTCGACGATCTGCACGCCGAGTTCCCACTCCGGGAAGTTGCCGCTTTCAATCGCCTCCCACAGGTCGCGCCTGTGGAAGTCCGGGTCCTTGCCGGCGATTTTCTGCGCCTCGTCCCAGACCAGCCCGTGTACGCCCAGCTTGGGTTTCCAGTGGAACTTCACAAAAAAGGATTCGCCGCGCGCATTGATGAAGCGAAAGGCATGGACGCCGAAGCCCTCCATCATGCGAAAGCTGCGCGGCACGGCGCGGTCCGACATGGCCCACATCAGCATGTGCGTGGATTCGGGCATCAGCGAGGCGAAATCCCAGAAGGTGTCGTGGGCGCTGGCCGCCTGTGGCATTTCGTTGTGCGGTTCCGGCTTGACCGCATGGATCAGGTCGGGAAACTTGATGGCATCCTGGATGAAGAAGACCGGGATGTTGTTGCCGACCAGGTCGTAGTTGCCTTCGGCGGTGTAGAACTTCACCGCGAAACCGCGCACGTCGCGCACGGTATCGGCCGAGCCCCTGGAGCCCGCCACGGTGGAAAAACGCACGAAGACCGGCGTCTCCACATCTGGATCCTGCAAAAAGCCCGCGCTGGTGTACTGCACCATGGACTTGTAGGGCTTGAAATAGCCGTGCGCGCCCGCGCCACGGGCATGCACCGCACGCTCGGGAATGCGCTCGTGGTCGAAGTGGGTGATTTTTTCGCGGAGGATGAAATCCTCCACCAGGGTCGGGCCGCGCACGCCCGCTTTCAGCGAGTTGTGGTTGTCGGGAAACTGCAGGCCCTGGTTGGTCGTCAGCACCGGGGCGATGCCCGCGGTGAAGCTTTCGAGCTGGGTCTTCTTGTCTTTGGCGCCGTCCGTGTTCCGGTGAGGGGGGGAAGTGCTGCGCTTGGAGGGCGGCATGAAAAATCCTTGTTATAAAAAAAACTCCGCCTGGGGCTTGGGGCCACGGGCGGTTACAGGACGTAAGGGCGAAACACCGGGAAGCGCTCCCGCGTGGCGATCAGTTGTCGAGCAGGCCTTCCAGGACCTTCACCGAGGCCAGCAGGCCCAGCGCGGCGACCGTGCCGGCCAGGCACCAGGCCATGAACTCCTGCAGGATTTCCGCGATGCTGTCCGGCAAGGCCATGGACACCAGGAACAGGCCCGCCGCGCAGACCAGCACCGTCAGGAAGGCGTGGAGCAGGTCGATATCGCGGGGATTGGCATGAATTCGCCAGGCGGTCAGCAGCCCCGCGGCCATGCCTGTCAAAAGTCCGGCCATCAGCTTCATGGTGGTGGTTTCCTGTGGTGGGTGAATCGTCATCAGGTGCTTCGTCATCAGGTGCTGCATGGACGATAGGGGCGCCTGGGCGCCGGGGTGGTAGCCCGATGCCGGTGGGCGGTGTAAGGCCTTTCTGCTCCTTGCGTAAGACGACGCTTACTGCCCGCGAACACCGGTGTTCGCTCAGGCTTTTGCGCGCCGGTTGGCCTTTCTCCTACATGGGCACGCTCAACCTTCCGGCATCAAGGCGTGAACCTGCCGCGTAAATTGATGAACATTCCATCCCTATTTGCCGCTGTTGCGGATTGGCACACATCATGAAAATGCGAACCTACCTCGTTGAGGACAATCCCACCATCCGCGACAACCTGCTCAGCACGCTGGAAGAACTGGCTCCGGTTGAAGCCGTCGGCACCTGCGAGACCGAAGACGAGGGCGCCGAATGGCTGACGCACCACGCCGCCCAGTGGGACCTGGCCATCGTCGACCTGTTCCTCAAACAGGGCAGCGGCCTCAGGATCCTCGAGGCCTGCCGCGACCGAAAACCCGCCCAGAAGATCGTGGTGTTCAGCAACTACGCCACGCGCGAGATGCGCATGCGCTGCGCCGAACTGGGCGTGGACGCGGTCTTTGACAAGTCCACGGAAATTGATTGCCTGCTGGCCTATTGCCTGACCCAGAGCCGCAAGCTGGACCCCGCGGCGAACGACGACTCCAGGGCCTCCACGCTGCAGTCCGCGTAAGCCGAAAACACCGCATCCACCAGGACCGGACCATGAGCACGCCCACCGCTCAGCCTCTCGATACCAGACCGCGGCGGCTTGACGACGGCGTTTTCCAGACGGCGGAAGAGGCGGTGCTGGTGGAAGGGCAGGGCAACGGCGCCGCGATGCCGCGGCCGCTGTCCGGCCAGGCTCCCACCTTTGCCCGCAACGGCGGCCGCACCAGCTCTTCATTCACCCGGGCCGTCGGTGCCCATGTCGCGGCCCGGCCTTGCCAGTCGGCCTTGCTGGCCGCCGCGGCCGGCGCGCTGGCCATGCTGGTCCTTCGCTCGCGGCTGCGCGGCCGGCTCCAGCCCTTGCGCTCGTTCCGGCTGAAATGAGGCCGGGGCGGGGCCCTCGACTCAAGGAAATTCACGGAATCCAAGGAAATTTTTATGCCCCTGCATCTTCACGTTCCCGTTCCCCAGCCTCCACCCGGAACACCGGGCATTCACGTGCCGAACGAGGTTCCGCCGCTGATCATTCCCCCTGAGCCCGGCACGCCGCCCGAGATCACCGATCCCCCGCCGCCGGAACCCACGCTTCCCATTCGAGAACCCGGCATCAATGTGC
This sequence comes from Polaromonas sp. P1_H6, assembly GCF_056405195.1. Lineage (NCBI taxonomy): Bacteria > Pseudomonadati > Pseudomonadota > Betaproteobacteria > Burkholderiales > Comamonadaceae > Polaromonas > Polaromonas sp. P1_H6. The sequence continues at coordinate 84,779 of NZ_JBFUCN010000016.1, forward strand.
CGCCGCAAGCCACCTAGAGGAAGTCAGGATGCCTGCTGGCGCTGGTATTCGGCGCGCTTCATGACCAGGTAGCTTTCCTTGTCCACCTCATGGAGCTGGCGCGCGTACTGCTCGGTCGCGTCGAACCAGTGCTGCAGCCGCGCCTCGAGTTGCTGCGCCGGCGGCTTGTCGAGTGAGGCCAGGTAGGCTTCAATGGCCAGGTAATAGCGCATGGTGTTGCGCTCCACGGTGCCGCGCATGCCGTCGACATACCCGGCGGTTGAGCCGCGTTGCACCCGCGTGAAACCGACCTTGCCGCTGCCGGCCGTGGCCAGGTAGCCCTGCATGGCCAGGCGGCTGGCGACGCCGTAGCCGTAGGAATAACGCAGGTGCATAAAGGTCTTGCCGTCCGGAAGCGGCACAGCCTGCAGTTCGATGCGGTAATCTTTGGTGCCCAAGGGGCCCTTGTCCGACCTCAGGTTCGCCGCGAGGTAGTCGGGCGAACTGGCGGCCAGCTGGTACTTGAACTGAAGCGCAAAGGCATCTCCCAGTTCCTGCTCGGTTTTTTTCCCGATGTTCATGTTCAGCGTGCTCGGGCTGTCGTCGGAACTGGCGTGGCAGTACTTGGTGTTGATATGCAATATCAGCATCTCGCACCAGCGCCTGGGGCTTTTGAAGGCGGCGCTGACCGTGGCAAAAGGCGAATTCAGCACGGCGTAGGCGCTGCCGGTCACCGCATTGGCGCCTTCGGATGATTCCAGGAACAGCGGCCTGCGGTAGGCATTCTGCGCAAGCTGCCCGGCCAGCGCCGCGTGTTTTTCGAGCAGGGCCGGCGCGCCGGATTCCGCGCTCGCGGCGGGTGCCTGCGCGGCAGCCGGGAAAGTGGCGAAAGGGGCGGCGCAAATCACCAGGCCGCACAGCAGCACAAGGCGCCCAAGACGTCGTCGAAAAGAATTCATGGTTCCAGTTTGCCAGCGCAAACAAGGCCTTCTTCGCGGATGCTCCCTCGTCCTACATGCAATCGCCGCAAGCGTGAAGCGAAAGGGAAATGAACGGGGAGGGCGGCGGGCCGCTCAAGCTTGCACTGTCTCCGCCAGCGCCTCCGGATCGTTCGCGGCGGAAGCTTCGAACTGCAGCGTGAGCCGGTTTTCCCCGCGTGTCAGGCGGACGGATTCCTGCCGGGCCAGGGCTTGCACATCGTCCCACTCCAGCAGGCGGTAAGGGGGTTTGTCCACCACGCGCACAGGCTCGGGGACCTCGGGCACTTTCAGTTCGATGTGTACCGAAAGGACATCCTCCGCGAACCCGGCGCTGATGAGCAGCTTGCCGGGCACGGCAGCCGCATCGGCCAGGCCTATGAGCGAGGCGGTCAGCACATTGCGCAGTGCCGATTGGGGAAGTCGCGCGGCAATGCTGCCGCTGCTGTTGACCACCGAAAAACCCCTGAACGAGAGTTGTGTCACCACCATGCCCACGCATTCCGCGATGCCTGCATCGGCCTTGACCGGCCGGTTGTCCTTGGGCGCGAGCCAACTCATCAAATCAGCGCAGGAGGCGGCCGCCTCTTTGGACAGCGCCACGATGTCGCGCGCGTTCTTGAGCAGCGCTTCCGGGTCAGGGTCGGCTTTTTGCAGGCGCCGCTCCAGCATTGCCGCCACCATGGCGATGGGCTGCAATGTCCCCGCCATGTTGTGGCGTATCACCGGGGCCAGCCGCCGCAGGAGCGCGTAATGCGCCGCTTCCGCCTCGCATCGTTGCAATCCGCTTGCCTGTTCCGCCGTGCTGCTGGACTGAGCGCTCATGGTGCTGGTGCCAATGAAAAGGTTCACGAAAACTGCAGCCAAACCTGCAGGGCCCACGCCGCGCAACGAACACATCTCGCTGCGATATTTTCAAGGCGTAACTACAAAATATACAGCGGCCAAAAAAGAATTTATGTAAGCCAAAGCCTACAGTTGTGAGGCTGTGACGGGCGCGCCGCAGATTGTTTTCGCCGTTAAGTAAATAGTGCGATATCTGGTTGTCATTCTGAATCTTCGCGAGTAATCTCGGCACCCGTTTCTACAAAAAGTTACCGCCAATACAGGATGAATGATATGGAGGCTCTAGCCAAGCTTTCGGTGATCGAGCGCGACACCGAATTGAAGTCCATTCTCAAATCTTTGAGCGCGCTCAGGCGCGGTGAATCCGGCGTCACACTCCCGACGGAGTGGGATGGCATCTATGGAAAGATCGCCGCCGAATTCAACCAGCTGTCGGCCATGACGACGGCGACCACCAGCCGCTGCAAAGGCCTGGCATCCAAGTCCCGCCTGTCAACACGCGCCAGCCGGCGCCTGCCCGAGGAAAAACTCTCGGGCTTCTGGCTGCAGAACGCGATGGCCATCAACACCGTGCTCGACGAAGCCGACACGGTGACGGAGCAGACCAAGGTGGTGCTGACCGCATTGACCGACCTGAAGAAAGGCGACGCGCGCGCATCCCTGCCGCAAGACTGGACCGGCGTGCCCGGCAAGGTCGCAGATGCCTTCAACGACGTGGTCTCGGAAAACGTGCGCATGGCGCGCGAGCTTGAACGCCTGAGCCGCGTGGTCGGCAAGCAAGGCCGGCTCAAGGAACGGGCCTTTGTGCCTGACGCCACGGGTTTCTGGCGCGACTCTGCGGAGTCCATCAATTCGCTGATCGCCGACCTGGTCCACCCGACCAGTGAAGTGGCCCGCGTGATCGGCGCCGTGGCCCAGGGCGACCTGTCCAAGAGCATGGCGCTGGAGGCCGAAGGCAGGGCGCTGGAAGGCGAGTTCCTGCGCACCGCGATGATCATCAACAAGATGGTGGAGCAGCTCGGTACCTTCTCGGCCGAGGTGACGCGTGTGGCGCGCGAAGTGGGCACCGAAGGCAAGCTGGGCGGCCAGGCCGACGTGCAAGGCGTGGCCGGCACCTGGAAGGACTTGACCGACTCGGTCAACTCCATGGGCTCCAACCTCACGGCGCAGGTGCGCAACATCGCCGAGGTGACGACGGCCGTGGCGGCCGGTGACCTGTCCAAGAAGATCACGGTGGACGTGAAGGGCGAGATTCTCGAACTTAAAAACACCATCAACACCATGGTGGACCAGCTGCGGTCCTTTGCGTCCGAGGTGACGCGTGTGGCGCGCGAAGTGGGTACCGAAGGCAAGCTGGGCGGCCAGGCCGACGTGCAGGGCGTGGCCGGCACCTGGAAAGACCTGACCGACAACGTGAACTTCATGGCCGGCAACCTGACATCCCAGGTGCGCAACATCGCCGACGTGACCAAGGCCGTGGCCGCCGGTGACCTGTCCAAGAAGATCACGGTGGACGTGAAAGGCGAGATTCTCGAACTCAAGAACACCATCAACACCATGGTGGACCAGCTTTCCTCGTTCGCTTCCGAGGTGACGCGGGTTGCGCGCGAGGTGGGTACCGAAGGAAAACTGGGCGGCCAGGCCGACGTGCAGGGCGTGGCCGGCACCTGGAAGGATCTGACCGACTCGGTCAACTCGATGGGCTCCAACCTGACCGGCCAGGTACGCAACATCGCCGAGGTGACGACGGCCGTGGCGGCCGGCGACCTGTCCAAAAAGATCACAGTGGACGTGAAGGGCGAAATCCTGGAACTCAAGAACACCATCAACACCATGGTGGACCAGCTGTCCTCGTTCGCTTCCGAAGTGACGCGCGTGGCGCGCGAAGTGGGCACCGAAGGCAAGCTGGGCGGCCAGGCCGACGTGCAGGGCGTTGCCGGCACCTGGAAAGACTTGACCGATTCGGTGAATTCCATGGGGTCCAACCTCACGGGCCAGGTGCGCAACATCGCCGAGGTGACCAAGGCCGTGGCCGCCGGCGACCTGTCCAAAAAGATCACCGTGGACGTGAAGGGCGAAATCCTGGAGCTCAAGGCCACCATCAACACCATGGTCGACCAACTGCGCTCCTTCGCGTCCGAGGTGACGCGGGTGGCGCGCGAGGTGGGCACCGAAGGCAAGCTGGGCGGTCAGGCCGACGTGCAGGGCGTGGCCGGTACCTGGAAGGACTTGACGGATTCCGTGAACTCCATGGGCTCCAACCTCACAGGCCAGGTGCGCAACATCGCCGAGGTGACGACCGCCGTGGCGGCCGGCGACCTGTCCAAGAAGATCACGGTGGACGTGAAGGGCGAAATCCTGGAGCTCAAAAATACCATCAACACCATGGTGGACCAGCTGCGGTCTTTCGCCTCCGAAGTGACGCGTGTCGCACGCGAGGTGGGCACCGAAGGCAAGCTGGGCGGGCAGGCCGATGTGCAGGGTGTGGCGGGTACCTGGAAGGACTTGACGGATTCCGTGAACTCCATGGGCTCCAACCTGACCGCACAGGTGCGCAACATCGCCGAGGTGACGACGGCTGTGGCTGCCGGTGACTTGTCAAAAAAGATCACGGTGGACGTGAAAGGCGAGATTCTCGAGCTCAAGAACACCATCAACACCATGGTGGACCAGCTGCGATCCTTTGCTTCCGAGGTGACGCGTGTGGCGCGCGAAGTGGGCACCGAAGGCAAGCTGGGCGGCCAGGCCGACGTGCAGGGCGTTGCCGGCACCTGGAAGGATTTGACCGACAACGTGAACTTCATGGCCGGCAACCTGACGTCCCAGGTGCGCAACATTGCCGACGTGACCAAGGCCGTGGCGGCCGGCGACCTGTCCAAAAAGATCACGGTGGACGTGAAGGGCGAAATCCTCGAACTTAAGGCCACCATCAACACCATGGTGGACCAGCTGCGGTCCTTCGCGTCCGAAGTGACGCGGGTGGCGCGCGAAGTGGGAACCGAAGGCAAGCTGGGCGGCCAGGCCGATGTGCAGGGTGTGGCCGGCACCTGGAAGGACCTGACCGACAACGTGAACTTCATGGCCGGCAACCTGACCAGCCAGGTGCGCGGCATTGCGCGCGTGGTGACGGCCGTGGCCAACGGCGACCTGGAACGCAAGCTGACCGTGGAGGCCAAGGGCGAGATCGCCGCTTTGGCCGACACCATCAACGGCATGACCGATACGCTGGCCACCTTCGCCGACCAGGTGACCTCGGTGGCGCGCGAGGTGGGTGTTGAAGGCAAGCTGGGCGGCCAGGCCAAGGTGCCGGGCGCGGCCGGCACCTGGAAGGGCCTGACCGAAAACGTCAACCAGCTGGCCGCCAACCTGACGACCCAGGTGCGCGCCATTGCCGAGGTGGCGACGGCCGTGACGCAGGGCGACCTGACGCGTTCCATCACCGTGGAAGCGCTGGGCGAGGTGGCCGCACTGAAAGACACGATCAATGAAATGATCCGCAATCTCAAGGACACCACCCAGGTCAACACCGAGCAGGACTGGCTCAAGACCAACCTGGCCAAGTTCAGCCGCATGCTGCAGGGCCAGAAAGACCTGGTGGCCGTGGGCCACCTGATCCTCTCGGAGCTCGCGCCCGTGGTGGGTGCCCAGCAGGCCGAGTTTTATGTGCTGAGCTACACGCATGAAAGGCCGCGCCTGCGCCTGATGGCGAGTTATGCCTCGGACGGGCAGGGCGCTTACGGCAAGGAAATCGACCTGGGCCAGGGCCTGATAGGCCAGTGCGCTTTCGACAAGCAGAAGATATTGCTGACCTCCTCGCTGCCGCAGGGCCTCAAGATATCCTCCGGCCTCACCGAGGTGGCGCCCATGGACATCCTGGTGCTGCCCATCATCTTCGAGGGCCAGGTTCGGGGCGTGGTCGAGCTGGCCTCGGTCGAGCGCTTCAACCCCACGCACCAGGCCTTCCTGGACCAGCTCACGGAAAGTATCGGCATCGTGATCAACACGATCGAAGCCAATATGCGCACCGAGGACCTGCTGACCCAGTCGCAGTCCCTGGCGCAGGAGCTGCAAAGCCGGCAGGAAGAACTGCAGCAGACCAACGAGGAGCTGCAGGAAAAAGCCCACCTGCTGGTCCAGCAGAACGACGAGGTGGAGCGCAAGAACCAGGAGGTCGAGCAGGCCCGCCAGGCGCTCGAAGAAAAAGCCAAGCAGCTTTCGCTGACCTCCAAGTACAAGTCCGAGTTCCTGGCGAACATGTCGCACGAGCTGCGCACGCCGCTCAACAGCCTCTTGATCCTGTCCGACCAGCTGTGCAAGAACTCGGAAGGCAACCTGACAGCCAGGCAGGTCGAGTTCTCCAAGACCATTCATTCATCCGGCAACGATTTGCTGATGCTGATCAACGACATCCTGGACCTGTCCAAGATCGAGTCGGGCACGGTGGTGGTGGACGTCAATGAGTTGCGTCTGTCCGACCTGCAGATGTACGTCGAGCGCACCTTCCGCCACGTCGCTGAGGCCAAGAGCGTGGATTTCCTGATCACCACCGGCCTGCAGCTGCCGGTGTCCATGGTGACCGACGTCAAGCGCCTGCAGCAGATCCTCAAGAACCTGCTGTCCAACGCCTTCAAGTTCACGCACCAGGGCCATGTGGCCCTGGCCATCGAGGAAGCCTTCACCGGCTGGAGCCCGGACAACGAGGAACTCAACCGCGCCCAGCAGGTGCTGGCGTTTTCCGTCACCGATACCGGCATCGGCATTTCCGCCGACAAGCAGCAGATCATCTTTGAAGCCTTCCAGCAGGCCGACGGCTCTACCTCCCGCAAATACGGCGGCACCGGCCTGGGCCTGGCCATCAGCCGCGAGCTTTCTCGCCTGCTGGGCGGCGAAATCCGCCTGTCCAGCGCACCCGGCGAGGGCAGCAGCTTTGTGCTTTACCTGCCGCTGGTCTACGCCTCGCCGCGCGGCGCGCGCAAGCCCGGCGGCAGCGCCGAACAGCGCATCGAAGCCAGCGCGCCCATTAGCCGGCTGGGCTTCGAGAAGCTGGAGCCCGCTTTTGATGAAACCGCCCTGGTGGTGGACGCCAGCGCCCTGGCCAACGAAGCAGCCGACGACCGGCACGCCATACAGCCCGGCGACTTCGTGCTGCTGATCGTGGAAAACGACCTGGCCTTCGCCGGCTTCCTGCTCGACGCGGCCCGCGCCAAGGGCTTCAAGGGCCTGGTGACCCCGTTGGGCGCCGGCGCGCTGACGCTGGCGGCCGAGTACAAGCCCTCGGCCATCACGCTGGACATGCACCTGCCGGACATGGAAGGTTGGCGCGTGCTCGAGCGCATCAAGCAGGACGCCGGCGTCCGGCACATCCCGGTCTGCGTCATCTCCACCGACGACTCCAAGGACCGTGCCTACCGCTCGGGCGCCATGGCCTTCATCGAAAAACCGATCCCGTCCAAGGAAGTGCTCGACGAGATGCTGGAGCAGCTGCACCGCTATGTGTCGCGCTCGGTCCGGCATATGCTGGTCGCCCTGAAGGACGATGTCCTGCGCGGCGAGGTTACCGGCATGCTGCAGCACAGCCATGTGCAGTGCACCGCCGTGGCCTCGCTGGCCGGCGTCAAAGCTGAAGACTTCGCCCGTTTTGAATGTGTCGTCACCGACGATGCCTCCCTGACCGAGGGCTTCGAAGGCATGCGCCGCGCCGCGCCGGAACGCCGGGCGCTCGGGCCGCTGCCCGTGGTGGTCTGGCGTGAAGGGCCCATCGATGCGCTGCACCAGCCGGCCTGGCAGTCCCGCGACGGCTTCCTGTTCCGCGAGGCCAGGTCCATCCCGCGGGTGCTGGACCAGGCCATGCATGCCCTGCACCTGACGGAGGCGCGCATGACCGAAAAGCAGCGCGGCACCCTGAGGGCCCTGCACGACGCCAACAAATCGCTGGCGGGTAAAAGGGTGCTGATCGTCGACGACGACATGCGCAACATCTTTGCCCTGGCCACCGTGCTCGAAGAGGAGGGCATGGACATCGTCTGGGCCGACAACGGCCACGACGCCATCGCCAAGGTCGCCTCCGACCCGCAGCTCAGCGTGGTGCTGATGGACATCATGATGCCGGTCATGGACGGCCTGGTCACCATGCAGGAGATCCGCAAGCTGCCGGCCGGCAAGAGCCTGCCCATGATCGCCGTCACGGCCAAGGCCATGAAGGGCGACCGCGAGAAATGCATAGAGGCCGGCGCCTGGGACTACCTGTCCAAGCCGGTCAACACCGAAAACCTGCTGGCCGTGCTGCGTGCCTGGTTGCCCCGATGAGCGCTGTCCTCATGCCGCAGGAGCCGGCCACCATGCTCAATCCCGATCCCGTCAACATCCTGATCGTCGACGACCTGCCTGAAAAGCACGTCGTCATGGGCAGCATCCTCGAGGAACTGGGGCAGAACCTGGTCAGCGCCCGTTCGGGCCGCGAGGCGCTTCGCCTGATCCTGCAGATGGACTTCGCCGTCATCCTGCTCGACGTCAACATGCCCGACATCGACGGGCTGGAAACCGCCAGCCTGATCCGGCAGTACAAAAAGACCGCGCAGACGCCCATCCTCTTCATCACGGCCTACGTGGACGAGATGCAGGCCGCCAAGGGTTACGAGCTGGGCGCGGTCGACTACATCTCGACCCCCGTCGTGCCCGGCGTGCTGCGCTCCAAGGTCAAGGTGTTCGTGGAGCTGCACCGCATGCACCGCCAGCTGCAGCAGCAGGCCGTCGAGCGCGAGGCGCTGGCGCGGGCCGAAGCGGCCCGCAGCGCCGCGGAAGAGGCCACGCGCCGCGCCGCCTATCTGGCCGAGGCCAGCCAGCGCCTGTCCATGTCGCTCAACATCGACGCCACCGCCCATGCTCTGGCCGACATCGCCGTGCCGGGCCTGGGCTCCATGGCCGCCGTTTCCTTGCTGGACGACCACGGCGAACTGCACTGCCGCTGCCTCAAGATCATCGGCGAGGCCGACCCCACCTTGGGCCCGGTCTTGCTGGAATGCCACCGCGAGCTGAGCCCGGCCATGGCGGCGGTGGTCCGCGGCGCCATGCTTTCGCGCGACATCCAGTTCCTGCCCGCGACCGAACTCTGCGCGGCGCCGGCTTCGTCCGCGCCGCCGCCTGACTGGCCGGAGCTGCCGCCGGACCACGAAGAAATGGCAGTCTGCCCGCTGGTCGCCGGTGAACAGATGCTGGGCGCGCTCATCATTTTCGGCAAGGCCGGCGGTTTCGCGCAGGCCGACGCCGCGCTGCTAAGCGAGGTCGTGGGCCGGGCCTCCATCGCCATGGAAAACGCCAGGCTCTACACGCTGGTGCAGGAGGCCGACCGCCGCAAGAACGAGTTCCTCGCGATGCTGGCGCACGAGTTGCGCAACCCGCTGGCGCCGATACGCAACGCGGTCCACATCATCAACGGGGCCCAGGTGGCCGACCCGACGGTGGCCTGGGCGCGCGACGTGATCGCACGCCAGGTCGACCACATGTCCCGGTTGGTCGACGACTTGCTCGACGTGTCGCGCATCGTGCGCGGCAAGGTGACCGTCCACATGGAGCCGCTGCTGCTCGCCACCCTGTGCGAGCGCGCCGTCGAAGCCAGCAACCCCTTGCTGGCCGCGAGGCAGCAGTCGCTCACGGTCAAGCTCCCGGACGAGGCCTTGGTCCTGCGGGGCGACCTGGTGCGCCTGTCCCAGGTGCTGTCCAACCTGCTCAACAACGCCTCCAAGTTCACCGACCCGCAAGGAACGATCACCCTGGACGCATCGCTGAAGGGCGACAGCATTTTTATCACCGTCTCCGACACCGGCCAGGGCATAGACGCCGAATTCCTGCCGCACATCTTCGACCTGTTCGCCCAGGGCGACCAGGCGCTGGACCGCGCCCAGGGCGGGCTGGGCATAGGCCTCACGCTCGTCAAGCACCTGGTGGAGCTGCACCAGGGAACGGTCGAGGCCTACAGCGAAGGCCGCGGCAAGGGAAGCCGCATCACCGTGTCCTTCCCGGCCAAGCTTGCAGCACAGGGAGCGGCCCTTCCCGCCGCCGTAGCGCCGAAAGCCGCGAGGCCGGCGCCGGCCGCCTCCCGCAAAGTCCTGGTCGTCGACGACTTGCCAGCTTCGGCGGACACGCTGAAAGTTTTGCTGGAACTCGAAGGCTATGTGGTGAGGATCGCGAACGACGGCGCGGCGGCGCTCACGGTGGCCCAGGAGTTCGGGCCCGACGTGCTCATCCTCGACATCGGCCTGCCCGGCATGGACGGGTTTGAAGTCGCTCGCCAATTGCGCAGCCGGCCTGAATCCAAAGATGCTCTGTTGATTGCCTTGACGGGGTATGGGGAGGCTGAGAGTCGGCAACGGTCGCAACGGGCTGGGTTTGATCATCATGTGGTCAAGCCGGCTGATATCGATTTCTTGCTGTCTCTTGTTGGGCAGCCGCCCGGGGTTCGGAATGTGGTGGACGGGCTTTAGTTCTTTGGGTGTTCTGGGCGCTGATGTTGGTTTGGATTCCGGGGCCGGGGTTGCCGGCAGCAACTCACTTTTCTTTGCTTCGCCAAAGAAAAGTAAGCAAAAGAAAGGCGACCCGCAGTCTGGGTCCCTACGCTTCGCTTCGGGCAACCTGCGGTGCTCGAGCCAAGCGGGGTCCGGCTAAACTCGCCTTCGGCTCAGACAACGCCGGCCCTGATCCGCTTGTCTCTGCGCTCCTCGGCCCAGCCAGGACGGGGCAATCGGGAGCGGGAACCAAACACCAAAAACAAAGAAGACAAATACAAACAAGGACTCGCCACGGCGAGTCCTTGTGGTTTTCAGTATTTGGATTTGGTATTCCTCGTCCCCACCCCTTGTGGATGCGCCGAGGAGCGGAGGTTCAGGCGGATCAGGGATCGCGTTGTTTGAGCCGAAGGCGAGTTTAGCGAGACCCCGCCTGAACCGAGCACCGCAGGTTGCCCGTAGCGAAGCGAAGGGACGCAG
>NZ_JBFUCN010000017.1:0-94482 GCF_056405195.1 Polaromonas sp. P1_H6
TCAGGCCACGCAAGACCCTTGGCTGGAAAAGCCCTGCCGAGGTCTTCTTTAACAACAAGGCCATGCGAGACGCTGGCCTTATTCCGACTGTTGCACTTGGGGTTTGAATCCGCCGTGACTTTCTTTTGGCGAAGCAAAAGAAAGTTACTTGCCGCCGGGCAACCCCAGGCCAGCAACCCTCAGCAAAGAGCGCGAAGGCCGGAGCAAGAACCGGCCCTAACTCCCCGGCCAGGCCAGCTTCCCCACCACATCCACATGCGTAAGGTACACCCGCAAATCAAACTCATACTGGTGATACTGCGGCTCCATATGCGTACACAACTGGTAGAAAGCCTTGTCATGGGCTTTCTCCTTGATGTGGGCCAGCTCATGCACAGTGATCATGCGCAGAAACTCCACGGGCACGTCCTTGAAGAGCGTGGCGACGCGAATCTCGCGTTTGGCCTTGAGCTTGTTGCCCTGCACGCGTGACACGGTGGTGTGGGTGCCCAGCGCATGCGCGATCACGTGGAGCTTGCTGTCGAAGGTCACCTTGGACAGCGGCTCGGAGCTGCGCAGGAAATCGTTCTTGAGATCCATCACGTAGTCGTAGAGCGCCTTGTCGGTCCGCACGCCGTGACCTTGGGGGTACTTGGCGAGCAGCACCTCACCCAGCCGATCCTGATCCAGCAATTGCTGAACCTGGGTTCGCAGGTTTTCCGGATAGCCGGAAAGGTATTTCAAGGGAGAGGCATTGGCCATCAGGGATTCAGGCCGGGTGCCTCACGGTTGCGCTTCAGGCCTCGCGGCGTAGCGCAGGGAACAAAATCACGTCGCGAATGCTGGGGCTGTCGGTCAGCAGCATCATCAAGCGGTCAATCCCCACACCACAGCCGCCGGTGGGAGGCATGCCGTATTCGAGGGCGCGCACGAAATCGTGGTCGTAGAACATGGCTTCGTCGTCGCCGCTGTCCTTGGCCGCGACTTGCGCGTTGAAGCGGGCGGCCTGCTCTTCGGCGTCGTTGAGTTCGCTGAAGCCGTTGCCGAATTCGCGGCCGGTGATATAGAGCTCAAAGCGCTCGGTGACCTCGGGCCGGCTGTCGTTGGCGCGCGCCAGCGGGGAGATTTCCGTTGGGTGCTCCATGATGAAGGTCGGCTGCCAGAGTTTTTCTTCGACCAGCTCCTCGAAGTACAGCACCTGCAGGCTGGCCAGCGAGCGGGTCGAAAGGCGGTCTTTTTCCTCATTCATGCCCAGCTTTTTGAGGGCATTGATCAGCCACACGCTGTCATCCACATGCTCGCCGGCTTCGGTGTGCTTGAGGATGGCTTCGCGGATGGTCAGGCGTTCAAAGGGTTTGGCGAGGTCGACTTTTTCTTCCTTGCCGCCGTAGCTCAGCTGCAGCGTGCCCGCAGCCTTTTGCGCCGCGTCGCGAATCAGTGCCTCGGTGAAGTCCATCAGGTCGTTGTAGTCCCAGTAGGCCGCATAGAACTCCATCATGGTGAATTCGGGGTTGTGCCGTACCGAAATGCCCTCGTTGCGGTAGCTGCGGTTGATTTCGAAGACGCGGTCAAAGCCGCCGACGATCAGGCGCTTGAGGTAAAGCTCGGGGGCGATGCGCAGGAACATTTCCTGGTCCAGCGCGTTGTGGTGTGTCTTGAAAGGCCTGGCATTGGCGCCGCCCGGGATGGGGTGCAGCATCGGCGTCTCGACCTCGAGGAAGTCGTGGCCGACCATGAATTCGCGGATCGAGCTGACGGCCTTGCTGCGCGCGGTGAAACGCTTGCGCGCCTGCTCGTCGGTGATCAGGTCCACATAGCGCTGGCGGTATTTCTGCTCCTGGTCGGCCATGCCGTAAAAGTCGCCGGGCAAGGGCCGCAGGCTCTTGGTCAGCAGGCGCACGCTGGTGGCATGGATGGACAGCTCGCCGGTTTTGGTCTTGAAGACCTTGCCTTCCGCCGCCACGATATCGCCGAGGTCCCAGTGCTTGAAGGCGGCATAGAGCTCTTCGCCGATCTCGTCGCGCGTGAGGAAAATCTGGATGCGACCGGTGCTGTCCTGCAAGGTTGCGAAACTCGCCTTGCCCATCACGCGCTTGAGCATCATGCGGCCGGCGATCTTCGCGGGAATAGTCTCGGCGGCCAGCGCCTCGCCATCCTTGTCCCCATGCGCGGCGTGCAGCTTGCCCGCATGGTCGGAGGGTTTGAAGTCGTTCGGGAAAGCGACGCCTTTGCCGTCCGCCTGGTCTTTGCGCAGGGCCTTGAGCTTTTCGCGGCGCTCGACGATCAACTTGTTGTCGTCTTGCGGGGCGGGGGCGGCATTGCCTGTGGCGGTGGGCGTGTTCGGCTGGTTGGACATAGGGTCAAGGTTCCGGAAAGAGGTCGAAAAGTGTCGGGCGCCCTGCCTTCAGAAGAAGAAGGCCCGAAAAGCGCCGAATCGCTGATTTTAAGTTTTAACAGGGGCGTTTTGGCAGGGCCGCCTGAAAAGGCGTTGAGATCGCCAGCAGGCCCTTAAAGCGCGATGCCGGTGCGCTCCAGGATGTCGCTTACCAGTTCCAGCCGCATCAGGGGGTTGTCCAGCTGCATCAGGCGCTGCTTGAGCTCCAGTGGAATCGGCAGCAGTTCGCACCAGCGGTTGGAGACCCATCCGCAGTCGTCGAGCCGGTAGGGCGACTGCAGCGGCATCTGCGTTTGCGGCACTTCGCGCTCCTGCAGGCTTCTGATCAGCTTGCCCAGCGCGTCCGCTGTGCCTTGCAGGTCGGGCGGGACTTTCACGGCCTGGTCGTCTTCGAGCCGGGTGACGTCGGCGATCCACAGGCCGTGCTTGAGTTTTTCGCGGCGCGAGATTTCAAAGCGCTGCGCGCCGACGCAGCGGATCACCATCAGGCCCGGCTGCGGCAAGGAAAACTCGGTGATGGTGGCCAAGGTGCCGACCGTGCTGAAGGCTTCGTGCGCAAAGCCGTCGCCGGCGGGGCCGGTGTCTGCGGGACGCCGCACTTCCGAGCCTTCGGTCAGCGATACCACGCCGAAGGGCGCGCCTGCCTTGTGGCACTTGCCTATCATGTCGAGGTAGCGCACTTCAAAGATGCGCAGGGGCAAAATGCCGCCCGGAAACAGCACTGCGCCCAGCGGGAACAGGGGAAGGGAGCTCAAGGTCAAAGCTTCTGGCATGGTTCTCATCGTGCTTTGGGGGGCCGTGAACCACATCATCCCATGTGACCCGCGCGGTGCACTTTTCGTGCGGCTAATACGCCTTGCTTCAGGGGCTATTCAGGCTTGCCAGGTTCTCAACTGACGGCGTCGGCCGGTTGCCTGAGCAGCATGGCCAGTGAACTGGCCACGGTCTTGCGCAGTTCGCGGCGGTCGCAGATGAAGTCGATCGCGCCTTTGGTCTGCAGGAACTCGGCGCGCTGGAAGCCTTCCGGCAGCGTCACGCGCACGGTGGATTCAATCACGCGCGGGCCGGCAAAACCGATCAGGGCCTTGGGCTCGGCAATGACCACATCGCCGACAAAAGCGAAGCCGGCACTCACCCCGCCCATGGTCGGGTCGGTCAATACGCTGATGTAGGGCAGGCCTTTTTTGGCCAGGCGCGTCAGGGCGGCATTGGTTTTGGCCATCTGCATGAGGCTCAAAAGCCCTTCCTGCATGCGCGCGCCGCCGGTGGCGGTAAAGCAGATGAAGGGCACTTTTTGCTCGATGGCGGCGTGCACGCCGCGAACGAAGCGCTCGCCCACCACACTGCCCATGCTGCCGCCCATGAAGTCGAACTCAAAGCAGGCCACGACCACGCCTATGCTGTGCACCGCGCCGCCCATGACGATGAGCGCATCGGTTTCCTGGGTGTTTTCCAGGGCTTCTTTCAGGCGTTCGGGGTATTTGCGGCTGTCCTTGAACTTGAGGGCGTCGACCGGCAGCACTTCCTGGCCCAGCTCGTAGCGGCCTTCCGGATCCAGGAAGGCGTCCAGCCGGGCGCGGGCGCCTATGCGGTGGTGATGGCTGCATTGCGGGCAGACGTTCTGGTTTTTTTCCAGGTCGGTCTTGTAGAGCACCGCTTCACAGCTGGGGCATTTGATCCACAGGCCCTCGGGCACCTGGCGGCGTTCCGTCGGGTCGGTGGGGCTGATTTTTGGGGGAAGCAGTTTTTCTAGCCAAGACATGAAGTCAGTCCTTGTAGTGTCGGGCGGGGCCTGGGGCCCCGCCGGGCGAAAAGCGCAATTATGCGCCGGTTTCCCCAGGCTTCAACCCGGTACCGGCCGGCGCAAAAGTCAGTCCAAAGCAGTACGGATTTCCGTCAAAAACGCCTGTGCGACGGCCGCTACCTTGTCGCGCGGCTGGTTTTCGATCAGCTGGATGATCTTGCTGCCGATGACCACGGCATCGGCCACCTTGCCGATGGCCTTGGCCGTGGCTGCGTCGCGGATGCCGAAGCCCACGCCCACCGGCACGTTCACATGTTTGCGTATGCGCGGCAGCATGGCCTCGACGGCGTCCACGTCCAGCGTGCCCGCGCCGGTCACGCCCTTGAGCGAGACGTAGTAGACATAACCGCTGGCGACGCCGGCCACCTGGGCCATGCGAGCGTCAGTGCTGGTGGGGGCCAGCAGAAAAATCAGGTCCATGCCGTGCGCACGCAGCCGGGCGGCGAATTCCACGCATTCCTCGGGCGGGTAGTCGACGATGAGCACGCCATCCACGCCGGCCTGGGCGGCGTCGCGGATGAAGGCGCTTTCGGTCTTGCTGCCGCCGTGCTTGATGTCGTAGCGCTCCACCGGGTTGGCGTAGCCCATCAGGACCACGGGCGTTGCACTGTCCTTGGCGCGGAACTGACGCACCATCTCCAGCACCTGGGCCAGGCCGACGCCGAAGGACAGGGCCTTGTCGCCGGCTTTCTGGATCACCGGGCCATCGGCGCTGGGGTCGGAAAACGGCACGCCCAGCTCGATCACGTCGGCGCCGCCGGCCACCATGGCGTGCATCAGCTCGGGCGTGACGTCGGCAAACGGGAAGCCCGCGGTGACGTAGGGGATCAAGGCCTTGCGGCCCTGGCTTTTCAGCGTGGAGAAGGTAGAGGCAATGCGGCTCATGACTGCACCCCGCTTCCCTTGGCGCCGCTGGCATCGAAGGACGCCGGCGAAGCCGACCCGCCCTTGACGGACAGGCCGCGCATGGACGGCCGGTCGTAGAAGTCGGCCCCCGAGAGGTCGGCCACCGTGCCGATGTCCTTGTCGCCGCGGCCCGAAAGGCAGACGAGCAGGCTCTGGTCGCTGCGCATGCTGCGGGCCATTTTCATGGCGCAGGCCACGGCATGGCTGGATTCGAGCGCCGGAATGATGCCCTCGGTGCGGCACAGGTAGTGGAAGGCCTCCAGGGCTTCCTTGTCGGTGATGCCGACGTATTCGGCGCGGCCTATGTCCTTGAGGAAAGCGTGTTCAGGGCCCACGCCGGGGTAGTCGAGCCCGGCGCTGATGCTGTGGGTTTCGGTGACCTGGCCGTCCTCGTTTTGCAGCACATAGGTGCGGTTGCCATGCAGCACGCCGGGCAGGCCGCGCTGCAGCGAGGCCGAGTGCTTGCCGCTTTCCAGGCCTTCGCCGGCCGCTTCCACGCCGATCAGGCGGGTTTTGGCGTGCTGGATGTAGGGGTGGAAGATGCCCATGGCATTGCTGCCGCCGCCCACGCAGGCGATCACCGCGTCGGGCTGTTTGTTGCCGATGAATTCCGGCATCTGCTGCAGGCATTCAGCGCCGATCACGCTCTGGAAGTCGCGGACCATCATGGGGTAGGGGTGCGGGCCCGCCACCGTGCCGATGATGTAAAAGGTGTTGTCCACGTTGGCGACCCAGTCGCGCATGGCCTCGTTGAGCGCGTCTTTCAGCGTCTTGCTGCCGCTTTCAACCGGCACCACCGTGGCGCCCAGCAGGTTCATGCGGTAGACGTTGGGGCTCTGGCGCTTGACGTCCTCGCTGCCCATGTAGACCACGCATTCCAGGCCGTAGCGCGCGCAGATCGTGGCGGTGGCCACGCCGTGCTGGCCGGCGCCGGTCTCGGCGATGACACGCGGCTTGCCCATGCGGCGTGCCAGCATGGCCTGGCCTATGGTGTTGTTGATCTTGTGGGCGCCGGTGTGGTTGAGGTCTTCGCGCTTGAGGTAGATCTGCGCGCCACCCTGTTCGCGGCTCATGCGCGCGGCATGGTAGATCGGGGAGGGGCGGCCCACGAAATGCGCCAGTTCGGACTGGAATTCGGCGATGAACTCCGGGTCGTGCTGGTATTTGGCGTAAGCGTCTTTCAGCTCGTTGATCGCATGGGTCAGTGTTTCCGAAACGAAACTGCCGCCGTAAATTCCGAAATGGCCTGAAACGTCAGGCTGGTGGTACTCGTACATGATGGGGACTCTTTGCAAGTAACTCGTCGGCGGCGCGAACGGCCGCGACGAACTGGTTGATTTTGTCGGCGCTTTTGATTCCCTTGGAAATCTCGACGCCGGAACTGACATCAACGGCCAGCGTTGTGCAACGCGGCCTGACTTGCGAAATGCCATCGATCACG
Source organism: Polaromonas sp. P1_H6 (assembly GCF_056405195.1). Taxonomy (NCBI): domain Bacteria; kingdom Pseudomonadati; phylum Pseudomonadota; class Betaproteobacteria; order Burkholderiales; family Comamonadaceae; genus Polaromonas; species Polaromonas sp. P1_H6. The sequence continues at coordinate 6,526 of NZ_JBFUCN010000017.1, forward strand.
TTTGCAGGCGTCAATCCACCAGACAAAACGAGGTGAGCGCTGACGTTTGGAGGAAGAAGTGACCAATTGAATGTTTTCCCGCCGCCGCCATAACCTTCGACATGAGCGTCGAGAAGGATGGCTTGTGCGGCCTTGAAGTCCTGGGCGTATTTTACGAGATCAAAGCCGCCTGGGGAGCCCGGGGTGTTTTCGGCTGATTTTTCACCTAATGGGATGCGTGCCGCGCGCATGAAGGGCCGGCCGGCTGAAAGGCAGTCTTCAGGCGTCTCGTCCCCGTGAAACTGCAGAAAGGCCGTGGGGATGAGGGCGCAGGCGGCGCTGATTTGGGTTGCGGGCGCGTTGACGAAGAGCAGCACCGGCGTGATGAAGGGCGGCAGGCGGCGGGCCAGTTCGGCGGCGCGTCCGGCCGTCACGTAACGCGGGCTGGTCTCGTACATCACAAAACCGACCGCATCCGCGCCGGCCTCCACGGCGGCATCCACGTCTTCTTCACGGGTCAGGCCGCAGATCTTGATGCGGGTACGGGTGGTGGGTGCGGGCGTCATGGCAACCAATCATAGGCGGGTGTGCGAGCCGGGAGGCCGTAGTGGTCTTCATAGACCGGCCCCAGAAAATACAGGCCGTCCGGCGAAAACGTGGGCGCGGCGGCATCGCGGCTGCGCGCGGCCATCACCCCGGCCAGCCAGTCCGGCGGGTAGTTGCCCTGGCCTATGGCGACCAAGCAGCCCATGATGTTGCGGATCATGTGGTGCAAAAAGGCGTTGGCCTCGAACTCGAAGCGCCAGTATCGGGCACCTGGATCGCCGCGGTGCGAAATCTCAATGCGGCTGATGGTTTTGACGGGGGACTTGGCCTGGCACTGCGCGGCGCGGAAGGAGCTGAAATCATGTTCGCCGACCAGGTAGGTGACGGCCTGCCGCATGGCCGCCTCGTCCAGCGGCCGGTAGACCCAGCCGACGCGCCCGGCTTCCACGCTGGGCCGCACCGGGGACTCCAGCACCACATAGGCATAACGGCGGGCGATGGCGCTGCCGCGGCAATGGAATTCATCGGGGACCTCACGCGCCCACTGCACGGCGATGTCTGAGGGCAAAAAGGCGTTGGTGCCGCGCACCCAGGAGGCGATGTCGCGCTGCAGGGGCGTATCGAAGTGCACGACCTGCATCAGGCCGTGCACGCCTGCGTCGGTGCGGCCCGCGCACAGGGTGCGGATGGACTGGGCGGCGAATTTGCCCAGCGCCAGTTCCAGTTTGTCCTGCACCGTGTTGCCCGAAAGCTGGCTTTGCCAGCCTTCGTAGCCGCTACCGCTGTAGCTGACGCCGAGTGCAATCCTCACGGGAGGGGACGCAGTGAACGCGGCGCGTTCAGGCTGCGCTCACGACAAGGCGTTCAGGAAGGCCTGCGCCTTGACCTTCAGCGGGCCCTTGGCTTCGGCCATCACCTCTTCGGCCAGGGACCTGGCGCCATCCGAATCGCCCAGCGAACGGAATTCTTCGGCCAGCAGGAATTTGGTTTCCAGCGGGTCGTCGGACATGACTTCCATCGGGTGGTCCGGGCTTTCCGTCGTGGGGCCGTTCAGGTCCAGCGACAGCGAACCGAGGTCGAACTCCAGCATGCCGTTGTCAGTTACCGGCTCTGGCGCCGGGGCTGCCGCCGCTTTCACGGGGGCGGGCGCCGGTTTGGGGGCCGGTGTGAACGGTTCGGGCGTGAAGTTCAAGCCTTCGTCGAGGAAAGAGGCATCGGGCGCGGCCTCGGCGGGTTTGGCGGCCGGCGCAGGTGGCTTGGCCGTGGGCAAGGCCACCGTGGCGCTGCTGAAATCCATGTTCAGCGGGGCCGGTTCCTGCGCTTTCATGGCCACCGTGGGCTCGACGCGCGCGGGAGCGGGCGGCGGAGGTGGCGGGGCCGAGATCACGGCCGGGGTGGTGGCCGCACCGGGTTCGTCATCGAGTGAGAAGTCCAGGTCAAGGTCGACATCCATCGAAGGCGTGGGCGCGGGAACATGCGCCGGCTGGGCGACCATGGCCACGGTGCCGCCCGGGCTGAACGCCGAGGTGCCGCCCGCATGGGCGCTGCCGGCTGGCTGTCCGCCTGGCTGGTACATCGGGTTGGCGGGGTCCAGTTCACGGCCCATCTCGGTGATGTAAGCCCATTCGGGGCCGCTGCCGTGGGTGAGGTTGAACGCCTCGATGGCCACGGTTTCAAAGGCCTTGCTGTCGCGGCGCTTGGCGTAGATTTCCATCAGCTTGGCATGGATGGCGACGCGCATCGGGCTGGTGCGCATGGCCTCCTTCAGGATTTCCTCGGCCTGCAGGTCTCGTCCATAGGCCAGATACACATCAGCTTCGGCTACCGGGTCGACGTCGCCAGCGGCATCCAATTGACTCGGCGAGTACACCAGGGACGAGCCCGTGGCGTTGCCTTCATTCGTGTCAATTCTTTGGCCGCCGCTGGCGCCGAAAAAAGAATCCGGCTGCAGCCTGCTTTCGAGGAAGGAGCTGTCGACCTGGGCCGCACCGCCACGCTGGCGATAGCGGTAAAAGCCGAAACCGGCCAGCAGCAGCAGCAGGCCGCCGGCGATGGGGAGTACCAGCGGGTTGTCGAGCAATTCGTCGACCAGGCTGGGTTCGGGCGGCGGCGGCGGGACTGCCACGGGCTTTTTGGCGGCGGCCACAGCCGGCGCGACCGCGGCACTGGCGGCCGGTGCGGGCTGGGAGGCTGCAGCTATCGGGGCCACGCTGGTGGAAGCTTCGGATGCGGAAGCGGCCGCAGCTGGCGCGCTGCTGGCGGTCGCCGGCGTGACGGCAGCAGTCGAGGCTGGTGCGGGTGTCACGCCCGGGGCGGCGGCGGATGGCGCCGCGGGTGCAGGCGTTGCGGCCGGGGCGGGGGTGGGGGCCGCCAGGGTTGGCACGCTGGCAGGCGCGGGAACCGCCACACCGGGGGCTTTTGCCGCACTGGCTGCGGGCGCCGCCGTGGGGGCGCCGCCCAGCTTGTTCAGTTCGCTGATGTTCTTGGACAGCTCGGCCACGCGCGTGGAGGCCTCCTTGGCCTGGCGTTCCTTGGCGATCTTGTCTTCGGCCGCTGTGGGGGCTGCCTTGCCCTGGACGGCGCCCTTGGAGAGGGTCAGCTTGTCGGGGGTGGTGCTGGCGGGCGCGCGGTCTTCGACCTTGGCCTGCACCTTGCCGCCGGCCTGGCGGTCCGCGCTGGCCATCTGGGTGGCCGGCACGCCTTCGGCGAGCTTGCGGCGGAAACTGTTGAAGTCCTTGCTTTGCGCGACGATGGTCTGGGTGGCTTCGCCGGCGGAAAGCGCTCCGGCCGTTTCGGCGCTCGGGATGTCGAGCACTGCGCCCGACTTGATGCGGTTCACGTTGCCGCCGATGAAGGCGTCGGGGTTGCTGCGCAACAGGGCGACCAGCATCTGGTCCAGCGACACGCTGGCGGGCTTGTTCTGGGCGGCGATCTTGCCGGCGGTGTCACCGGCTTTAACGGTGACCTGTTTGTCACCGCCGGCCGGCACTTTTTCGAGGGGCGCGGCAGGGGCCTTGGCGACCGGCGCGGGCCGGGTGCTGGGGCCGGCCGGCGGCGAATAGGGGATGGAGGCAATGCCCTTGGCGGGAGGGGCCGAGGGACGGGAAGACAGCACGGGTGCCGTGGGCGCGACCGCTGTACCCGAGCGCAGGGCCGGCGGGTCGAACAGCATGGTGTAGTCGCGTGTGATGCGGCCATTGGCCCAGCTGGCTTCCAGGATCAGGTCGACAAAAGGCTCGGTAACGGGACGGTTGCTGCTCAGGCGCAGAAAGGAGCGTCCGTCAGGGCGGCGTTGCAGGGTGACCTCGACGCCGGAAACGACGCTGCCGTATTCAAGCCCGGCCGCCTTGAAGGCGTCGACCGGCGCCACGCCGGCCTTGAGGCTGGAGGCTTCCTCCGGTTTGATGTCGGGGATCTCGATTTCGGCGCGTAGGGGTTCGCCCAATGCCGATTGAACCGTGATACGGCCCAGCGCGAGCGCGTGGGCTTCCAGACTTGCCAGGCTGCCCAGCAGTGCAATGGCACTTGCCAGGGCGCCGATACGCCAACGACCGCGATTATTCATGGGGTTGTGAGCCTCCAGTGCTCGGTCTGCATGTAACTTTATTCTGCTTAAGCGCACAAAAACCTCGATGCGAATTTTCGAAAAACAACCTTAACATCAAGGCATTAGGCTGACAAGCTAAGACACCACTTAAGTTTTGACACAGCGAGTTAGCAGCAACTTACAAGTTTCGGATGTTGTCTGACGACAACGTCTTGTGACATGTAGTTACGGATCGGCGGCTGTATGTTGGCAGCCGCTCACCTCAATTAATTCAGGCCTGCAACAGGATGCGCAACATGCGGCGCAGCGGTTCGGCGGCGCCCCACAGCAACTGGTCGCCCACGGTGAAGGCGCCCAGGTAGTCGGGGCCCATCGCCAGCTTGCGCAGGCGGCCCACCGGGATCTGCATGGTGCCGGTGACGGCCACAGGCGTGAGGTCCTTGGTGGAGGCTTCGCGCGTGTTGGGCACGACTTTGACCCATTCGTTGTCGGCCGCGATCATGGCCTCGATGTCGGCCAGCGGCACATCCTTCTTGAGCTTGAAAGTCAGCGCCTGGCTGTGGCAGCGCATGGCGCCTATGCGCACGCAGAAGCCGTCAACCGGGGTTTCGGCGGTGCCGAAGCTCGCGCCCTGGCCTAGGATCTTGTTGGTCTCGGCGCCGCCCTTCCACTCTTCCTTGCTCATGCCGTTGCCCAGGTCCTTGTCGATCCAGGGGATCAGCGAACCGCCCAGCGGCACGCCGAAGTTGGCGGTCTCAGCGGCGCCCAGGCCTTGCTGTTTGGCCAGGATGCGGCGGTCGATCTCGAGGATCGCCGACTTGGGGTCGTTCAGCAGCGTGCGGACTTCGCTATTCAGCGTGCCGAACTGCGTGAGCAGCTCGCGCATGTGTTGCGCGCCGCCGCCCGAGGCCGCCTGGTAGGTCATGCTGGTCATCCATTCGACCAGGCCGGCCTTGTACAGCGCGCCCACGCCCATCAGCATGCAGCTGACCGTGCAGTTGCCGCCGATCCAGTTGCTGCCGCCCTTGGCCAAGGCGTTCTGGATCACGGGCAGGTTGACCGGGTCCAGGATGATGACGGCGTCGTCGTTCATGCGCAGCGTGGAGGCCGCGTCGATCCAGTGGCCCTTCCAGCCGGCCGCGCGCAGCTTGGGGAAGACCTCGGAGGTGTAGTCGCCGCCCTGGGCCGTGATGATGACGTCGCACTTCTTCAGGGCTTCAATGTCAAAGGCGTCTTTCAGCGTGGTCTCGTTCTTCGCCTGGGCCGGGGCTTTGCCGCCCGCGTTGGAGGTCGAGAAGAACACCGGCTCGATCAGGTCGAAGTCGCCTTCGGCCTGCATGCGGTCGATCAGGACCGAGCCGACCATGCCGCGCCAGCCGACGAGCCCGGTGAGATTGCCTTTGAGTTTCATTTGAACTGCCCCTTCAAAAAGTACATAAAAATGGCTTTTTGGCCCGGCTCATCGAGCCGGCAGGGCACGACGAACCAGGCTTGCTAGCCTTTAATGGTGGTCGTTTTGGTGATCTGGGCAAAAACCGGCGCCGCACGTCCCGCGCGCAGGGCGGCGGGGCAGTGGGTGAAAGCGGGGTTTTTGCGCATAGGTGTCGATTGTAGCCAGCCTTGGCTTTGCCGAGGCTGACAACCGCCCCAAACTCTCGGCAAAGCGCCGGTTTGCGGCGAAAAAACGTCAGGCCAAAGCCTTGACGACCGCGTCGCCCATCTGCACCGTGCCGACCTTGGTCGTGCCTTCGCTGTAGATGTCGGGTGTGCGCAGGCCCTGGCTCAGCACGGCGTCCACGGCTTTTTCGATGCGGGCGGCGGCTTCGGGCTGGTTCAGGCTGAAGCGCAGCATCATGGCCGCGCTCAAAATCGTCGCCAGCGGATTCGCCACGCCCTTGCCGGCGATGTCGGGCGCGCTGCCATGGCTGGGCTCATAGAGGCCCTGGTTCTTGTCGTTCAGGCTGGCCGAAGGCAGCATGCCGATGGAGCCGGTCAACATGGCGGCGGCGTCGCTCAGGATGTCGCCGAACATATTGCCGGTGACGACCACGTCAAACTTCTTGGGCGCCTTGACCAGCTGCATGGCCGCGTTGTCCACGTACATGTGGTCCAGCGCAACGTCGGGGTATTGCGTACCGACCTCGGTGACCACGTCTTTCCAGAGCTGGAAGGTTTCCAGCACATTGGCTTTGTCGACGCTGGTCACGCGCTTGTCGCGTTTGCGGGCGGCCTGGAAGGCGACGTGGGCGATGCGCTCGATCTCGGGGCGCGAATAGCGCATGGTGTCGAAAGCCTCTTCCGAGCCGGGGAAGTGCCCGTCGGGCGAAACGCGGCGGCCGCGCGGCTGGCCGAAGTAGATGTCGCCGGTCAGTTCGCGGATGATGAGGATGTCCAGGCCGGACACCAGCTCGCGCTTGAGACTGGAGGCGTCGACCAGCTGGGCGTAGCAGATCGCGGGGCGGAAGTTGGCGAACAGGCCCAGGTTCTTGCGCAGGCCCAGGATGGCTTGCTCGGGGCGCAGCGGCCGGTCGAGCTTGTCGTATTTCCAGTCACCGACCGCGCCGAACAACACAGCGTCAGCGTCCTTGGCGAGCTTGAGCGTGGCTTCGGGCAGCGGATGGCCGTGGGCCTCGTAGGCGGCGCCGCCGACCAGTGCGCTTTCGGTTTCGAATTTCAGGTCAAGTGCCTTCAGGACCTTGACGGCTTCCGCGACGATTTCAGTGCCAATGCCGTCACCCGGCAGGATTGCGATTTTCATGATTGCTGTCTTTGTGATGGCCGCGCGCGCCCATGGGGACGGCCCGCGGTGGATTCTGGGGAAAGGTGTTCAGCCCGCGGCGGTGTGGCTCAGCCAGGGCTTGGTCGCCAGGCGCTCGGCTTCAAAGGCCTTGATCTTGTCACTCTGGCGCAAGGTCAGGCCGATGTCGTCCAGGCCGTTGAGCAGGCAGTACTTGCGGAAGGCCTGCACCTCGAAGGGGAGCTCCTCGCCCTGCGGCTTGACGACGACCTGGCGTTCCAGGTCCACCGTGAGCTGGTAGCCGGGAAAGGCCAGCGCTTCGTCGAACAGCTGGGCCACCTGCGCCTCGGGCAGCACGATGGGCAGCAGGCCGTTCTTGAAGCTGTTGTTGAAGAAGATGTCGGCGTAGCTGGGCGCGATGATGGCGCGAAAGCCGTACTGGTCCAGTGCCCAGGGCGCGTGTTCGCGTGAGGAGCCGCAGCCGAAATTCTTGCGCGCCAGCAGGACGGAGGCGCCGGCGTAGCGCGGCTGGTTCAGCACGAAGTCGGGGTTGGGCTTGCGCGTGGCCGGGTCCTGGCCGGGAAAGCCCGCGTCCAGGTAGCGCCATTCGTCAAACAGGTTGGGCCCGAAGCCCGTCTTGCGGATGGACTTGAGGAACTGCTTGGGGATGATGGCGTCGGTGTCGACGTTCTCGCGGTCCATGGGGGCCACGAGACCCTTGTGTACGGTGAATTTTTGCATTTACTTCTTTGCGGCGTTTTCGATTTTTTCGCCGACCTTCTGGACGTCCTGCCCGACACCCCGGAAGGTGTTGCAGCCAGCCAGCAGAACGGCCACGGAGGCCAGTGACAGCGCAAGCAGGGTTTTGATTTTTTTCATGGAAGTTCCTCCTGGGGCTGGTGGTTAGACAAACTTGCGGATATCGACAAAGTGGCCGTGCACGGCCGCCGCCGCCGCCATCGCGGGGCTGACCAGGTGGGTGCGCCCGCCGGCGCCCTGGCGGCCTTCGAAGTTGCGGTTGCTGGTGGAGGCGCAGCGCTCGCCCGGCTCCAGCCGGTCGGCGTTCATGGCCAGGCACATGGAGCAGCCCGGCTCGCGCCATTCAAAGCCGGCGGCCACAAAAATCTTGTCCAGGCCTTCGCGCTCGGCCTGTTCCTTGACCAGGCCGGAGCCCGGCACCACCAGCGCGAGCTTCACATTTTTGGCGACCTTCTGGCCTATCTTTTTGATCACGGCCGCGGCTTCGCGCATGTCCTCGATGCGGCTGTTGGTGCAGGAGCCGATGAACACCTTGTCGACGTAGAGGTCGTTCAGCGCCTTGCCGGGCTCCAGGCCCATGTACTTCAGCGCGCGCTCGATGGCGTCGCGCTTGTTGGCGTCTTTTTCCTTGTCGGGGTCGGGCACGCGGTCGTCGATGGACAGCACCATTTCGGGCGAGGTGCCCCAGGTGACCTGCGGCAGGATCTGGCTGGCGTCGAGTTCGACCACGGCGTCGAATTTCGCGTCGGGATCGGAGTGCAGGGTGTTCCAGTATTTGGCGGCCATGTCCCATTCGACGCCGGTGGGCGAGAGCAGGCGGCCCTTGACGTAATCGATGGTTTTTTGGTCCACCGCCACCAGGCCGGCGCGCGCGCCCGCTTCAATCGCCATGTTGCAGACCGTCATGCGGCCTTCCATGCTGAGCGCGCGTATCGCCGCGCCGGCGAATTCAATCGTGTAGCCGGTGCCTCCTGCTGTTCCGATCTTTCCAATGATCGCCAGCACGATGTCCTTGCCGGTCAAGCCGGGTGCGAGCTTGCCCTCGACCTTCACGAGCATGTTTTTGGCCTTCTTGGCCAGCAGGGTCTGCGTGGCCATCACGTGCTCGACCTCGCTGGTGCCTATGCCGTGCGCCAGCGCGCCGAAGGCGCCGTGGGTGGAGGTGTGCGAGTCGCCGCAGACCACCGTCATGCCGGGCAGGGTGGCGCCGCTTTCGGGGCCGATCACATGCACGATGCCCTGGCGCTTGGAGAGGAAGGGGAAGAAGGCGGCCGCGCCGAATTCCTTGATGTTGCTGTCCAGCGTGGTGATCTGTTCCTTGCTGACCAGGTCGGTGATGCCGTCGTAGCCGAGCTCCCAGCCGGTGGTGGGCGTGTTGTGGTCGGCGGTGGCGACGATGGAGCTGATGCGCCAGACCTTGCGGCCGGCCTCGCGCAGGCCTTCAAAGGCCTGCGGGCTGGTGACTTCATGCACCAGGTGGCGGTCAATGTAGAGGATGGCCGTGCCGTCTTCTTCGGTATGGACGACGTGTTCGTCCCAGATTTTGTCGTAAAGGGTGCGTCCCATGGTTTCCTTCGTGGTCTCTTGTGTCGTCTGTCGTGGGGTGATTTTAGGCGGCTGCGTGGGCCGGGGCCGCCGCGCTTTTCGCGGCCTTCAGGCTGCCGTGTTGGGGCGCGGGCAGCGTCAGGTGGTCGACCAGCAGCCGCGCCGTCAGCGGCAGGGTGGAAAAGTCGCGCGCCACCAGTTGGATCTGGCGCTCCGCCCAGCTGTCCAGCAACGGGATGGATTCAAGTTCGCCGACGCCGTGCGTCAGTTCGAAGGCGCGCTGCGGCATCACGCCCACGCCCAGGCCGTTGTGGATCATGCGGCACATGGCGTCCAGGCCGGTCACGTGGATGCGCAGCTTGATGGTGCGCCCCAGCCGCGCTGCGGCCTCGCGCATGGCCAGGTAGATCGAGCTGTTGGAATGCAGGCCGACCTGGTCGTAGTCCAGTGCCGCTTCGAAGCGTATGGCGCCCTGCGCGCACAGCGCGTGGCCGCGCGGGACGATGAGCACGAGTTTGTCGCTGCGGTAGGGCAGGGTCTGCAGGTCGCCTGCGCCGTCGGCGGTATTACAGATGCCCAGGTCGGCCGCGCCTTCCTGCACGGCGCGGACGACTTCGGTGCTCAGGTGCTCCTCGAGGTCTATCTTGATGCCGGAGTGTTCTCGCGTGAACGCGCCCAGGTCCTCGGGCAAGAACTGCACGATGGCCGAGATGCTGGCATGCACGCGCACATGGCCGCGCACGCCGTCGGCGTATTCGCTGAGTTCGCTCTGCATTTTTTCGAGGCTGAACAGCACCGAGCGCGCATGGTGCAGCAGGCTTTCGCCGGCCGGCGTCAGGTCGACGCCGCGGGTGTGGCGGTACAGCAGGGGGGTGTCCAGCGTGGCTTCGAGGTCGGAGAGGCGCTTGCTCACGGCGGAGGCGGCGATGAATTCGCGCTCGGCCGCCTTGCCGATGCTGCCCAGCTCGCACACGGCCACAAAGAGTTGAAGCGAGGTCAGGTCAATGCGGCGGGCAAAGTTGCGTTCTGAGCTTTTCATGGGGCTTGTGGCGTGGCGTCATCGCGTTCGACGACGGTAGATCGCTATTTTGCCGCTAAGAACCGGGTTTTGTCATCGCAATACGCGATGGCCCGCTTGCCGATGGGCGTTTTCCCCCTGGCCCGGGCGTAAAAAAGCCCGCCGATGCTGCCATCAGGCGGGCTTTGCGCCAAGGCGCGGGTGGCTTAGCGCTTGGCCAGCGGCTTGACCTGGCGGGTCGTGGAGCCGGTGAACAGCTGGCGTGGGCGGCCGATCTTGTACTCGGGGTCGCCGATCATTTCATTGAGCTGGGCGATCCAGCCGACCGTGCGGGCCAGGGCGAAGACGGCAGTGAACAGCGGCACGGGGATGCCGATGGCGCGCTGCACGATGCCGGAGTAGAAGTCGACGTTGGGGTAGAGCTTGCGCGAGACGAAGTAGTCGTCTTCGAGGGCGATCTTTTCCAGGGCCATGGCCAGCTTGAACAGCGGGTCGTTTTCCAGGCCCATTTCCTGCAGCACTTCCTTGCAGGTTTCCTGCATGAGCTTGGCGCGCGGGTCGTAGTTTTTGTAGACGCGGTGGCCGAAGCCCATCAGCTTGACGCCGGAACTCTTGTCCTTGACCTGCTTGATGAATTCGCCGATCTTCTCGACGCCGCCCTGCTTCTGGATGTCGCCCAGCATGTTGAGGGCTGCTTCATTGGCACCGCCGTGGGCCGGGCCCCAGAGGCAGGCCACACCGGCCGCGATGGCGGCGAAGGGGTTGGTGCCGGAGGAACCGCACAGGCGCACGGTGGAGGTCGAGGCGTTCTGTTCGTGGTCGGCGTGCAGGATAAAGATGCGGTCCAGGGCGCGTTCAAGCACCGGGTTGACCTTGTACTCTTCGCACGGCGTGGCGAACATCATGTGCAGGAAGTTGCCGGCGTAGCTCAGGTTGTTCTTGGGGTACATGTAGGGCTGGCCCACGGTGTACTTGTAAGCCATGGCGACCAGGGTCGGCATCTTGGCGATCAGGCGGATCGCGGCGATTTCGCGGTGTTCCGGGTTGTTGATGTCGGTGCTGTCATGGTAGAAGGCCGACAGGGCGCCGACCAGGCCGGTCATGATGGCCATCGGATGCGCGTCGCGGCGGAAACCGCGCAGGAAGAACTGCATCTGCTCGTTGACCATGGTGTGGTTGGTCACGCGGTGCACGAAGTCGGTCTTCTGCGCCACGTTGGGCAGCTCTCCGTACAGCAGCAGGTGGCAGGTTTCCATGTAGTCGCAGTTGGTGGCCAGCTGCTCGATGGGGTAGCCGCGGTACAGCAGCTCGCCCTTGTCGCCGTCGATGTAGGTGATGGCCGACTGGCAGGCGGCGGTCGACAGGAAACCGGGGTCATAGGTGAACATGCCGGTTTGCGCGTACAGCTTGCGGATGTCGACGACGTCCGGGCCGACATTGCCCTGGTACACCGGCAGGTCGATGCTGGGGCTGCCGTTGCTGAAGGACAGGGTGGCTTTGTTGTCAGCTAGCTTCATTTCTTGCTTCTTTCTTTCGTATCAGTGTCAATGAGGGACGGGCGGGTAATCAGGGGGCCGGCGCCGCGGGCTGCAGCAACTTTAAAACCTCATGGGCTTCAGAAGTAGAGGCGCTTGCCTTGGCGGCTTCATCGGGCAGCTGGCCAGCTTCTTTTCGTTTTAACAGCAGGTCCAGCAAATCGTTGTCGGACAACTCCATTAAATCATTCAACCCTTTAGCCTGCCTGACGGTGAGGGTGGCCTCGTGGCCCTGGAAGAAGCGCTCTATCAGCAGGTCGTTTTCGAGCAGGCCGCGTCGGCAGCGCCACTTGAGTTTGCTCAGGGCGCGCTCGTCTAGCAGGGCGTCGGCGGTTTCCATATTTTCGGCCAGTGGACGGTCAAACTGTCCTCATCACCATCATTTCCTTGATCTTGCCGATGGCTTTCGTCGGGTTCAGGCCCTTGGGGCAGACGTCGACGCAGTTCATGATGGTGTGGCAGCGGAACAGGCGGTAGGGATCTTCAAGGTTGTCCAGGCGCTCGGCGGTGGCTTCGTCGCGGCTGTCGGCGATGAAACGGTAGGCCTGCAGCAGGCCGGCCGGGCCGACGAACTTGTCGGGGTTCCACCAGAAACTGGGGCAGGAAGTCGAGCAGCTGGCGCACAGGATGCACTCGTAGAGGCCGTTGAGCTCTTCGCGCTCTTCGGGGCTCTGCAGGCGCTCTTTCTCGGGCGGCACGTTGTCGTTGATCAGGTAGGGCTTGATCGAGTTGTACTGCTTGAAGAACTGCGTCATGTCGACGATCAGGTCGCGCACCACGGGCAGGCCCGGCAGCGGCTTGAGGATGATGACCTCGGGCAGCGTGCGCATATTGGTCAGGCAGGCCAGGCCGTTCTTGCCGTTGATGTTCATCGCGTCCGAGCCGCAGACGCCTTCGCGGCAGGAGCGGCGAAAGCTGATGGACGGATCCTGCGCCTTGAGTTTCATCAACGCGTCCAGCAGCATGCGCTCATGGCCGTCGAGCTCCACCTCGATGGTCTGCATGTAGGGCTTGGCATCGGTGTCCGGGTCGTAGCGGTAGATCTTGAAGGTGCGTTTGGTCATGGGGTTTCTCGCTTCTTGTGGGGTCGCAGGCCGTCTGTCGTGTCTGTTTTTTTTAGAACGTGCGTGTCTTGAGCGGCACGGACTCGACGGTCAGGGGCTTCATCTGCACCGGCTTGTAGGCCAGGCGGCTGCCTTCGCTGTACCACAGCGTGTGCTTGTGCCATTCGGTGTCGTTGCGTCCGTTCGGGTGTTCGGGCGTGTCGCCGTAGTCGTCGACAGAGTGCGCGCCGCGGCTTTCCCGGCGGGCGGCGGCCGACACGATGGTGGCCTGTGCGGCCTCGATCAGGTTCTCGACTTCCAGCGCCTCGATGCGCGCGGTGTTGAAGATCTTGGACTTGTCTTTCAGGCCGATGCTGTTGACGCGCGCGCGCAGGGCGGCGATCTTGCTTACGCCTTCGTCCATGATGGCTTGCGTGCGGAACACACCGGCGTGCTGCTGCATGGCGGCGCGCAGGTCGTTGGCCACGTCCTGGGCGTATTCGCCGTCGGTCGCGTTGTCCAGGCGCGCGATGCGGGCCAGGGTTTTGTCGGCGGCGTCAGCCGGCAGCGGCTTGTGGACGGTGGTCTTGGCGAACTCGACGATGTGGTTGCCGGCGGCCTTGCCGAACACCAGCAGGTCCAGCAGCGAGTTGGTGCCCAGGCGGTTGGCGCCGTGCACGCTGACGCAGGAGCATTCGCCCACCGCGTAGAGGCCGTTGACGACCTGGCTCTGGTTGCTGGCGTCCTGCGTGACGACCTGGCCGTGGATGTTGGTCGGGATGCCGCCCATCTGGTAGTGGATGGTCGGCACCACGGGGATCGGTTCCTTGGTGATGTCGACGTTGGCGAAGTTGTGGCCGATCTCGAACACCGAGGGCAGGCGCTTCATGATGGCGTCCACGCCCAGGTGGGTCATGTCCAGCAGGATGTAGTCCTTGTTGGGGCCGCAGCCGCGGCCTTCCTTGATTTCCTGGTCCATGGAGCGCGAGACGAAGTCGCGCGGCGCCAGGTCTTTCAGCGTGGGCGCATAGCGCTCCATGAAACGCTCGCCGTTGCTGTTGCGCAAAATCGCGCCTTCGCCGCGGCAGCCTTCGGTCAGCAGCACGCCGGCGCCGGCCACGCCGGTCGGATGGAACTGCCAGAACTCCATGTCTTCCAGCGGGATGCCGGCGCGCGCCGCCATGCCCAGGCCGTCGCCGGTGTTGATGAAGGCGTTGGTCGACGCGGCAAAAATGCGGCCGGCGCCGCCGGTGGCCAGCAGTGTGGTCTTGGCTTCAAAAATGTGGACGTCGCCGGTTTCCATTTCGAGGGCGGTCACGCCCACGACGTCGCCCGCGGCATCGCGGATCAGGTCCAGCGCCATCCATTCGACGAAGAAGCTGGTTTTTTCCTTGACGTTTTGCTGGTACAGCGTGTGCAGCATGGCGTGGCCGGTGCGGTCGGCCGCGGCGCAGGCGCGCTGCACGGGCTTTTCGCCGTAGTTGGCGGTGTGGCCGCCGAAGGGGCGCTGGTAAATCGTGCCGTCGGGGTTGCGGTCGAAGGGCATGCCCATGTGCTCGAGGTCGTACACGACCTTGGGCGCTTCACGGCACATGTACTCGATCGCGTCCTGGTCGCCGAGCCAGTCGGAGCCCTTGACGGTGTCGTAGAAGTGGTAGTGCCAGTTGTCTTCGCTCATGTTGCCGAGCGAGGCGCCGATGCCGCCCTGGGCCGCGACGGTGTGCGAGCGCGTGGGGAACACTTTGGAGAGCACGGCGACATTGAGGCCGGCGCGCGCCAGCTGCAGCGAGGCGCGCATGCCGGAGCCGCCGGCACCGACGATGACGACGTCAAATTTGCGCTTGGGGAGTTTGGATGTTGCGGTCATGATTTTTTGTGGGGTGTCGGTCTTCTTGTCGGGTCTTCAGTGTCAGCGGCGCGTCAGAGGCGCCACAGGACCTGGATGCCCCAGCCGGCGCAGGCCACCAGCCAGACGATGGTGAACACATTCAGCACGAGCTTGAGGGACGCCGCCTTGAGGTAGTCCATCCCGATCTCGCGCATGCCGACCCACACGTGGTAGAGCAGGGCGATGATGACCGTGAAGGTCAGCACTTTCATCCACTGCGCCGAGAAAATGCCGGCCCATTTGTCGTAGCCGATGGGGCCTTTGCTGAAGATGACCTGGGCCAGCAGCAGCACGGTGAAGAGGGCCATCAGGACAGCCGTGACGCGTTGCGCGAGCCAGTCGCGCAAGCCGTAGTGGGCACCGACAACGATGCGCTTGGAGCCGTAGTTAACTGCCATTTTTTGTGCTCCTTGTGATCAGTAAAGGCCGAACAGCTTGGCGCCGAGGACCAGCGTCAGGGCGATGCTCACGACCAGCGTGAAGATGGCGGATGACTTGCCGAACTCCTTGCTGACGGCGGCGTGGCTGACGTCCATCCAGAGATGGCGCAGGCCGGCGATGAAGTGGTGCAGGTAGGCCCAGATCAGGGCCAGCGCCACGAGCTTCCAGATGATGCCGGGCAGGCCCAGCATGCCGATGTTGAAAGCCGCTTTGAATTTCTCGAACGAAATCTCGGAAGAAATCGAGGTGTCGAACATCCAGATGATGAAGGGCAGCAGCAGGAACATGATGCCCCCGCTGATGCGATGCAGGATGGAGATGATGCTTGCGACGGGGAAGCGGTAGGTGGGGAGGTCGGTGAGCGCGTTGATGTTGCGGAACTCGGGCCGCTTGGGACGCTGTTTGGAGGCCAGCTCTGTCATTTTTAGGCTTTCGTGGGTGTAACTGGGTGGTAACCGGGTCTGCAATTACAGCTAAACAGCCGAATTCTATTGCAACGCAACAATCGGCTTACAAACGTTTGCAGCTTCCTGAGGGTTCCCGTCAACTAAGGTCGTTTTTGTAGTGATGGGTATCGGTGCGGTACAGGCCCCGGCGCAATTCCATGGGCAGGTCGTTGTAGGTATAGGCGGTGCGCTCCACGCTGAGCAGCGGCGCGCCCACCGGCACGCTGAGCAGCGCGGCGGAGGCCTCATCGGCCGCGACGGCGCGGATTTTTTCCTCGGCGCGCACCATGCGCACGCCGAACTCGGTTTCAAACAGCGCGTACATGGGGCCGCGGTGCGTGGCCAGCCGCTCGGCGGTCAGGCCCTTGAACGGGCCGCCCGGCAGCCAGACGTCTTCGAGAATCGTCGGCGTGCCCTGGAAGGCCAGCACGCGGCGCAGCTGCAGCACGGCGTCGCCGGTGCGCAGCGAGAGCGGGCGCGCGATGTCGGCCGGCGCGCGCAGGCGCTTGCAATCGATGATCTGCCGCTCGGCCGGGCCTTCGCTGGTGGTGTCGCCGCTGTCGGGCATGAGCCGCAGGAAGCGGTATTGCACGTGTTGCTCAGCATGCGTGGCCACGAAGGTGCCCTTGCCCTGGCGGCGCACCACCAGGTTCTCGGCCGCCAGTTCGTCGATCGCCTTGCGCACCGTGCCCTGGCTCACGCGGAAACGCGCGGCGAGGTCCATCTCGCTGGGAATGGCCTCGCCGGGCTTCCATTCACCGGCCTGCAGGCTTTGCAGGATCAGCACCTTGATCTGCTGGTAGAGCGGGCTGAAGGCCGGTGCCACGCCGGTAACCGCGCCGGCATCGCCGGAAAGCGTGGCGGAATCGGTCAATGAGGACGGGTTGATGGCCATGGGAGCAGCAGGTTAGCAGCAGTAAGTGGCGTTTGGCGGCGGGTTAAAGCGGGTTGCATGGGGTGCCGCAACAGGCACGCGGCAATCCCGGAAATAAAGTCCGAATCAAGCCTGAATCATATCTTATATAAGACATAAGACAAATTGACGCCCGTCACTTTTCGAGCGTAAAATCTTGGGCTGAGCCAGTGCATGGCCTGCCATTTTGCGGTGATTTTGAGGGCGAAAACCCTGAATAAGCATCTCGGATATCCCAGGCTCGCGCCAGACATCTCACATCACACCCTCATTCAACCGATTCTTAACTTTCCTGGAGCCCTCGATCATGAGCAAAAAACCCGTCCGTGTTGCAGTCACCGGTGCAGCTGGCCAAATCGGTTACGCATTGCTGTTTCGCATTGCCTCCGGCGAGATGCTCGGCAAGGACCAGCCCGTCATCCTGCAACTGCTCGAAGTGCCTGTTGAGGGCCCGCAGAAGGCGCTCAAGGGCGTGATGATGGAACTCGACGACTGCGCCTTCCCGCTGCTGGTCGGCATGCAAGCGTATGACGATCCGATGAAGGCCTTCAAGGATGCCGACTACGCGCTGCTGGTCGGTTCGCGCCCGCGCGGCCCCGGCATGGAACGCGCCGAACTGCTGGCCGTCAACGGCGCCATCTTCACGGCGCAGGGCAAGGCGCTCAACGCCGTTGCCAGCCGCAACGTCAAGGTGCTGGTGGTCGGCAACCCCGCCAACACCAACGCCTACATCGCCATGAAGAGCGCCCCCGACCTGCCGCGCAAGAACTTCACCGCCATGCTGCGCCTGGACCACAACCGCGCTGCCAGCCAGATCGCCGCCAAGACCGGCAAGGCCGTGGCCGACATCGAAAAGCTCACCGTCTGGGGCAACCACTCGCCCACGATGTACGCCGACTACCGTTTCGCCACCATCAAGGGCGAAAGCGTCGCCAAGATGATCAACGACCAGGAATGGAACGCCAACGTGTTCCTGCCCACCGTCGGCAAGCGCGGCGCCGCCATCATTGAAGCGCGCGGCCTGTCCTCGGCGGCATCGGCCGCCAATGCCGCCATCGACCACATGCGCGACTGGGCCCTGGGCACCAACGGCAAGTGGGTCACCATGGGCATCCCGTCGGACGGCCAGTACGGCATCCCCAAGGACGTCATGTTCGGTTTCCCCGTGACCTGCGAAAACGGCGAGTACAAACTCGTCGAAGGCCTGGAAATCGACGCCTTCAGCCAGGAACGCATCAACAAGACGCTGGACGAGCTCAAGGGTGAGCAAGACGGCGTCAAGCATCTCCTGTAAACCAGTACTGCAACCCGAAAATATCGAAACATGAAAGCGCGTCTTCGCACCCATGGCGGCGTTGCAAGCCTTGCGAAGGCGTCCAGCCTTCGCTGCGGCTCGCGCCTTGCCCTGGGCGCGAATCCATCACTTTCATTTTGTTTCGCTACTTCCAGCTTGCAGTACTAGAGGCCGCCAGCACTTGTCCGCACACCGCCGTCCTCATCCATGAGCGACTGGAATCCCGCACTCTACAGCCGCTATGAGGACGAGCGCACGCGCCCGGCCCAGGAGCTGCTGGCGCGGGTGCCGCTGGGGCAGGCGGCCCGGGTGTTCGACCTGGGCTGCGGGCCCGGCAATTCCACCGAGTTGCTGGTCCGCCGCTTTCCGGGCGCCGTGGTCACGGGCACCGACAATTCCGAAGCCATGCTGGCCAGCGCGCGCAAGCGCCTGCCGGCCGCGCATTTCGAGTTGAGCGACATCGCCGATTGGCAAGCCGCATCCGGCGATGCCGCACCCCAGCTCATCTACGCGAACGCGGCCTTGCAATGGGTGCCCGACCACGCCAGGCTGATCCCGCGGCTGTTCGCCGCGCTGGCGCCCGGCGGCGTGCTGGCCATCCAGATGCCCGACAACCGCGACGAGCCCACGCATCGCCTGATGCGCGAGTTGGCGTCCGAAGCGCCGTGGACTGACGCAATCGGTGATTACTCAAAGCTGCGCACCGAGCTTTTCTCGATAGACCGTTATTACGACCTGCTGGCCGCTGAGGCCGCGCACGTCGATGTCTGGCGCACGGCTTACCAGCACCCTATGGATTCGGCCGCCGCTATCGTGGAATGGGTGCGTGCAACGGGCCTCAAGCCCTTTGTGGACCGCCTGCCGCCGGACCTGCAGGCGAGTTACCTCGCCGAATACGAACGGCGGGTCGCCAAGGCCTATACCCCGCGCAGTGACGGAAAACGGCTGCTGGCCTTCCCGCGCATGTTCATCGTCGCCCAACGCAAGCCATGAGCGCCACCGCCCTTCATCCCGCGCAAGTGCTGCTCGGCGCCCAGGCCGGCGCCATGACGCTGCCGGTCTGCGACCACTACAGCGGCGTCGAAGCGCGCATGCGCAAAAGCCTGCAGTTGCAGGCCGAGATGATCGAGGAGTTCGGCGCCTGCGTGTTTGACGTGACGCTGGACTGCGAAGACGGCGCGCCCGTGGGCGGCGAGGCCGAGCACGCGGCCATGGTGGTGGCGCTGGCGGCATTGGCCGGCGACAAGGCCCGCGTCGCCGTGCGTGTGCACGCGGTGGACCATCCGGCCTTTGAGTCCGACATGGCGATGATCGCCGGCAAGCTGGCGCGCCACCTTTCGCACATCATGGTTCCCAAGGTCGAATCGCTGGCCGACGTACTGCGCGCCGAGCAGGCGCTGCTGGCCGCTTGCGCCGGGGATTTGCCGCTGCACGTGCTGATCGAATCGCCGCTCGCGGTGCGCAATGCCTTTGAGATCGCGGCGCACCCGCGCGTGCAGTCGCTGAGCTTCGGGCTCATGGATTTTGTGTCGGCCCATGCGGGCGCGATTCCCGCCGACGGCATGAGCAGCCGGGGCCAGTTCACGCACCCGCTGGTGCTGCGCGCCAAGCTCGAAATCGCTTCGGCCTGCCACGCCCACGGCAAGGTGCCCTCACATTGTGTTGTCACGGAATTCAGCGACATTGAGGCCATGACCGCCGCCGCACGCCATGCCGCCCGCGAACTGGGCTACACCCGGATGTGGAGCATCCACCCGAACCAGATTCGCCCCATTCTGGAGGCCTTCGCACCCGGCGAAGGCGAGATTGAGGACGCCACCAAAATAATCACCGCCGCCGCGCTTGCCGACTGGGCGCCCATCAACTTTGAAGGAAAGCTGCACGACCGCGCGAGCTACCGCTACTTTTGGCAGGTTCTGGAGCGTGCGCACCAGACCGGCCGTGTCTTACCGCACGAGGCGCAGGCGTATTTTCCTGTCCCGCTTCACTGATTTTTCCGATTGACTGTTGACCGTTCCAAAGGACCCTCATGAAACATTTCGCTCTCTCTGCCTTGATGCTGGCCGCGCCGGCCCTGTTGCTGGCCCAGACGGCGGCCCCTAAAGCCGCCGCGCCCAAGGCTGCAGCCGCAGCTGACCAGCCTGTCCAGGCCGCCAAGCGCGCACCGATCAGGCGTTCCGCCGCCAAGGTGGTGGAAGAAAGGACGCCCATTGACGATGACCTGTCAGTCACCTTGACCGCTGAAGACCTGGAGCTCGCCAAGCGGGTTTACATCGGCACGATCCCCTGCGAACTGGGTGCCTCCGTCACCATCACGCCGAACGAAAAACGCCCGGGCTTCTTCCTGGTGCAGACGGGCAAGATGCGTTTTCGCATGCACCCGGTCGGAAGCCGCACCGGCGCCATCCGCCTGGAAGACGGCCGTGCAGGCGCCATGTGGCTCCAGCTGGGCAACAAGTCGATGCTGATGAGCCAGAAATTGGGCCAGCGCCTGGCTGACGAGTGCATGAGCCCGGCGCAGGTGACTTTTGCCGACGACATGAAGAAGAACCCCCCGACCAGCATTCTGGAGGCCTTGCCTGCCGCCAAAGCTGCGCCAGCTCAGGCTGGCACGGGTTCTGCTCAGCCAGAAACTGCCCCGGCCAAAACCCAATAACAGACACAGACCACGACCGCACGGGCATCGCCCGTGCAAATTTTTGAGTACAGGAGAAAAAAACCATGACGTCCGACTTCTTGCAAACCTACCGCGCCCACGTCGCCGAGCGCGCCGTCACCGGCATCCCGCCGCTGCCGTTGTCCGCAAAGCAGACCGGCGAAGTCATCGAGCTGCTGAAGAATCCGCCCAAGGGCGAGGAAGCCTTCCTGGTCGAACTCATTACCCACCGCGTTCCGGCCGGCGTTGACGACGCCGCCAAGGTCAAGGCCAGCTACCTGGCGGCTGTGGCCCACGGCACGGAAAAATGCGCGCTGATCTCGCGTGAAAAAGCCACGCAGCTGCTGGGCACCATGCTGGGCGGCTACAACATCAGCCCCATGGTCGCGCTGCTCGACGACGCGGAAGACAGCGTCGCCACGCAAGCCGCCAGCGGCCTGAAAAATACCCTGCTGATGTTCGACCAGTTCCACGACGTCCAGGAAAAAGCCGAGAAGGGCAACAAGTACGCCAAGGCCGTGCTGCAAAGCTGGGCCGATGCCGAGTGGTTCACCAGCCGCCCTGAAGTCCCCGAGTCCATCAAGCTGACGGTCTTCAAGGTGGCCGGTGAAATCAACACCGACGATCTTTCCCCCGCGCCCGACGCCTGGAGCCGCCCCGACATCCCGCTGCATGCCATCGCCATGCACAAGAACGCCCGCCCCGGCGTCACGCCCGAGGAAGACGGCAAGCGCGGCCCGGTCAAGTTCATTGAAGAACTCAAGGCCAAGGGAAACCTCGTGGCCTATGTGGGCGACGTGGTCGGCACCGGTTCCTCGCGCAAGTCGGCCACCAACTCCGTGCTGTGGTGGACGGGCCAGGACATTCCGTTTGTGCCCAACAAACGCTTCGGCGGCGTCTGCCTCGGCAGCAAGATCGCACCGATTTTCTACAACACCATGGAAGACTCCGGCGCGCTGCCGATCGAACTCGACGTGAGCCAGATGGCCATGGGCGACGTGATCGAGCTGCGCCCCTACGACGGCAAGGCGCTCAAGGACGGCAAGGTGATCGCCGAGTTCAAGCTCAAGAGCGACGTGCTGTTCGACGAAGTGCGTGCCGGCGGCCGCATTCCGCTGATCGTCGGCCGCGGCCTCACGGCCAAGGCGCGCTTCGCGCTGGGCCTGCCTTTGTCCACCCAGTTCCGCCTGCCGCAGAACCCGGCCGACAACGGCCGCGGCTTCACGCTGGCGCAAAAAATGGTCGGCCGCGCGGTCGGCCTGCCGGAAGGCCAGGGCGTGCGCCCCGGCACGTATTGCGAACCCAAGATGACCTCGGTCGGCTCGCAGGACACCACCGGCCCGATGACGCGCGACGAACTGAAAGACCTGGCCTGCCTGGGCTTCAGCTCCGACCTGGTCATGCAGTCCTTCTGCCATACGGCGGCCTATCCCAAGCCCGTCGACGTGAAGATGCACCACGAGCTGCCTGATTTCATCAGCACGCGCGGCGGCATTTCGCTGCGTCCCGGCGACGGCATCATCCACAGCTGGCTTAACCGCATGCTGCTGCCCGACACCGTCGGCACCGGCGGCGACAGCCACACGCGTTTCCCCATCGGCATCAGCTTCCCCGCGGGCTCCGGCCTGGTGGCCTTCGGCGCCGCCACCGGCGTGATGCCGCTGGACATGCCCGAATCGGTGCTGGTGCGCTTCAAGGGTGAAATGCAGCCCGGCATCACGCTGCGCGACCTGGTCAACGCGATCCCGCTGTACGCCATCAAGGCCGGCCTGCTGACGGTCGCCAAGCAGGGCAAGAAGAACATCTTCTCGGGCCGCATCCTGGAAATCGAAGGTCTGCCCGACCTCAAGGTGGAACAGGCGTTCGAGCTCTCCGATGCCTCCGCCGAGCGTTCCGCCGGCGGCTGCACGGTGCACCTGAACAAGGAACCCATCATCGAGTACATCAACAGCAACATCACGATGCTGAAGTGGATGATCGCCACGGGCTACTCGGACGTGCGCACCATCAAGCGACGCATCGCCGCCATGGAAGCCTGGCTGGCCGACCCGCAGTTGCTCAAGGGCGATGCGGATGCCGAATACGCCGCCGTCATCGAAATCGACCTCGCCGACATCCACGAACCCATCGTGGCCTGCCCGAACGACCCCGACGACGTGAAGACCCTCAGCGAAGTGGCCGGCAGCAAGATCGATGAAGTCTTCATCGGCAGCTGCATGACCAACATCGGCCACTTCCGCGCGGCCTCCAAGCTGCTCGAGAACAAGCGCGACATCCCCGTCAAGCTGTGGATGGCGCCGCCGACCAAGATGGACGCCAAGCAGCTCACGGAAGAGGGCCATTACGGCGTGCTCGGCTCCGCCGGCGCCCGCATGGAAATGCCGGGCTGCAGCCTGTGCATGGGCAACCAGGCACAGGTGAAAGAGGGCGCGACGGTGTTCTCCACCTCCACCCGCAACTTCCCGAACCGCCTGGGCAAGAACTCCAACGTCTACCTCGGTTCCGCCGAACTGGCCGCGATCTGCTCCAAGCTGGGCCGTATCCCCACCAAGGCCGAATACATGGCCGACATGGGCGTGCTGACGGCTGCCAGCGCGCAGATTTACCAGTACCTCAACTTCGACCAGGTCAAGGATTACACCGACATGGCCGATACGGTGAAGGACGGCGTGCCGGCCTAAGTGGACACCCTGCCTGCGGCTTGACAGCCGCAAGGTGAAATGGAAGGATGAAGTGATGAAGAAACCGTCACTTCTTTCCTTCCTTTTTTTTGCCCTTTTTTCGGTAACCGGTGCGGGAGCACAAGAAGCGCGCAGCAACGCCTTCAACGACCCCTTCCTCCAGGTCACCTCGGCCATCGCCCAGTGCCCGGTTCCCGAAGGGCCGCTTTACACCGAGCAGGAAGTGCGCGACGTGGCCCATGTCCGGGCGCAGCACGGCGGCAGCTGTTATCGCGTGGGGCGCTGCCGGCTTGCCAACTCTTATTGGTACGACCAGGAGATCATTCCGCGTGTCTCGCAGTACATCAAGCTCGACGGCCGCTTCGACGACACCAGCGTCTGGGTGCAGGGTGAGCGCCGGCTGGTGTTCCTCAAAGGCTGCGTCAAGACACGCGAGCAGTCCGAAGCATTGGAGAAAGCCGTCTGGCTGGTCGACGACGTGATGGGGGTGGTGAACTACCTGCGCGTGGGCGATGAGCCCGTGCGCTATGTGCCCGCACAGAAATAAGGGCGTGGCACGGCGCCAGTCCGAAGCGCATTGGAGTCTTCAGGGCAGAGGCTCGACCACCCGCAATTCCGAACCGTCGACAAAGGTCAGGTACCAGAACTCCGGCGACAGCGGCAGGTTGGGGCGCATATAACTCACGTTGGACGCCTGCACATAGACCGTGCTCGCGCCGATGTCGGGCGGCGGCGCCAGGTAGTGGCGCTTGAGGCCCACCAGATTGCCTATGCTGGCGACCACGGTGCCTACCGATTCGGTGACGGCATTGACGGTCGTCCCCTGGCCCAGCATGTGGATGGTGGTCTGGCCGACCAGGTCGGGAGGCGAGGCCTCCACGTACAGCACCGCGGCGCTGTTGATGCGCAGGTCGTCCGGTGCGGCCGGTTCGGTGGATTTGTTGAATGAGATGAAGGGCATGGGACCTCGCGCTGGTTCAGGACAGGTGCAGTTCTTTGTGTTCGCCCAGCCTGGGCGGCGTGTCTCCGGTGAGCGCGGCCTTGGCCATCTTGGCCAGCTGCACCATCTTGCTTTCCTTCACATCCCAATATTCAGCGTGGTGGATATGCACCGCCAGCAAGGCCAGGTCCGGGTCGTTCACGCCGGCCGGAAACCAGGCCCGTGCCGCCGGCGACCAGAGTTCTTCCTTTTTGGCCTGGTCTTCGGCAACCAGAGCCTGGCCTGACAGCGACACATAGCTGTCGTCACCCGGGTCCGCATACGACACATTGACATTGCCGTCCTGCTGCAGGCGCTGGGCCAGCTCGCTTTTGCGCGAGATGAAAAAGTACAGCCGCGCGCCTTCGTCGATGGCGCGGTTCTGCGTGGTCAGCGGATGGGCGTGCAGCAAGCCGTTGGCGTGGCGGTGCGTGAGCATGCCGTACTTGATGTCCTTGATCAGGGCCCAGAGGGTGTCGTGGTCTGATTTGGCTGTGCTCATGAAAACTCCCTGAATGGATGTGTATCGATGTGCATGGGGTGGAAGCTTCAAGGCTAGGCGCCGGGCCGCATGCCGCTCATCGGCCAGCGGCCCGGGCAGCTGTCAGCAAGTGCCGACAGCTCCGGCTTGCGCACGCCGCTTATGTAAACCATTGCCCTACCGCGGAACCAAATGGCGGAGCGGTTACCATATAGATGAGAGTAATTCGCATTTGCATGACTGGTTCCTTACAGGCGCGGCGCAAGACATGACTGTTTTTCCGCCTTTTCGTCTTTTCGCCTGCCGACCCGGTCCCCTGCGTGCCCGCTTCTTTTGTAAAGGTGTTCCATGAAATTGTTGTCCTTCTCCCTTGCCGGCGCCGCGCTGGCCGCCGGCCTTCTGGCCGCTCCGCTGGCCGCCACAGCGCAAGCCGTCAAACCCAGCCCCGAGGGCATCGTGGTCTACAACGCCCAGCACGCCAGCCTGACCAAGGCCTGGGCCGATGCCTTCAGCAAGGAAACCGGCATCAAGGTCACCTTGCGCAACGGCAGCGATACCGAGCTGGGCAACCAGATCGTGCAGGAAGGCAAAGCCTCACCCGCCGACGTGTTCCTGACCGAAAACTCTCCCGCCATGGCGCTGGTTGATATGGCAGGGCTGTTTGCCCCGCTGGATGCGGCCACCTTGTCTGAAGTGCCTGCCAACTTCCGTCCCGAGCATGGCCGCTGGACCGGCATCGCCGCGCGCAGCACGGTGTTTGTCTACAACAAGGCCAAGCTCACGCCGGCGCAGCTGCCCAAGTCCATGCTGGATCTGGCCACGCCGGCATGGAAGGGCCGCTGGGCCGCGTCGCCTTCCGGCGCCGACTTCCAGGCCATCGTGAGCGCGCTGCTTGAGCTCAAGGGCGAGGCTGCCACTGCCGCCTGGCTCAAGGCCATGAAGGAAAACGCCACACCTTACAAGGGCAACGGCACGGTGCTCAAGGCCGTCAACGCCGGCCAGATCGAGGGCGGGGTCATCTACCACTATTACTACTACGGCGACCAGGCCAAGACCGGCGAGAACAGCAGCAACACCCAGCTGCATTACTTCCGCAACCAGGATGCTGGCGCTTTCGTCAGCATCTCCGGCGGCGGCGTGCTGGCCTCGAGCAAGCACCAGCCCGAAGCCCAGGCTTTCGTGAAATGGATCGCCGGCAAGGGCGGCCAGGAAATTTTGAAGACTGGCGACGCCTATGAATACGCCGTCGGTACCGGCGCGCAGTCCAACCCCAAGCTGGTGCCGCTGGCCGAACTGCAGGCGCCCAAGGTCGAGCCGTCCAAACTCAACAGCAAAAAAGTCACCGACCTGATGACCCAGGCCGGCCTGCTGTAAACCGCTTTCACGCCCGCGGATCGGATACCTTCCTTGAGTGCCTTGCCCCTTGATGCCGGCGCCGACGCCGTGCTGCGGCCTTTCCCGGCTGCTGCGGCGGCGGGGCATGGCGGCTGGCGCCTGTCCTGGGTGGGCGGCGCGGCCCTCGTGGTCTCGCTGCTGGCTTTGCTGCCGCTGGGCTTTGTGCTCTGGGTCGGCGTCCAGACCGGCTGGGATACCGCCTCGGCCCTGATCTTCCGGCCGCGCGTCGGCGAACTGTTGGTCAACACCGGGCTGCTGGTGGCGCTCACGGTGCCGCTATGCGCCGTGCTGGCTGTGGCGCTGGCTTGGCTCACCGAACGCAGCGAGCTGCCCGGCGCCCGCACCTGGGCCTGGCTGCTGGTGGCGCCGCTGGCGGTGCCGGCTTTTGTGCACAGCTATGCCTGGATGACGGTGGCGCCCGGGCTGCACGGCCTGGCGGCCGGCGTGATGGTCTCGGTGATCGCCTATTTCCCTTTCCTGTATTTGCCGGTGGCCGCGGCCCTGCGGCGGCTGGACCCGGGCATGGAAGACAGCGCCGCCTCGCTCGGCCTTAGCCCCTGGGCCGTGTTCTTTCGTGTGGTGCTGCCGCAGTTGCGGCTGGCGGTGTGCGGCGGCTCGCTGCTGGTGGGGCTGCACTTGCTGGCCGAATACGGCCTCTACGTGATGATCCGCTTCGACACCTTCACCACGGCCATCGTCGACCAGTTCCAGTCGACCTACAACGGCCCCGCCGCCAACATGCTCTCGGGCGTGCTGGTGGTCTGCTGCTTCGCGCTGCTGGGGCTGGAATCGGCCGCGCGCGGCAAGGAACGTTATGCGCGCGTCGGCTCCGGCGCGGCGCGCATGCCTTTGAAGCGCAGCCTGGGCCGCTTCACCGCGCTTGGCCTGTTGCTGCCCGCGCTGCTCAGCGTGCTGGCGCTGGGCGTGCCGCTGGTCACACTGGGACGCTGGCTGGTGGCGGGCGGCGCGGCTGTGTGGCGCTTCGATGAACTCGGCCCGTCTCTTTTCCAGACCCTGGCGCTCGCGCTGGCCGGTGCGTTGCTGACCACGCTGGCCGCTGTGCCCATGGCCTGGCTGTCGATACGCTCGCCGGGCCGGTTGCAGCGTGTGCTCGAAGCTTGCAACTACATGGTCGGCTCGCTGCCCGGCGTGGTGGTGGCGCTGGCCCTGGTCACGGTCACCGTGCGCCTGCCGATCTACCAGACGGCGCTCACGGTGCTGCTGGCCTATCTGCTGATGTTTTTGCCGCGCGCCCTGATCAGCCTGCGCGCCGGCATCGCGCAGGCGCCGGTGGAGCTGGAGCAGGCCGCGCGCAGCCTGGGCCGCACGCCCGCCCAGGCGCTGTGGGCCATCACGATGCGGCTGGCCGCGCCCAGTGCGGCGGCCGGCGCGGCGTTGGTGGGCCTGGGCATCACCAACGAACTCACCGCCACGCTGATGCTCGCGCCCAACGGCACGCGCACGCTGGCGACTTCCTTCTGGGCCTACAGCAGCGAGATCGACTACGCCGCCGCCGCGCCCTATGCGCTCATCATGGTGCTGCTCTCGCTGCCCATGACCTGGCTGCTTTACCACCAATCCAAACGCACGGCGGGACGATGACGCGATGACGACTTCTCTGGAACTGCAAGCCATCCGCAAACATTACGGCGCCGTTCAGGCCCTGGGCGGCGTGGACCTCAGCGTCACGCCCGGCAGCCGCACCGCCATCGTCGGCCCTTCGGGCTCGGGCAAAACCACGCTGCTGCGCATCATCGCGGGCTTTGAGGCGCCCGACGCCGGCCGTGTCACCCTGGGCGGGCGCCAACTGGCCGATGGCCCCGATGCCGTGCCCGCGCACGAACGCGGCATAGGTTATGTGCCGCAGGACGGCGCACTGTTTCCGCACCTCACGATTGAAGGCAACGTCGGCTTTGGCCTGCCGCGCAACACGCCGCGGCGCGCTGAACGGATCGCCGAACTGATGGACATGGTCGCGCTGGACAGCGCCATGCTGGCGCGCCGCCCGCATGAGCTCTCGGGCGGCCAGCAGCAGCGTGTGGCGCTGGCGCGGGCTCTGGCGCAACGGCCGAAGCTGATGCTGCTCGACGAACCTTTCTCGGCACTCGACACTGGCTTGCGCGCCAGCACCCGCAAGGCCGTGGCGCAGCTGCTGGGCGCTGCGGGCATCACCACCATCCTCGTCACGCACGACCAGGCCGAGGCCTTGTCATTCGCCGACCAGGTGGCCGTGATGCGCGGCGGGTTGCTGGTGCAGGCCGGCCGCCCGCTGGACCTGTATTTGCGGCCGCGCGATGCGGCTGTGGCCGGCTTCCTGGGCGACAGCATCGTGCTGCCCGCGCAACTGGCCGGCGGCTGGGCCGACTGCGCGCTGGGGCGCATCGCCGTCAACGACAGTGGGCGCCAGGGTCCGGCGCAAATCATGCTGCGGCCCGAGCAGCTGCAGGTGGCCGAGGTGCCGGCCGAAGCGGCGGCGCAGGGCTCGCAAGGCGAGGCCTGCTACGGTGCGATCACCGACACCGATTTCGGCGGCTCGGTCTGCGTGCTGTCGGTGCGCCTGGTGCGCGGCACCGGCGCGGCTTCGGCGGCGCCAGCAAGCGGCTGGGATGAGCCGCTGCTGGTGCACAGCGCGGGCATGCATGCGCCGGCGCTGGGCGCCATGGTGCGCATCACCGTGGCCGGCCAGGCCCACGTCTTCAGCGCCTGAGGGCCAGCAAGCTTTGTTACTTTTTCCGTCAAGGAATTCCCTGTTTTCGGGTATATTGTGTACGGTGTACACAAGATGCGAAGGGTCTCCTGACCTTGTTGTTTCGCCGTGTCGCATCCGCTTTTCATCGGCACCTCAAACAAGGAGATTTCTTTATGGCCCGCTACGTAGATGGATTCATCGTCGCCGTCCCCACCAAGAAAGTGGAGGCCTACCGCAAGCTGTCCCGCAAGGCCGGCAAGATCTGGAAGGAGTACGGCGCGATCGAATACACCGAATGCATCGCCGACGATGTGAAACCCGGCAAGCTCACCTCCTTTCCGCAAAGCGTCAAGCTCAAGAAGGATGAAGTGGTGGTGTTCTCCTGGATCACCTACAAGTCGCGCAAGCAGCGCGACAGCGTCAACAAAAAGGTCATGTCCGACCCACGCCTCGAAGCCATGATGGACCCGAAGAATCTACCCTTTGACGGGAAGCGGATGATCTTTGGCGGCTTCAAGACAATCGTCGAGTTGTGAAGACTGCTGACGTCTAAGCTTGCGCCGCCAGCGCCAGCAACGCCTGGCGCGTGAAATCATCGGCCGGGAAAAAGGTTTCCATCGCGAGCTCCTGCAGCGTCACGTCCACCGGTGTGCCGAAGATGGTGGTGGTGCTGATGAAACTCAGCATGCCGGCGGGTGTCTTGAATAGGAAAGGCATGAGAACGCCCGGGTGCTCGCCGTCGAGGTGTTCGTTTTTCGCTTCCTCAGGCACGGGATAGGCCTTGAGTTCTTCGAGCAAGGCGGCCAGCAGCGGGTCGGCTGTGGCCGCGACCTGCTGGCGCAGACGCTCAAATATATGCGCGCGCCACTGCAGCAGGTTACCGATGCGCGGCGCCAGGCCTTTGGGGTGCAGGCTGAGGCGCAACACGTTCACCGGGCCCTCCAGCAGGGATGCATCGGCGCCTTCCATCAGGTGCGGCACCATGCGGTTGGCGGCCACCAGGTTCCAGTGCCGGTCCACCGCGAGGGCGGGGTAGGGCTCATGGCTTTTGAGCAGCAGCTCCACGGCCTGCCGGGCCGAGGCCAGCGCCGGGTCGTCCAGAGGGCGCTCGCGGTACATGGGCGCATAACCGGCCGCCACCAGCAGCGCATTGCGCTCGCGCAGCGGGATGTCCAGCCTCTCCGACAGCCGCAGCACCATTTCGCGGCTGGGCACCGAGCGCCCGGTTTCCACAAAACTCAGGTGGCGCGTCGAGATGTCCGCCTCATGGGCCAGGTCCAGCTGGCTCAGGCGCCGGTGCTGGCGCCAGTGGCGCAGGTGGTCGCCAAAAGGTTGGGGCGCACTTCGCGGCGCCGGGCGGCTGGGGTGGTGGGTGCTGGCGGTCATGGCCCTCATCGTAAAGCCATGTGAGCAGGGTTCCATTACCTGCCAGGTCATCGACGGGCCGCTGCCACGCAGGAATGATGACCTCCATGCGCACCGACCCGGCGGCCCGGAGCGCTGATCAACATCATCGGCCGACCGCACCTTCAGGAGTTTTGCCATGTTTTCGAGTTCCATCGTGTCGTCCCCAAACTTTCTGCGCAATGTGCTGCGTGTGGACGCGCTGTCGTGCATTGCCTGCGGCGCGCTGCAAGTAGCCTTCCCGGCCGCGATGGCCCGCCTGCTGAACCTGCCCGAAGGCCTGCTTGCCTACACCGGCGAGTTCCTGCTGGTCTATGCGGCGGTCGTTGCTTTTGTTTCAACGCGTAATCCTTTGCCGCGCGGCGTCATCTGGGCATTGGTGGCGGGTAATGCCGGTTGGGCGCTGGCCTGCGTGCTGCTGCTGGTCAGCGGCCGCGTGTCGCCCTCCATGCTGGGTGTGGCTTATGTGGTGATGCAAGCGCTGACTGTGGCGGTGCTGGCGGAGCTGCAGTACTTCGGCTTGCGCCGCGCGGCGCCACAGCCGGCCTGGTAGGACGGCACCAGAAGGGCGCAAGACTGAGGCACAAGACTGGGTAGGAGGGCAGGGTATGCAGGCGCGGGCCCCCACGGGGCCGCACTGCCTGCCAGAATGGGGGCTGCCGTCAATAAAAAGGAGTCCGCCATGGCCAAACCGCCTCCCCACGCTTTTTCGTCCACGCTCAAAAGCTTCAAGACCGCCTCCGGCAAAACCGGCAAGTTCTACTCCCTGCCGGAACTCGCCAAACAATTCCCCAAAGTCGCCCGCCTGCCTGTATCCATGCGCATCGTGCTCGAGTCGGTGTTGCGCAACTGCGACGGCAAAAAAGTCACGGCCGAACACGTGGCCCAGCTGGCCAACTGGCTGCCCCAGGCCGAGCGCAGCGAAGAAATCCCCTTTGTCGTCTCTCGCGTGGTGCTGCAGGACTTCACCGGCGTGCCGCTGCTGGCCGACCTGGCCGCCATGCGCAGCGTGGCGCTCAAGCTGGGCAAGAACCCCAAGGCCATCGAGCCGCTGGTGCCGGTGGACCTGGTGGTCGACCACTCCATCATGGTCGACTACTACGGAAAGAAAAATTCGCTGGACCTCAACATGAAGCTGGAGTTCCAGCGCAACCGCGAGCGCTACGAGTTCATGAAGTGGGGCATGCAGGCCTTTGACACCTTCGGCGTCGTGCCGCCGGGCTTCGGCATCGTGCACCAGGTCAACCTTGAATACCTGTCGCGCGGCGTGCACAAGACCAACGACAACGTGTACTACCCCGACTCGCTGGTGGGCACCGACAGCCACACCACCATGATCAACGGCATCGGTGTGGTGGCCTGGGGTTGCGGCGGCATCGAGGCCGAAGCCGCCATGCTGGGCCAGCCGGTGTACTTCCTCACGCCCGACGTGGTGGGCTTCGAGCTGACCGGCCGCCTGCGCGAAGGCGTCACCGCCACCGACCTGGTGCTGCGCGTGACCGAGCAATTGCGCAAGGAAAAGGTGGTGGGCAAGTTCGTCGAATTTTTCGGCGAGGGCACGCGCACGCTGGCCTTGCCGGACCGCGCCACCATCGGCAATATGGCGCCCGAATACGGCGCCACCATGGGTTTCTTCCCGGTCGACGAAAAAACCATTGACTACTTCAAAGGCACGGGCCGCACCAAGGAAGAGATCGAAGCCTTCGAGGCTTACTTCAAGGCGCAAGGCCTTTTCGGCGTGGCGCAAGCCGGCCAGATCGATTATTCGCATGTGGTCAAGCTCGACCTGGGTGACGTCACGCCCAGCCTGGCCGGCCCCAAGCGCCCGCAGGACCGCATCGAGCTCGGCAACGTCGCTGGCCAGTTCAAGTCGCTCTTCAGTAAGCCGATCGCCGAAAACGGTTTCAACCAGCCGCCGGCCATGCTCAACACGCGCCACCTGGTGCGCCGCACCGACGAAGGGCGGCTGGACACGCTACCCTCCGCCCCGCCTACACCTGCGGGTGCCGCGCGCCCCGTGATGGAGATGGAGGGTAACCGCCCCACCTTGGCCCATGCCCGCGCCAGCAACACCACCGACTCACCCGCCACCGCGCAGACCGAGGTCGTGCATTCGCCGCCCGGCATCACGGTAGGCAACGGCGACGTGCTGATCGCCGCCATCACCAGTTGCACCAACACCTCCAACCCCAGCGTGCTGCTGGCCGCGGGCCTGCTGGCCAAGAAGGCGGTGGAAGCGGGCCTCAAGGTGCAGCCGCACATCAAGACCTCGCTGGCGCCCGGTTCGCGCATCGTGACCGAGTACCTGACCGAGACAGGCCTGCTGCCTTACCTTGAAAAGCTGGGCTTCGCGCTGGCCGGCTACGGCTGCACCACTTGCATCGGCAATGCCGGCGACCTGACGCCCGAGCTCAACGAAGCCATCAGCAAAAGCGACCTGGTCTGCGCGGCCGTGCTCTCGGGCAACCGCAACTTCGAGGCGCGCATCCATCCCAACCTCAAGGCCAACTTCCTGGCCAGCCCACCGCTGGTGGTGGCTTACGCGATCGCCGGCACGGTGATGCGCGACCTGATGACGGAGCCCGTTGGCAAGGGCAAGGGCGGCAAAGATGTGTATCTAGGCGACATCTGGCCGACCAGCGACGAGATCTACAAACTCATGAAGTACGCGATGAACGGCAAGGCCTTCCGCGCCAATTACGCGAAGGTGAAAACCGAACCGGGCAAGCTCTGGGAAAACATCAAGGGCGTCAAGGGCACGTCGTACACCTGGCCCGCCAGCACCTACATCGCCGAGCCGCCTTTCTTCAAGGACTTCAGCATGGACGCCGGCGAGGCCGGCAGCGTGGACGTCAAGGGCGCGCGCATCATGGCGCTGTTCGCCGACTCCATCACCACCGACCATATCTCGCCGGCCGGCTCCATCAAGGCCAGCTCGCCCGCGGGCCTGTGGCTGCAGGCCAATGGTGTGCAGAAGGCCGACTTCAACAGCTACGGCGCGCGCCGCGGCAACCACGACGTGATGATGCGCGGGACGTTTGCCAACGTGCGCATCAAGAACCTGATGATCCCGGCAGACGCCGAAGGCTCGCGCGAGGAGGGCGGCGTGACGCTGTTCCAGCCTGGCGGCGAGAAGATGTTCATCTACGACGCCGCCATGAAATACATGGAACAGGGCACGCCCACGGTGATCTTTGCCGGCGAGGAGTACGGCACCGGCTCCTCGCGCGACTGGGCCGCCAAGGGTACGCAGCTGCTGGGCATCAAGGCCGTGGTGGCACGCAGCTTCGAGCGCATACACCGCAGCAACCTGGTGGGCATGGGTGTGCTGCCCCTGCAGTTCAAGCCGGGCGACTCGTGGCAGACCCTCAAGCTCACCGGTACCGAGGTCATCGACGTGATTCCACATCCCGAACTCAAGCCGCAAAGCGAAGCCAAGCTGGTCATCACGCGCGCCGACGGTTCGCGCGAGGAAGTCACCGTGATCCTGCGCGTGGATACGCCCATCGAGGTCGACTACTACCGCAACGGCGGCATCTTGCCGTTCGTGCTGCGACAGTTGTTGGCCTGATGCTCCGGCAGGCTCTGATTGCCGGTGGCGGCGTCGGTGGACTGGCGGCGGCGCTCGCGGCATCGCGCGCGGGTTGGGACGTTCGCCTGTTTGAACGCGCCAACGCCTTCAGCGAAGTCGGCGCCGGCATCCAGCTTGGCCCCAATGTGGTCAAGGTGCTGCATGGCTGGGGCCTGGCTGATGCGCTGCAGGCCGTGGCGGCCTTTCCCGAACGCTTGCAGGTGCGAAGTGCCGTGTCGGGCCAGCTGCTGGGCGAGTTACCTCTGGGCGCCGCCATGGTCCAGCGCTATGGCGCGCCTTACCTCACCATTCATCGCGCTGACCTCCACGGTGTGTTGCTGCAGGCCGTACAGCACCATGCCGATGTGAAGCTGCACCTGAGCCGGCCGCTGCAATCCTTCAGCCAGACCGCCCAGGCCGTCACCGTGCGGGCCGACGACGGCCCCGGTATTGAATGTGACGCCCTCATAGGCGCCGACGGCATCTGGAGCACGGTGCGCCAGGAACTGCTGGGGGACGGGCTGCCGCGCCGCAGCGGCCACCTGGCTTACCGCGCCCTGATGCGGCAATCCGATCTGCCTGAACTGCTCAGGAGCCACCAGGTCACCGCCTGGCTGGGGCCGCGCATGCATGTGGTGCAGTACCCCGTGCGCGGCGGGGAATTTCTCAACGTGGTGGCCATCGTGCACGGCGAGGTTGCGGCCGAAGCCGACCTTTGGGACCACAGCGCCAACGCCGCCGACCTGGCCTCAGCGACGGCCGGCTGTTGCGCCGCGCTGCGCGAGGTGATGGACGCCATTGAGGGTTGGCGCCTGTGGGTGTTGCACGACCGCGCGCCCATGCAGGGCGCCCACCAGCACGCCGTGGGCCGCGTCGCTTTGCTGGGCGACGCCGCCCACCCCATGCGCCCCTACCTGGCGCAGGGCGCCGGCATGGCGATTGAAGACGCCGCCGAACTGGGCCACGCCCTGGCCCAGGCGCTGGACCCAGCGCTTGATGTGCCGACCATGCTGCAGCGCTATGCGCTCAACCGGTGGCAGCGCAATGCGCGTGTGCAGGCGAGAGCGCTGCGCAATGGGCAGATATTTCACGCTGATGGTCTGCTGCGTTGGGGCCGCGATGCCTCGCTCAAACTGCTGGGCGAGAAACTGCTGGATATGCCTTGGCTGTATGGTGCAAGCCAAACATAGCTTGATGGGCATTGAGGCGTCGTAAACCAATAGCTGTTTGCGCACGCCCTGTTGCGACGTTTGCAGGTGCGCGGCGCACCCACTATTTAGTCACGGATTTTGTTTTTCTCGGACTTTGGAACTTGTATGTACTTCCTCATCCTGTCGAATTTTTCATCGTAAACCAGCACGGTGTCCCTCTGTTCGGGCCGGAGAATTCTCAAGCTGTTGTACCTGGTTTCCACTTTCTCTTCAGTGTTCATGAAAATCTTGTGATCCCACCGCTCTTCCGGGTCTTTATAAACAGTTTCGATGATGACCTTGCCTGGGAAAACTTCGTTAAATGCGATGTAGTACTCCGGATGAAGGGAGGGGTCGTTCTTTCTGAGGAGTACCAGGAGGAGGTAGGCATCGTTCAGTCCTTCCCGCGTGTCCTTGAGCAGAATAGCGATTTCTTTCTTGTCCTCGCCGCTGAAATCCCCTTCCCTTAACAGGCTTGAGTATTTGAGGTTTCCGGAGTTTATGAATCGATAGCTCGATCCTTCGTCGGATGCGTAAAAGTCGATGAGCTTCTCTTTGACGCCATATGGCAATTCCTTGAGATAAAACGCATCGAAGTCGTGGCCGTATTTCCTGCCAAAGTCTTCTGCTGAGATCAGGTAGTTGTCGTTAAGCAGGGCGGGCAACAGGGTGGGGTATTCAACGGCGCCCTTCATCGCGAGCTTTAAATAAGCTTTCCAGTTTTCCTGGCCGACCCTCGGTTGATACTTTTCCAGGTCCTGGGGCGAATTCGTTTCGATCACGGAGTACCCGCGCTGCTTGTCGCCCTTCTCGTCTTTGCAGGTAACGCAATAAATGGTTTCACCAAAACCAAGGGTGTAGAGTTTTTCAGGGAGCTGGTCGTACTCTTTTTTGTAGTTTGCATCCAGGAGTTTTCCCTTGGTGATATGACCTGTATCACCGGTGAAGATAGCGACCGTTTTTGATGCGGCGACAGCATGTGCCACCGCGTCCCCTGTCGTTTCCGCTAACGCGGCAGACCTATCCCTGTCACTTTCGTGTGTGAGGTCGTAGACGTAGTATTTGAAATATTCAAAACCATTCCTGGCAAAGAAACAAGCAAGCGCAAACACAATCAGTGCAAGCGCGACTAAAGCTTTTTTGGTCTTGGATAGGGTCGGAAAATTCATGGCAGATGAGTGGCTGATGAACGGCAAGCGAACAATATATGTGCTGATTGAAGGGTTGGCCCGTGAAACGCAGGCAAGAACGGAATCGGATAATCGGAGTATCGCTGACGATCTTGACTGATACAACAACGCAGGGTTCTGCCAAGCAAGTTGATGAATTGGAGAGGGATAGCGATTTGTGGTTTTTGTAAGGGCTGTGGCTGGGTTTGATGAATTCTTATAGATCCGTTCGTAATTTCCAGATTTCCGGGAATAGCACCACGTCGAGCATCTTGCGCAGGTAGCTCACGCCGCCGGTTCCGCCGGTGCCGCGCTTGAACCCGATGACCCGCTCCACCGTGGTGACATGCCGGAATCGCCAGAGCCGGAAAGCGTCTTCCAGGTCGGTCAGTTCCTCGCCGAGCTGGTACAGGTCCCAGTATTTCTTCGGGTCGCGGTAGACCACCAGCCAGGCCTGCTCAACTTCATCGCTCTCGACATAACCTTGGGTCCAGTCGCGTGCCGTGTGGCTGGCAGGCACGGCCAGGCCGCGGCGGGCCAACAGGCGCAGGGCTTCGTCATACAGTGACGGGGCTTCATAGGCAGCCTGCACCTGCGCCAGCAGGTCGGGCCTGTGCGCGTGGGGCTTGAGCATGGCGGCGTTTTTGTTGCCGAGCGCGAATTCGATGCAACGGTATTGCGCACTCTGGAAGCCGCTGGAATTGGCGAGGTAGGGGCGTATCGCGCTGTATTCGGGCGGCGTCATGGTGGCCAGCACATCCCAGGCGTGCACCAGCTGCTCCATGATGCGGCTCACGCGGGCCAGCATCTTGAAGGCGCCGCCCAGCTCGTCGTTCGCAACGTTGGCGATCGCCGCGCGCAGCTCGTGCAGCATCAGCTTCATCCAGAGTTCGCTGGTCTGGTGCTGGATGATGAACAGCATTTCGTTATGGTCGGGCGAGAGCGGCTTTTGCGCGCCCAGGATGGCATCGAGCTGCAAATAGTCGCCGTAGCTCATGGATTTGCTGAAATCGAGCTGCGCTTTTTCGTCGCGCACGATGTCTTCTGGCGCTTGTGGTTTGTTTTCGTTGTTATTCATCACGTGACCGCGTGCTTCTGGTTGAATTCGGCTTTTTGCCATTCGCCGGTTGCCAGTACCTGCTTCAGATGCTCGACGGCGTTCCAGACGTCTTCAAAGCCGATGTAGAGCGGTGTGAAGCCGAAGCGCAGGATGTCCAGGTGCTTGCCGGCTTCGCCGTCGCCTGCGCGGAAGTCGCCGATGACGCCGCGCGCGATCAGCGCCTGCACGATGGCGTAAGCGCCTTCGGTTCGGGTCAAGCAGACCTGCGAGCCGCGTTGCGCATGGCCGCGCGGCGTGGCCAGGCCCAGGCCGTGGCCCGCGCAGCGCTCTTCGACGAGCTGGATGAACAGGTCGGTGAGCGCCAGCGATTTTTTGCGCAGGGCCTGCATGCCGCCCAGCGGCTCGGCTGCCAGCACGGTGTCCAGCCCGCATTCGAGTGCGGTCATGCTCAGGATGGGCTGTGTGCCGCAGAGGTAGCGGGAAATGCCGGAGGCGGGGCGGTAGTCGGGTGTGAACTCGAAGGGCGCTGCGTGGCCCCACCAGCCGGCCAGGGGCTGCCAGAAGCGGTCGGCGTGCTTGGGATTGACCCAGACAAAGGCCGGCGCGCCGGGGCCGCCGTTGAGGTATTTGTAGCCGCAGCCGATCGAGAAGTCGGCCTTCGCCGCGTTCAGGTCCACCGGCACCGCACCCGCGCTGTGCGCGAGGTCCCAGACGGTGAGCACGCCGGCGGCATGCGCTGCCGCGGTGAGGCCGGCCATGTCATGCATGGCGCCGGTGCGGTAGTTCACATGGGTCAGCATCAGCACGGCGACTTCAGCGGTGAGCGCTGCGCCGATCTCTTCAGGCTCGACGAGCTGCAGGCGAAAGCCGCGCTCGCGGCACAGGGCCTCGGCGATGTAGAGGTCGGTCGGGAAGTTGCTGCGCTCGCTGACGATCACTTTGCGCGTGGGTGCGTCCTGGGCCGCGATGTGCAGCGCGGCGCTCAGCACCTTGTAGAGGTTGATGGAGGTGCTGTCGGTGGCCACCACCTCACCGGGGGCCGCGCCTATCAGCCGGGCAATCTTGTTGCCCAGGCGCTGCGGCAGCTCGAACCAGCCGGCGCTGTTCCAGGAACGGATCAGGCCCTGGCCCCATTCGGCCGTCACCGCTTCGGCGACACGGGCGGCCGCGGTGTTCGGCAACACGCCCAGCGAGTTGCCGTCGAGGTAAATCACGCCTTCGGGCAGCGTGAATTGCCGGCGCAATTCGCGCAGCGGGTCTTGCGCATCGAGGGCGCGGCAGTCTTGCAGAGTGGTCATCATTTTTTCTTCAGGGGAGTTCGCGCAGGATGGCGCGTACGGGGGAGGCATCGGCCTTGGTGAGCTTGAGCGGCAGGGCAATCAGTTCGTAATCGCCTTCAGCCACTTCATCGAGCACCAGGTTTTCCAGCACGCGCAGGCCGTGCGCCAACAACTGATGGTGGCTGGGCAGGTCCTGGCTGGTGGAGGGGTCTACGCTGGGTGTGTCTATGCCGATCAGGGTGATGTTTTTGCCCGCCAGTAATTCGAGTGTTTCCGGCGCGATGGCGGTGAAAGCGTCCCAGGCCTGGCTGGCGTTGCGTGCGGTGCGTAGCAGCACGCGCGCCGGCAGGTCTTGCAGCGCGTGAGCGATGTGTTCGGGCAGGACCAGCGGGCCGCAGTCCATGCAGTGGATCACGCGGCATGGCCCAAGGTAGGGAGCGAGGTCCAGTTCGCCAACGCTGGCCTGACCGTTGGCATAGTGCAGTGGCGCATCGGCATGCGCGCCGGTGTGCGGCGACAGCGTGATGCTGTTGACGTTGACCGGGCAACCCGGCGCCAGCGAAAAATGCAGCTGCTGCGAATAGGCCGTGTCGCCGGGGAACACCGCGGCGTTCTCGTCTACGGCCGGCGAGATGTCCCAGATTTTGAGCGGTGGTGATGCGCCTGTAGCGCGTGTGCGGGCTGTCATGGGTGCAAAGGTAGCACCGGCAAAAAAGCCGTGGTGTCGGTTATTTCCAACAATTCCAAAAATAGTTGAAACCTAAAGTATTTGACAGGCGACGACCTGCGGCGAGGCCCCAGGCGCGGCCTGTGCAATTGCGCGGGCTGGGGCACAATCCAGACCTGCGGCGCTTGTGCTGCATCGATTTACCAACCCCCTCCTGCAACCCTTCAAGAGAGACAAAGGCACACCATGAATCCCGACAACAAGTCCAACGGCAAAGTCGCACTCGTCACCGGCGCGGGCACTGGCATCGGCAAGGCCGTGGCCCTGGCCCTGCTGCGGGAAGGCTATAGCGTGGCATTGGTCGGGCGCCGCGTGGAGCCGCTCAATGAAGTCGCCAAGGAGGGCGGTACGGACCGCGCGCTGGCCTTGCCGACCGACGTGAGCAAGCCTGAGTCGGTGGCGGCAGCGTTTGCCAAAGTCAAAGAGAAGTTCGGACGCCTCGACCTGCTGTTCAACAATGCCGGCGTGGGCGCGCCGCCCGTCAACCTCGAGGACATCACCTTTGAGCAGTGGACCAATGTGGTCAATATCAACCTGACCGGCTCTTTCCTCTGCGCGCAGGCTGCCATCAGGCTGATGAAAGACCAGTTGCCCCAGGGCGGCCGCATCATCAACAACGGCTCGATTTCGGCCCACGCGCCGCGGCCCAATTCGGCGCCTTACACCTCCACCAAGCACGCGATCACAGGCCTGACCAAGTCCATCTCGCTGGACGGGCGCAAGTACAACATCGCCTGCGGCCAGATCGACATCGGCAACGCCATGACGGAGCTTGCCGCCCGCATGGCCAAGGGCGTGCCCCAGGCCAACGGCGAGATCGCCATCGAACCCATGATGGATGCGAAAGAAGTGGCCGACGCGGTGGTGCACATGGCGTCGCTGCCGCTGTCGACCAATGTGCAGTTCATGACCATCATGGCCACGAAGATGCCGTTTGTGGGCCGGGGCTAAGGGCCCGGTTCTTAACGACGGCGCCGCGCGCCGTCAGCTCGCGCCTTACGCGAGCTGACCCAGCAGAAGGAATTCCATGAGTGCCTTTTGCGCGTGCATGCGATTCTCTGCCTCGTCCCAGACCACCGACTGAGGGCCGTCGATGACCTCGGCCTCGACCTCTTCGCCGCGGTGGGCGGGCAGGCAGTGCATGAACAGTGCGTCGGGCTTGGCCGCGCGCATCATTTCGGTGTCCACGCACCAATCGGCGAAGGCCTTCTTGCGCGCTTCGTTCTCGGCCTCATAACCCATGCTGGTCCAGACGTCGGTGGTGACCAGGTCGGCGCCGGCGCAGGCCTGCATCGGGTCCTTGAAGACCTTATAGCTGTCGGCCGAACGTATGCCGGCGATGGACTGGTCGACCTCGTAGCCGCCCGGCGTGCTCAGGTGCACCTTGAAGCCCAGTATCTCGCTGGCCTGCAGCCAGGTGTTGGCCATGTTGTTGCCGTCGCCCACCCAGGCGACCGTCTTGCCCTTGATGGAGCCGCGGTGCTCTATGTAGGTGAAGATGTCGGCCAGGATCTGGCAGGGGTGGAACTCGTTGGTCAGGCCGTTGATGACGGGCACGCGCGAATGCTCGGCGAAGCGGTCAATCTTGGTCTGCTCGAAGGTGCGGATCATCACCAGGTCGACCATCCGGCTGATGACCTTGGCGCTGTCTTCAATCGGCTCGGCGCGGCCCAGCTGGCTGTCGCCGGTGGTCAGGTGCACCACGCTGCCGCCCAGCTGGTACATGCCGGCCTCGAAGCTCACGCGGGTGCGCGTCGAGGCTTTTTCGAAAATCATGGCCAGCGTGCGGTCGACCAGCGGTTGGTGTTTTTCGTAGGTCTTGAATTTCTTCTTGATGATGGCGGCGCGCTCGAACAGGTAAGCGTATTCCGCCGCGTTCAGGTCGCTGAACTGCAGGTAGTGCCGCACGGGGGCGGGGGTAGAGGGGATCGCAGTGCTCACGCGTTTTTCTCTTTCAGCAATTGCTTGATCAGCGGCACCAGGATGGCCACCGCCTCGTCGGCCTCGGCCGTGGTCATGGTGAGCGAGGGCACCAAGCGGATCACGGTGTCGGCGGTGACGCTCAGCAGCAGGCCGTTTTCGGCGGCGCGGCCCAGCAGCTCGCCGCAGGGCACGGTCAGTTCAATGCCCAGCATCAGGCCGCGGCCGCGGATTTCTTTCAGGCCTTTCTCGCCGGCCAGGCCGCTCGCCAGCGCCGCGCGCAGGTGGTCGCCGACCTTCACGGCATTGGCCAGCAGGCCTTCTTCTTCCATGATGCGCAGGGTTTCCACGCCGGCCCGCATGGCCAGCGGATTGCCGCCGAAGGTGCTGCCGTGGTTGCCGGGGCTGAAAATGCGGGCGGCCTTGGGGCCGGCCACGACGGCGCCGACCGGCACGCCCGAGCCCAGGCCCTTGGCCAGCGGCATCACGTCGGGCTTGATGCCCGCCCACTGGTGGGCAAACCACTTGCCGGTGCGGCCCATGCCGCACTGCACCTCGTCGATCATCAGCAGCCAGTCGCGTTCGTCGCAGAGCGCCCGCACCTCGCGCAGGTACTCGTCCTTCATGCTGTTGATGCCGCCTTCGCCCTGGATGGCCTCAAAGAACACGGCGACGACATTAGGGTTGTTGGCGGTGGCGGCCTTCAGCGCGTCGATGTTGTTCAGCGGCACGCGGATAAAACCCTCGACCAGCGGGCCGAAGCCGGCCTGCACCTTGGGGTTGCCGGTGGCGCTCAGCGTGGCGATGCTGCGGCCGTGGAAGGCTTTTTCATAGACCACGATTTCCGGGCGCTCAATGCCCTTGTCGTGGCCGAACTTGCGCGCCAGCTTGAGCGCGGCCTCATTGGCTTCCAGGCCGGTGGAGCAGAAAAACACGTTTTCCAGGCCCGACAGCTCCACCAGTTTGGCTGCCAGGGCTTCCTGCAGCGGCACATGGTAGTAGTTGGAGGTGTGGATGAGCTTGGTGATCTGCTCCTGCAGGGCCGGCACCAGCTTGGGGTGGTTGTGGCCCAGGGTGTTGACGGCGATGCCGCCCAGAGCGTCAAGGTAAGCCTTGCCGTTGACGTCCCAGACGCGGCAGCCCTGGCCGTGGTCCAGCGCAATGGGCAGGCGGCCGTAGGTGTTCATCACGTGGGGAGAGGCGGCTTCGATGTGCTTGGGCAGGGCTGCGGTCATGGAAAACTCCGGAACAAAGGCTGTAACAGTGCGGAAAATCCGAGGCCCGCAGCGAATGATGCGGGCCTGGGCTGATTTTAGGCGCAGACTTTGCGGGCTTTTGTGACGTTTGTGCATTGCTGCGATGCCGGCGCCCGGCACCTCCCCGCTATGGTCCCCATTGAAAATTTATCTGCCAAGTCTTATATAAGAGTCCGAGTTAAGCTAGAATTGTTGTGCGCTGCAGCATGGGGTGAATCCCATCCTTTTCCCATGCCGGGCGGCGCAAAAAACCCTCCACCCGATGGTCTCCAATACCGCCAAAGAAGTCTTCATCCAGGGTATTACCCGCGACGGCAAAACCTTCCGGCCCAGCGACTGGGCCGACAGGCTGTGCGGCGTGATGAGCCATTTCCGCCCGGGCGGCCCGCAGCCCGGCAGCCACCTGACCTATTCCCCCTGGTGCGTGCCTACCGTCATCAACGGCGTGAAATGTGTGGTCGTCAACTCTGAACTGCGCGAGGCCGAGCCCATGGCCTGGGATTTCGCCATCAACTTCGCCAAAGACAACGATTTACAGGTGGCTGAAGCCTGCCTGATTCCCGAGCCACCCGTTCGCTGAGGGCAGGCCGGCTTCACCGGCCTATTTCTTTTTTCCTTCGGCCAGCCAAGCCTGTATCTGGGCATCCGCCACGCCGGATTTGCACCAGGCGGCCACGAGCAGCGCTTCAGACCCCAGTTGGTGATGCTTGGCATCGGAGGCCGGAGCGGTCAGCAAGGTGGCGGGCGTTCCGGCCGCCATCAGCTTTTGCTGGAACTCCTGCTGTGACTCAAAGGCCACTGCCGAGTCCTGCGGGTCGCCTAATACAAACACACGGCGCCGGCCGTCCGGCTTGACGCCGCCGATGTGGTCTATCGGGTCGTACACCGCCGACAGCGGCTGTCCCGTCTGGTCCAACCCGCGCTGGGCTTCCTTGCTGCCGAGCAGGCGGGCCCGCGTCTTCATGCTCACCGCGCCGCTGGCGACCACTGCGCAATCGATGTCCGTGCGGCCCAGCGTCAGTGCCGCGCCCACCAGCCCGCCACCGCCGCTCAGGCCTGTCAGCTGGATGCGCTGATAACCGTATTTTTTCTTGATGGCGTCGATCGCCGCGTTTGTCAGATGGGCTTCGACCGGCATGCGGCGCTCGCGCAAATGGCTCGCGCCAGTGCTGCCGTAAGCGCCCGGACGGCCTATGCGGATCACCGGCAGGCCGATTTCTTTGGCCGAGCGTTCGGACCGCGCGATCTGCAGGCTCCGGCTTGCGGACTTGACATAGGCATCCCTGGCCTGCGCCATGCCGCCGCTCAGGACGTCGCCATGCATGAAGAGCACGGCGGTTTCCGCGCCGAGCGCATTGGCGCTGGGAAAGTAGCGAATGCAGCCTTTGGCTGTGCGTTCGGCGGCACCCTGTTCACGCCACTGCGTTTCCACCCAGACGGCATCCTGCTTGGCGTTGCATTCCGCCTGGCTGATGGTGCCGGGATTGAGCAATTCGTTGAAGTCGAAGATTTCGTCGTCGGCGGCATGGCCGGTGCCCAGACTGGCCGCGATGAGGGCCGGCAGAACGAGTGCGCGCATGAGCCGCCTTTTCTTGTTGAGTAACAACAGTGGAAGAGGGCGGTTTGTCCCTATGCGCCCCATCTGCGCCCGAGTCTAAGTGAAGCGCCCAACAAAAAAGCCGTCTTTCGACGGCTTTTTTGCTTTGCTGCAGCGCACCCTACAAAACGGCGGACGGTATTTTCGTGAAGAAGATGCCGACCGGGCGATTTGCCTAATTGCTTAGGCGGCCTTTGCGGGGGCCAGTGCCAGGGCTTTCACCTTGGCGGACAGGCGGCTCTTGTCGCGCGCTGCCTTGTTCTTGTGGAAGATGCCTTTGTCGGCAACCGTGTCCACAATGCTCTGGGCCTTGGCGAACAGGTCCTTGGCTTTGTCTTTGTCACCGGCTGCAACGGCTTTTTCGACGTTTTTCACAGCGGTGCGGTATTTGGAGCGCAGCGAGGTGTTCGCGGCGTTGAGTTTGACGTCCTGGCGGACGCGTTTGCGGCCTGATGCAAGGCGCGGGTTCTTTTTCTTGGGTTTGGCGGTAGCCAT
Source organism: Polaromonas sp. P1_H6 (assembly GCF_056405195.1). Taxonomy (NCBI): domain Bacteria; kingdom Pseudomonadati; phylum Pseudomonadota; class Betaproteobacteria; order Burkholderiales; family Comamonadaceae; genus Polaromonas; species Polaromonas sp. P1_H6. The sequence continues at coordinate 50,767 of NZ_JBFUCN010000017.1, forward strand.
ATATAAATTCCTTTAATCCTGGGGAGGAGTCTGTGGATGTTGCAGCAAAGCCTTGGATTATACGACGGCCGGGTCTCAGGCCCAACATGGTGGTTTTAGCCAGGAAGGACTTACATCAGCAGGGGCCGCGGAACCGGCTTTGCCGGGCCGCAGGCGCAGCGGCCCCCTCGGGGGGCAGGGAGTTACGCGAAGTGAACGACCGTGGGGGCTATAAACTCCCGGGGTGTCACTTTTTAAAGCTGCTTCCACCGTATCCCTGCTGACCCTGGCTTCGCGCGTCACGGGTCTTGTCCGGGACCTGCTGATGGCCTCGGTGTTTGGCGTCAGCGCCATGACCGACGCCTTCAACGTCGCCTTCCGGATACCCAACCTGTTCCGGCGGGTACTCGGCGAGGGGGCTTTCAGCCAGGCTTTTGTGCCGGTGCTGGCGGCCTGCAAGGCGGAAAAAGGGGAAGAAGGCGCAAAGCAGCTGATCGACCACGTCGCGACCTTGCTGACCTGGACGCTGGTGCTGCTGTGCGTGGCCGGCGTGCTGGCCGCGCCGCTGATGGTGTGGGCCATGGCGAGCGGCCTGAAGCCGCAGGGTTACAACGCCGCCGTGGTAATGACCCGGTGGATGTTCCCTTACATCGGTTTCATGTCGCTGGTCGCGCTGGCCGGCGGTGTCCTCAACACCTGGCGCCGGTTTGCCGTGCCCGCCGCCTCGCCCGTATTGCTGAATGTGGCGCTGATCGGCTCCATCACCCTGGGTGCTCCCTGGTTTGCCAGGCATGGCATCGAGCCGATCTACGCCCAATGCGTGGGGGTGATGGTCGGCGGCCTGCTGCAACTGGGCTTGCAACTGCCCGCGCTGCGGAGTTTGGGCTTGCTGCCGCGGATAGGCGCCAGCTTCGCGGCCCTAAGCCAGTCCTGGAACGACCCGGGCACACGCAAGGTGCTGAGCTTGATGTTGCCGGCCCTGCTGGGCGTGAGCGTTGCGCAGATTTCGTTGCTCATCAACACCCAGATCGCCTCGCACCTGGCCACCGGCAGCGTGAGCTGGATCACCTATGCCGACCGTCTCATGGAATTTCCCACCGCCATGCTGGGTGTCGCCCTGGGGGTTGTGCTGATGCCGCAACTGGCCGCGGCGCGCGGCAGCCAGGATGAGGAGCGTTACTCGGCCATGCTCGACTGGGGCCTGCGCCTGGTGGTCCTGCTGTCGGTGCCCTGTGCGGTGGCCCTGCTGGTGTTCTCGCAGCCGCTGGTCGCCGTGCTGTACCACTACGGCGCGTTCAGCGACCTCGACGTGCAGCGCACGACGGCGGCGTTGAGCAACTACGGCGTGGGGCTCATAGGCATCGTGGCCGTCAAGGTGCTCGCCCCGGGCTTTTACGCCCGGCACGACATGCGCACGCCGATGCGTATCGCCGTCTGCGTGCTGGTGTTCACGCAGGTGCTGAATTATTTTCTGGTGCCGGTGCTGCAGCATGCGGCCCTGACGCTGTCGATCGCCATTGGCGCGTTGGTCAACGCCTTGTGGCTTTTGCTGGGGCTTTTGAAACGCGGAAGTTACAAACCGGTGGCGGGTTGGGGCAAGTTTGCACTGCAGGTGGGCGGCGCCAGCGCCTTGCTGGCGGCCTTTTTGTTGTGGGCCGCCGGGGCGGTGAGATGGGTCGCCCTGAAAAGCCATTCCATGGAACGCATCGGCTGGCTGGCGCTGGTATTGCTGGCGTCGGCGGTGCTGTATTTCGCGGCGCTGTGGCTGTCCGGCCTCAAGGTAACAAAGCTGCTGAGACATTGACGGGCGGCGCGCTCCAGGTACCGAGCGGCATTTCCCCGGATGCCTTTTTGCGCCGGATTATGAGAAAGTAGGGGTCATGCAATTAAATCTGGCTGTACCGTCACCATTGCAATATTTCTCCAGCCTGGTGGAAAGCGACGAGCATTTCCCCCTCCTGGAAGCCGCCATCAGCCTGGCGCAGGACGAATATCCCGACCTGGACGTGCAGCAGGTGCTGGGCGACGTCGACCAGCTCCTGGCCCGCCTCAAGCGCCGCCTGCCGGCCGACGCACCGGCGCTGCAGCGGCTGCGCGCGCTGAACCAGTTCTTTTTCCACGACCTGAACTTCGGCGGCAACGTCAACGACTACTACGATCCCGACAACAGCTACCTGAACGCCGTGCTGCGCACGCGCCGCGGTATCCCCATCACGCTGGCGGTGCTGTGGCTGGAACTGGCGCTGGGACTGGGGCTCAATGCGCGCGGCGTGGCCTTTCCGGGGCACTTCATGGTCAAGGTCAACCTGCCCAAGGGCCAGGTGGTGATAGACCCGTTCAGCGGCCAATCGCTGAGCCGCGAGGAGCTGTCCGAGCGGCTCGAGCCTTTCCGGCAACACGGCGGCAGCCCGGGCGACGAGTTCGAGGTGCCCATGGGCCTGTACCTGCAGTCGGCGCCGCCGCGCGAGATCATCAGCCGCATGCTGCGCAACCTCAAGGAAATCCACAAGACCCAGGAAGACTGGCAGCGCCTGATTCCGGTACAAGACCGCCTCATCGTGCTGCAACCCGAAGCCTGGACGGAATACCGCGACCGCGGCCTGGCCTGGGCCGCCCATGGCGAGCCCGAACGCGCGATGGCCGACCTGGAAACCTACCTGGCCAACGCCGAGGACGCACTCGACATCGACGCCATGGCCGAGCGCCTGGCCCAGCTGCGCCAGGGCCGCCACTGAGCTTCAGGGCTCATTTCAAAGAAGCTCGATCTCACTGAGCGTGAGAAAACAGCTCTCGCGCGTGATCGCCACAAAGTCGGCCAGCCACGGGCGAGCCGAGGTGGCTTCGGTACACGCCACATACAGGCGACCGGTCAGCCCCTTTTTGCCTATGGGCCTGGCGCTCACATAACCCCGGTCCAGGTAGCTCTGCACCGCCCACTTGGGCAGCGCGGCCACGCCGCGGCCGCTGGCCACCAGCTGCAGCATCGCAATTGTCAACTCGGTGGTGCGGCGCGCGGGCTTCACGCCTGCCGGCTCCAGCACCTGGCGCACCACGTCCAGCATCTCGTCGGGCACCGGGTAGGTGATCAGGGTTTCATCGGCGAAGTCTTTGGCCGTCAGGTGTGTCTTGGCGGCCAGCGCATGGTGGTTGGCCAGCAGCGCCATGATTTCAAAGCGGAACAGCGGATGGAAGTCCACCGTTTCATCGGCGTCAGCCTCCGACACGATGGCGATGTCGGCGCGGTCCTGCAGCACCAGCGCGATCGGGTCGGGGTGAAAGCCCGAGACGATGTCGAGTTCCACCTCGGGCCAGCGCGTGCGGAAGGCGTCCATGGCCGGCATCAGCCAGTCAAAACAGGTGTGGCACTCGACCGCGATGCGCAACTGGCCGGAGCGGCCGGTGGCCAGGCGCGCCACGTCTCGCTCGGCTTCCTCGACCTGCGGCAGCACCGCATCGGCCAGCGCCAGCAAGCGCAGGCCGGTGGTGCTGAACTGCGGCGGCACGGATTTGCGCTCGAACAGCGGCGTGGCGTAGCGCTCCTCCAGCAACTTGACCTGGTGCGACAGCGCCGACTGCGTGAGGTTGAGCAGCTGCGCCGCGCGCACCAGGCTGCCGCTGTCGCGCAGGGCGGTCAGGGTGCGCAGGTGGCGCAGTTCAAGGATGGAAAGCGTCATGACTGGGTTAGAGGTGAATCAATTATTTTCACGTTGAAAGGCAATATCTTTCGTTTGAATAATAGTTGAATCTGCACGACCATGCGTTCTTTGTTTGATTTGCAATCGGGAGATAAGCGGCATGGTCCATACACACACCCTGGGTTTTCCGCGCATGGGCGCGCACCGGGAACTGAAATTCGCGCTTGAAAAACACTGGCGCGGCGAGATCGGCCCGGCCGCGCTGGAAGCGGCCGGCGCCGAATTGCGCGAGCGCCATTGGGCCGTGCAGAAAGAAGCCGGGCTGGATTTCGTGACGGTGGGTGACTTTGCTTTTTACGACCACGTAGCCAACCACATCCAGATGCTGGGCTGCGAGCCGGCGCGCTTTGGTTTTACCGGACAGGAGCCCGCCCTTAGTCGCTACTTCGCGATGGCGCGCGGCGTGATTGCCGAGGGCGGCGATACCCACTGGCTGGACTGCGGCTGCGGCTGCGGCAATAGCAAAGAAAAGGACCAGGCTGAGGGCGGAACATTCGCCCTCGAGATGACCAAATGGTTCGACACCAACTATCACTACCTGGTGCCGGAGTTTGGTCCTGGCACCGAATTCAGCCTGGCATCCGAACGCCTGTTTGATGAAGTCGCGCAGGCCAGGCTGGCCGGCCACGCCGTCAAGGCCGTGCTGTTGGGGCCGCTGAGTTTCCTCTGGCTGGGCAAGGCAAAAACGCCGGGCTTTGACCGCTTCAGCCTGCTGGGCAAGCTGCTGCCGGTCTACGAAAAAATCCTCGCTCGCCTCAAGGCCCAGGGCGTGGAATGGGTGCAGATGGACGAACCCATCCTGGGCCTGGACCTGCCGGTGGCCTGGAGCCAGGCTTTTGAATCCAGCTATTGGCAGCTCTCGCGCGGCGGCGTCAAGCTGCTGCTGGCCACCTACTTTTCGCCGTTGCAGGAGAACCTGCGCATGGCCTGCCAGCTGCCGGTGGCGGGCCTGCATGTGGATGCGGTGCGCGCGCCTGAAGAACTCATCGGCGTGGCCGACTGGCTGCCCAGCCACAAGGTGCTGTCGGTCGGCATCGTCGACGGCCGCAACATCTGGCGCACCGACCCCGATGCCGCCCTGGCCAGGCTGAGGCCTGTGGCCGAGAAGCACCAGGGCGAACTCTGGCTGGCGCCATCCTGCTCGCTGCTGCACGTGCCTTACAGCCTGGAAGCCGAGGACAGGCTGGACACCGAACTCAAGTCCTGGCTGGCCTTTGCGGTCGAGAAACTGTTTGAGCTGCGCATGCTGAAGGCCGTGCTCGAGGGCCGCGAAAACGCCGTGGAACCCGAACTGGCCGCCGCCCGCCTGGCGGCCCAGGCGCGCCGCAACAGCCCGCGTGTGCACCGCGCCACCGTGGCGGCGCGGCTGGCCCAGGCCGCCGCGGGCGCTGATCAGCGGCCGTCGCCTTTCAGCCGGCGCCAGCAGGTGCAGCGCGCGCGCTTTGCCTTGCCGCTGTTCCCGACCACCTCGATAGGCTCGTTTCCGCAGACCGCCGAGATACGCGCCGCGCGCGCGGCCTTCAAGCGCGGTGAGATCGGCAAATCGCAGTACGCCGAAAAAATGCAGGCTGAAATCCGGCTGGCGGTGCGCAAGCAGGAAGCGCTGGGCCTGGACGTGCTGGTGCACGGCGAGGCTGAGCGCAACGACATGGTCGAATATTTCGGCGAGCAGCTCGACGGTTTTGCCTTCAGCGCCAACGGTTGGGTGCAGTCCTACGGCTCGCGCTGCGTCAAGCCGCCGGTGATTTACGGCGACGTGGCGCGCCCCGCGGCCATGACGGTGGCCTGGACGGTGTATGCGCAAAGTCTCACGAAACGGCCCATGAAAGGCATGCTGACCGGCCCCATCACCATCCTGCAATGGTCTTTTGTGCGCGACGACCAGCCGCGCAGCCTGACCGCCGGGCAGATCGCCTGGGCGATACGCGATGAGGTGGTGGACCTGGAGGGCGCCGGCATAGGCATCATCCAGATCGACGAGCCGGCGATACGCGAAGGACTGCCGCTGCGCCGCGCCGGCTGGAAGGCTTACCTGGAATGGGCCACGCGCGCCTTCCGCATCAGCGCCAGCGGCGTGGCCGACGAGACGCAGATCCACACCCACATGTGCTATTCGGAGTTCAACGACATCCTGCCGGAAATCGCTGCCATGGATGCCGACGTGATCACGATTGAAACCAGCCGCTCCGACATGGAGCTGCTGCGCGGCTTCGGCGACTTCAAGTACCCCAACGAGATAGGCCCCGGCGTCTACGACATCCATTCACCGCGCGTGCCCACGGTGGACGAGATGGTGCGGCTGCTGCGCAAGGCGGCGGCGGTGATTCCGGCGGAAAACCTCTGGATCAACCCCGACTGCGGCCTGAAGACGCGCGCTTGGCCCGAGACCGAGGCGGCGCTGGGCAATATGGTGCAGGCTGCGCGCGAGGTCCGCGAAGAACTCGCGGCCTGAAGCCAGTCCAGCGCGTCAGGTGCCGCGCTTGAGGAACTGCGGAATCTGCATGCCGTCGGGCGAATTCACGTTGCGTGACATCACGGGCGCGCTGCTGACCTGGACGGGCCGGCCCACCGCGCGGGCCGTGCTCTGGGCGGACATGCGCGCGCCGTGTATCAGCGATTCCTGCGCGGGCATCAGGCTGCCGGGCAGGGAACTGCCCGGGCGCGACGTGGCTGCTTTTTGCGCGGGCGCCGGGTTGAGCGGCCTGGCGCCCAGTGTCGCGGCGACCGAAGGCCGGGGCGCGACCATCTGCGGCGGGACCTTGGCCACGGTCCTGGCCGGCGTGTGCTCTGGGGCGTCGTTGGCCGCCTGCGGCGGGTACAGCGTGGGCCTGAGCCAGTTGAGGATGGGTTGCCATTGGGCGAGGTCGGGCGCGGCGGCGCTGGCCGGCAAATCGAACATCGTCATGCCGCGCTCCAGGCTGCGTACATAGAGCTGGGTTTCGCGCAGCGCGCCCAGAAAAGGCATGCCCAGGGCTTCCGACCATTCCTCCAGGACTTTTGCGGCGCTGGTGCGCCCGTCTATGCGCATGCCCACGGTGGCGAGGCGGCAGCGGCCGCTGGCTACGCGCGGCAGCGCCATCAGGTCGGCGTGGCACTGCGCCGCGGATTCGCGGTCGAACATGGAATTGCATACCGGCATGATGATGGCGTCGGCGAACATCACGACCCGCGCCAGTTCGAAACCGTGCATGCCGCCCGGCGTGTCGAGCACCACGTGGGTGATGCCGGTGGGCACGCGCAGCATGTTTTTCTGGTCCACGGCCCAGGGGGCGATGGCCGGCAGCCCGGCGTCGCGGCGCTTGAGCCAGCTGCGCGCTGACTGCTGCCGGTCCACGTCGCCCAGCATGACAGAGCTGCCGTTGCGTGCGCACCAGGCGGCGATGTGCGCGGCCAGTGTGCTTTTGCCACTGCCTCCCTTGCGGTTGACGACTGCGATGACCGGCATGCATGCTCCAAAGACGGATCAGAGGAACAGTTTGATACAGAAATAACAAAAAGTCCAGTGAAGCCAGTCGGCATCGGCGCCCGCAGCTAGTGTTTTTGTAGCGCAGGCGACTCGCCCTCCGCGGCCTCCCTGAGCCAGCCTTTGAGCCAGCGGCAAAACGCCCGGCCTGTTTCGGGGACAGTGCTGCGCGGGTTGATGTAGGCCGAATAGCTGGCATCACCCCGGACGGCGTCAGGCGCGGCGCGCAACAGATGGCCCCGGCGCAAGGGCTCGGCGACCAGCAGTTCGGGCACCACCAGGTGGCCCATGCCGCCTGTCGCCGCCGCGATCGCCAGGAAGTAGTGGTCGAAGCTGGCGCTGACGTGAATGCCGGCCGCCTGCAGGCCCACCTGTGCAGACCAGGCGGCCAGCACGTCGGGCCGCGACTGCGCCGCGAGAAACTGCCACTGGCTGACGGGCTGGTTCGCGAACTCGCGGCAACGCGCCGGGGACGCCACGCACACCAGGTTTTCGGCGGCCAGCAACCAGTGCTCGGCGCCGGCGACGGCCAGGTCGCGCGTGATCAGCACGTCATAGCTGTCGGCCGGGCCCGGCGGCGAAAGCGAGGTCACCAGGTCCACCGCCACCGGGGCCGCGGGTTGGAAGCCGGGCAGGGCGGGGATCAGCGTCGTCATCGCAAAGGTGGGCAGCGAAGTGCGCACGATGAGGCGGGCGCCGGCCTGGCTTTGCGCCAGCTGGCGGGTGGCCAGCTCTATGGTCGACAGGGCGTCCTGCACCGTGTCGAAATACAGGCGCCCGGCATCCGTCAGGCGCACCGAAGTGCCGCTGCGCGCGAACAAGGGCTGGCCGAAGTAGCGCTCCAGCGTGGCGACATGGCGACTGACACCGCCCTGGCTCATGCCCAACACGCGGCCGGCGCGGCTGAAGTTAAGCTGGCGGGCGGCTTCCACAAACACCCGTACGGCGTTCAGCGGCAGCGCCTGGAGGTTGGAGTCATCTGTTTTACTCATCATTGGAAGCTGCTTTATTGATGGGTGATGGTGTTATTTCCAGGAAATTCATCGAATATGGCGGTCAGCCAGGACATCATTTGATGATTCTTGCTCATCATCCATTGTCAAAGGCTTTCCTCATGCCCCTTGTTTTGCATAGCTGCTCCGGCGGCACCCTGCTTCTCCCCGACGCCCTTTTATGCGACCGCCGTGACGGCGGCCACCTGGTCGTCAACCCGCCGCGGCCGGTCTGGGAGCGCAGTGAACTGGCGCCGCTCGAATTGGCCCACTGGTCCTGCCTGGTGGCCGCCACCGGCCGCGCCATGCTGGACGTACTGCCTGCCCTAAGCGACGGCTGCCTCAACTACTGGGAGGCCGGCAACTGGGCGCTCAATGACCAGGCCCCGCCCGCCGGGCCCAAGGACGTCCAGGCGCATCGCCGCGTGCACCTGCATGTGCTGGGGCGCAGCCGGCAGGCGATGAATCCCGACTGGCGCTGGGGCGAGTCGCCCAAATTCCCGCGCTGGGCGGACATGGCGGCGTGGGCGTCGGGATTCGCGCCGCTTGGCCCGGAAGAGTGCGAGGCCATTGCCGGGCGCGTCAAAGCCTTGCTGGACAGCCGTTTCCGCCTGCCCGAGCCCGGCGCGCCGGCATGAACGCCCAAACGCTGGCACTGGTACTGGCGGGGGCGGTCTGCCACGCGCTCTGGAACATCGTGGCCAAGCGCGCGGCGGGCGGCACGCTCTTCGTCTGGCTGTTCGGCTGCGTCAGCGTGGCGGCCGCGGCGCCGGTCGCCCTGGTGGCCTGGCAACTGCACCCGCAGGCCTTTGACGGCTGGATGTGGCTGGCCGTGCTGGCCAGCGCGCTGGTGCATGTGGTGTATTTGCTGGTGCTGCAAAAAGGCTACCGGGCGGGCGACTTCGCCGTGGTCTATCCCATGGCCAGGGGCACCGGGCCGCTGCTCGCGGTGCTGGGGGCTGTGGTGCTGCTCGGCGAACTGCCCAGCGTGCTGGGCTGGCTGGGTGTGGCCCTGGTGCTCGCCGGTGTCTTCATGACGGCCGGTGGCACCACGGGTGCTGCCGGCGGTGATGCGCAGCGGCGCCGGCGCGGCGTGCTCTGGGGCGCGCTGACCGGCGTGTGCATCGCCGGCTATACCGTGATTGATGGCTGGGCCGTGAAGTCGCTGGGCATGGCGCCTGTATTGTTCTATGCCACGAGCCTGGCGTTTCGCACCGTGCTGCTCGCACCCTGGGCCTTGCACCAGCGCGGCGCACTGCGCGGGCAGTGGCGGCAGCACCGCACGGCGATTGTGCTGGTCGGTGTGCTGTCGCCGCTGGCCTATTGCCTGGTGCTGTTCGCCGTGCAGTCCGCGCCGCTCAGCTATGTGGCCCCGGTGCGCGAGATGTCCATGCTGATAGGCACGCTGATGGGCGCCCGGCTGCTCAAGGAATCCCTCAAGCCCTCGCAGGTGCTGGGCGCGGCGTTGATGCTGCTGGGTGTGGCGGGGCTGGCGCTGGCCTGAGCCGGCAGGCGTCAGGCCGCTGGTGCCTGCAGCCGCAGTGCGTTGCGCCAAGTCCCCAGCAACGCAAGTGCCGCCAGGCTGAAAACAAGGCCCGCGGCAAAAGTCGCAGGCGCGCCCAACTGGTCCCAGAGCACGCCGGCCAGAGTGCTGGCCACCAGCAACGCCAGGCCGCTGACAAGGTTAAAAAAGCCGAAAGCCGTTCCGCGCAGATCCGCCGGTGCCGTCTCGGCCACCATGGTGGCGAGCAGGCCCTGGGTCATGGCCATATGCAGGCCCCACAGCGCGATGCCCGCCGCAGCCATGCCCCAGTGGCTGCCGGCGGCAAGCAGCAGGTCCGCCGCCGCGAGCACCGCCAAGCCCCAGGCCAGCAAGGCGCTATGGCTGATGCGGTCCGCCAGCTTGCCGAAAGGGTAGGCGCCCAGGGAATAAACCAGGTTCATGGCGACCAGGACCAGCGGCGTGTAAGCCACCGGCAGGCCGCCCTGCATGGCGCGCAGCAGCAAGAAGGCTTCGCTGAAGCGCGCCAGCATGAACACCGCGCCCAGCACCGCTACACGCCAGTAGGGCGCACCCAGGCGCTTGAGGTTGGCGCGGGTGATGGGATTCAGGCGCGGGGCATCCGGTGCCTGTTCGCGCTCGGGCTCGCGTACGCCGACCAGCAGCAGCGCCACCGCCAGCACACCCGGAATCACGGCGACCCAGAACACCGCCCGGAAGTCATTGGCCCAGAGCAGCATCAGGCCCATGGCCAGTAGCGGCCCGATAAAGGCGCCCACCGTGTCCAGTGATTGGCGCAAACCGAACGCCGCGCCGCGCATGCCCGGCGGGGCCAGGTCGGCCACCATGGCGTCCCGCGGGGCGCCGCGTATGCCCTTGCCCACGCGGTCGACCAGGCGGGCGGTGAGCACCAGCCCGGTCGTCGTGGCTATCGCGAAGAGGGGTTTGGATGCCGCGCCCAGGCCGTAGCCCAGCAGCGTCAAGGGCTTGCGTTTGCCCCAGTAATCGCTGAGCACGCCTGAGAAAACCTTGACGATGAGCGCCGTGGCTTCGGCCAGGCCTTCGATGAAGCCGACGGCCCAGAGACTGGTGCCTAGCACCGTCACCATGAAGACCGGCAGCAGGCTGTGGATCATCTCGGAGGAGATGTCCATCAAGAGGCTGACAAAGCCCAGCGCCCAGATGGCCGCCGGAAGGCGGCGGGCCGGGGTGACCGGAGGAGGAGTGGGCTGCGGCATGGGTTGTTGGTGCCGCGCCGAGGTTTAGCCGACCGTGACGGCAGCGCCGTCGCCCTTGGCGGCGATCACACCGATCTCATAAACCTGTTCACCCGCATCGCGCAGGGTCTTGGCTGTGGCTTGCGCGTTGGCGGCGTCCACGACGACGACCATGCCGATGCCGTTGTTGAAGGTGCGGTTCATCTCGAAGTCGTCGATGCCGGCGGTTTTTTGCAGCCAGGCGAACAGCTCGGTTTGCGGCCAGCTGCCCTTTTTGAGGTGGGCGGCCGTGCCTTCGGGCAGCACGCGCGGGATGTTTTCGAGCAAGCCGCCGCCGGTGATGTGGGCCAGGGCCTTGATGGGATGAGCTGCCAGCGCGGCCAGCACGTTCTTCACGTAAAGGCGGGTGGGCTCCATCAGGGCCTGCTTGAAGGGTTTGCCGTCCAGCGTGGCGGGCGCATTGCCGGCCGCGCGCTCTATGCATTTGCGCACCAGGCTGAAACCGTTGGAATGCACGCCGCTGCTGGCCAGGCCCAGCACCACGTCGCCGGGCTTGACGTCTTTTCCGGTCAGGATCTTGGATTTCTCGACCGCGCCCACGGCAAAACCGGCCAGGTCGTATTCGCCTGCCGGGTACATGCCGGGCATTTCGGCGGTTTCGCCGCCAATCAGGGCGCAGCCGCTGAGTTCACAGCCCTTGGCGATGCCGCCGACCACGGCCGCGGCCGTGTCCACGTCCAGCTTGCCGCAGGCGAAGTAGTCCAGGAAAAACAGCGGCTCGGCGCCTTGCACCAGCACGTCGTTGACGCTCATGGCCACCAGGTCTATGCCCACGGTGTCGTGCATCTGCCATTCAAAGGCCAGCTTGAGCTTGGTGCCCACGCCGTCGGTGCCGCTGACCAGCACGGGTTCCTTGTAGCGTTTGGGCACTTCAAACAGCGCGCCGAAGCCGCCGATGCCGGCCAGCACGCCTTCGCGCATGGTTTTTTTGGCCAGGGGCTTGATGCGCTCGACCAGCGCGTCGCCCGCGTCGATGTCGACGCCCGCGTCTTTGTAGCTCAGGGGGGAAGGGGAAGAGGTGGTCATGGTGTCGGCTTTGCTACGGGTTGGGGCGGTAGGGCGGATGAGGGGGCTGGAAGGCGGGTTTGCGGCGCTGGAGGGGCCTGCAAGCCCGATAGAATTCAGCCTGAGATTCTAAAGGCTACCCATCCGGCCGCTTTCAGGCCCTTCCGCGGCGTGTTCCGGCCAGTTCAACCCAAGGCTTTATGCAATTCACCACCACCCAAAAACGCGCCGCCGCCTGGTGCCTGATCGCCGCCCTGGTCGTTCTCGCGCTGTGGCTGCTGGGGCCGGTGCTCACGCCCTTTGTGGTGGCCGCGGTGCTGGCTTACGCGTTGACGCCGCTGGTCAACCGGCTGGATTCCATGGGCAAGGGCCGCCTGCCGCGCGTGGTGGCGGTGATCGTGGTCGAATTTCTCTTCATCGTGGTGCTGCTGAGCCTGTTCCTGCTGATCGTGCCCATCATGGCCAAGGAACTGCCGGTGCTGCGTGAGCAGGTGCCGCTGCTGGCCGACAGGCTCAATACCAGCCTGGCCCCGTGGCTGGCGCAGTTCGGCATCCATGTATCACTGGACGTGGCCAGCATCAAGGCCTTTGTGGTGAAGTACCTCAATGCCAATTTCGAGGACCTGTTCACCTCGCTGATGTCCTCGCTCAAGCTGGGTGGCAGCGTGGCGCTGGCCATCATGGGCAACGCCGTGCTGATTCCTGTGGCGCTGTTTTACCTGCTGATGGACTGGGACAAGTTCGTCGCCCGCGTGCTCGAACTGGTGCCGCCCCACCTGCGCGGCGGTTTCGACAGCTTCACCAAAGAAGCCGACGCGGTGCTGGGCCAGTACCTGCGCGGCCAGTTGCTGGTCATGCTGATCATGGCGGTGTTTTATGCCGTGGGCCTGGCCCTGTTCGGCCTGGACCTGGCCGTGCCTATAGGCGTCTTCACCGGCCTGGCGATGTTCATCCCCTACCTCGGCTTCGGCCTGGGCCTGATGCTGGCGGTGCTGGCTGGCCTGCTCGAATTCGCGTCGCTCAAGGCGCTGGTCATGGTGGCTGTGGTCTATGGCATCGGGCAAGTGGTGGAAAGCTTGTATTTCACGCCGCGCCTGGTGGGCGAGCGCATAGGCCTGCACCCGCTGGCGGTGATTTTTGCCTTGCTGGCGTTCGGCCAGATGTTCGGCTTTGTCGGCGTGCTGGTGGCCCTGCCGGCCAGCGCGGTGCTGCTGGTGGGCATACGCCGCGTCAAAGCCAGCTACATGTCCAGCCGGCTTTACAAGGCTGGATGAGGTTGGGATAAGCACATGGCGGGCATGAAACAGATTGCGCTGGACATCGGGCTGGCTTCGGCTCCCTCGTTCGCCAATTTTTTTGGCGGGCCGAATGAGGCCGCGCTCAAGCACCTCGAGCTCTGGGCCGGCAATACGTTGCGTTCACCCGTGCCCACCTACCTCTGGGGTGAAACCGCCAGCGGCAAGACCCATCTGCTCAAGGCCGTGCGCGAGGCGCTGCGCGAGCAGGGCGCCGCCAGCGGCTGGATGGACGCCTCGCTGCTGGAGCCGCCCGAATTCAACGAATCCTGGGCCGCCGTCATCCTGGACGACTGCCATCTCTACACCGCGGTGCAACAGCAGGCGGCCTTCAACTGGTTCGTCAACGCACTCAGCGCCCCAGACGGCCGGCCGCGCTGGGTGCTGGCCGCCGGCAACGTGCCGCCCGCCGATCTGATACTACGCGAGGATTTGCGCACCCGCCTGGGCTGGGGTCATGTGTTCGCGCTGCAGGCCCTGACCGAACCCGAGCGGCGCGCCGTGCTGCGGCGCGAGGCCGACGCGCGCGGCGTGTTCCTGAGCGACGAGGCCATGGACTTCATGCTGACCCGCTTTTCGCGCGATCTCGGCAGCCTGATGCAGCTGCTCGACCAGCTCGACGGCTACGCCCTGCAGACCAAGCGCGCCATCACCATCCCCCTGATCAAGTCCATGCTGGAGAGTGAATGACGGGCAAGAAAAAGATTGCGTTGTTTGATCTGGATCACACGCTGCTTCCCATCGACTCTGATTACGAATGGGGCGAATTCACGATTGCGCTGGGCTGGTGCGATAGCACCGAGTTCAAGCGCCGCAATGCCGAATTCTTCGAGCACTACCGCGCCGGCACGCTGGACATCCATGATTACGTGCGCTTCGCCACCCAGGCCATCCGGGAGCAGGGCGCCGCCAGTTCGGCCGCCGCCCATGTCCGCTTCATGCGGGAGGTCGTGCAGAAAGCCATCACACCCCAGGCCCTGGCCCTGGTGGACGGCCACCGCGCGGCGGGCGACGAGCTGCTCATCGTCACCGCCACCAATGAATTCGTCACGCGGCCCATCGCCGACGCTTTCGGCGTCAAGGAATTGATCGCGGTGGAGCTCGAGCGCGACGCCCAGGGCTGGGTGACCGGTGAAATCCGGGGCACGCCCTCGGCCCGCGAAGGCAAGGTCACCCGCATGGAACAATGGCTGGCCTCCCGCCGGCTGTCCTGGGACGACGTGGAAACCACGTTTTATACCGATTCCCTGAACGACCTGGCCCTGATGGAGAAGGTCGCCCACCCCGTCGCCACCAACCCCGACGAGCGCCTGCGGGCGCTGGCGGTAGAGCGCGGATGGCGCATACTTGAGCTGTTTACCTAGTATTTCATGATCAAAAAATTCATCGACAAGCTGTTCGGCAAGTCCGACAGCACGGAGCCCGGTGCCAAACGGGCCAAAAAATCCCCCTTCGGGCAGCGCCAGGACGTAGGCGTCAAGGAACACGGCATCGACGTCAAGCTGGTGGACGACCGCGCCATGGACGTGGTGCACACGCTCCAGGACGCCGGTTATGAGGCCTACATCGTCGGCGGCGCGGTACGCGACCTGCTGGTGGGCCTGCGGCCCAAGGACTTCGACGTCGCCACCGACGCCACGCCCGAGCAGGTCAAGTCCTTGTTTCGCCGCGCCTTCATCATCGGCAGGCGCTTTCGCATCGTGCACGTCATCTACGGCCGCGGCCGCGAACACGAGGTCATCGAGGTCTCGACCTTCCGCGCCCACCTCGACAGCAGCCTGGCCGAGCAGGTCGGCGGCAATGAGCGCACGAGCAAGAGCGAACTGGCCGGCATGAAACACGCCGTCGACGCCTCCGGTCGGGTGCTGCGCGACAACGTCTGGGGTCCCATCGAGCAGGATGCCGCGCGCCGCGACTTCACCATCAACGCGATGTACTACGACCCTGAAACGCAGGTGGTGGTCGACTACCACAACGGCATCAAGGACGCCAAGAAACGAATCATCCGCATGATCGGCAGCCCGGCCGTGCGCTACCGCGAAGACCCGGTGCGCATCATCCGCGCCGTGCGTTTCGCGGCCAAGCTCAGCGCGCTGGGCTTCAAGTTTGAAGACAAGACGGTGGCGCCGCTGCGCGAGATGAAGGGCCTGCTGGCCGACGTGCCGCAGTCGCGCCTCTTCGACGAAATGCTCAAGCTGCTGCAGACCGGCCATGCGCTGGCCAGCATCGCCCAGCTCAAGTTCCTGGGCCTGGGCACCGGTATCTATCCGCTGCTCGACGTGGTGGTTGAAAACGCCGACGAACCTTTCCTCAAGCTGGCCCTGCAGGACACCGACCGCCGTGTCGGCGAAGGCAAGCCGGTGGCGCCCAGCTTTTTGCTGTCCTGCGTACTGTGGGCCGACGTGCGCGAAGGCTGGGAGCAGCGCAAGAAGCGCGGCGAGCACCTCATGCCCGCGCTGCAGGACGCGATCGACGATGCCTTCAACGCCAAGATCGGCGACGTGTCGGGCCGCGGCAAGCTGGGCACCGACATGCGCGAGATCTGGACCATGCAGCCGCGTTTTGAAAAACGCAGCGGCAGCGCACCCTATTCGCTGCTCGAGCAGCCGCGTTTTCGCGCCGGCTTCGACTTCCTGCGCCTGCGCGCGCAGACCGGCGAGATCGACATGGAGCTCGCCGAATGGTGGGAGAAGTTCAGCACCGCCTACGACGACGAACGCCACGCGATGATCGAGGAAGCGCGCCAGGCGCAGCAGCATAAACCGCAGGCGCCGCGGGTTCGCGTCAAGCGCCCGGACGCTGAAGCCGGATCAGGTCATGCCGAACGTCCCACAAGCGATGAGGCCGACGTGCCAGGCGAGCAGGGCGATGCCGCACCTGCCAAAAAACGCCGCCGGCGGCGCAAGCCCGCCAACCGCGGTGGTGGAGGGGGAGACGCTGCTGCGGCTTCTGCTCCCGCCGGCAACGACGGCGAGTAAGCCACCAGGCGCGCAGGCACGGGCATGGTTGACGCCTACATTGGCCTGGGCGCCAACCTCGGTGATGCGGCGGCCGCGCTCGCACAGGCTACGAAGGACGTGGCCCGCCTGCCGGGCACCACAGTGATCGCCCGATCCGGCCTTTACCGAACTGCTCCCATCACCACTGCCGATGGTGTGCAAGTCCAGGCATCGGGAGACGATTACCTTAATGCTGTTCTCAAAATCGAGACCAGCCTGCCGGCGCCGGTCTTGCTACGGCATCTGCTCCAGATCGAATTGACTGCGGGCCGCGAGCGGCCCTACCTGCACGCACCGCGAACGCTGGATCTTGACTTGCTGATTTACGGTAGCGGGCACATTGAGTCGCCCCACCTGACGGTGCCCCATCCGCGCATGTGGCAACGCGCTTTTGTGTTGGTGCCGCTGGCGGAGATCGAGCCTGGGCTGGTCAGCGCCGCCCAACTGGCGGCCGTGGCCCAACAGCGCATTGAACGGCTGGACCGGCCAAGCGATAAGGACTAAGGCGCCAGCCGCTCCCGCAGCCAGTCCCCGCCCTCCTGCAGCGTATACCGCAGCCGGTCATGCAGCCGGCTTTTACGCCCCTGCCAGAACTGCCAGTTGTCGGGCTTCAGGCGGTAGCCGCCCCAGTGCGACGGGCGTGGGGGCTGCAGCAAAAATTTAGCGCCATATTTGGCCGCATTGGCCACCAGCACGCCGCGCCCGGCGATCACCTCGCTTTGCGGGCTGGCCCAGGCGCCTATGCGGGAATCCAGCGGCCGGGTGTTGAAGTAGGCGTCGCTTTCCTCGGCGGAAACCTTTTCGACCACGCCCTCAATGCGCACCACGCGCTCCAGCTCCACCCAATGGAACTGCAGCGCCGCATAAGGATTGCCGGCCAGTTCCCGGCCCTTGCGGCTGTCGTAGTTGGTGAACCAGGTGATGCCGCGCTCGTCATAGCCCTTGATCAGCACGATGCGGGTGGAGGGGCGCAGGTCGCTGGCTACTGTGGCCAGTGTCATGGCATTGGGTTCGGGCACCTCGGCCGCGATGGCTTCCTGCAGCCACTGCTCGAACTGCTTGAGCGGGTCGGCCTGCGAGGCGTCTTCGTTGAGTTCGGCGCGTTCGTAGCTTTTGCGCAGGTCGGCAATGGAGAGGGTGGGCTGGCTCATGCCCATGATTGTGCCCGCTCGGCCCATGCCCTTGTCCGCAACCGCCCTTGTCCTATAAGCATGGGTAGTGTTTTGAGGTGGCGCTTGATAGCGAATTAATATTCGCTTATATTCTGAGCTTCCCATGAAGCCCAAAGACGACGAAAAGCAGCGCGCGATTGCCGAGGCCACCTTCAACCTGGTGGCCCAGACCGGCCTGAGCGGCCTGACCATGGCCGACATCGCCCGCACGGCCGGCATCGCCACCAGCACGCTTTACGTCTACTACCCGTCCAAGGACGAGTTGATCAGCCAGCTCTACGAAGAAGCCAAGACCGCGACCATGCAGCGCCTGATGGACGGCGTACTTCCCGGCTCTCCCTTGCGCAGCCGGGTGCGGCGCATCTGGTGCAACCTGCTGCGGCACCGGCTGGAGCGCCACGCCGAGGTGGTGTTCCAGGAGCAGTATTACAACTCCCCCTGGTTCACGCAGGGCAACCGCGAGCTGTCGGCGCGGCTGGCGGCGAGCTTCCTGGCGCTGATGGAAGAAGGCCAGCAGCAGGAGATCTTCAAGCCCGTGCCGCTACCCCTGCTCACGGCCAGCGTGGTGGGCTCGGTGCGGGAGACCGCCAACCTGATACGCACACAGGTGCTGCCCGATGACGAGGCCGTGCGCCAGGCGGCCTTCGGCCTGTGCTGGGACGCCATCAAGGCCTGATCGCCTGGCGACGTCCCGAAAGTGAATACCCCCTGATATCCGCGGGCCACCTTATTTTGATAAAAACCGTGCTTTAAGCGAATATAAATTCGACAAGTGCTTCCCGTTTCCCCTGACTAACAACAACTGCAAGGAGTTCCACGATGCCCACCCTCAACATCAACGGCAAGGACACCGCCGTCAACGCCGACGGATCCACCCCCATACTCTGGGCCCTGCGCGACACGCTGGGCATGACGGGCACCAAGTTCGGCTGCGGCGCCGCGCTGTGCGGCGCCTGCACCGTGCACCTCAACGGTACGGCCATACGTTCCTGCATCACGCCGATTTCGGCCGCCGCCGGCCAGAAAATCACCACCATTGAAGCCGTGGCCACCGACCGCGTGGGCAAGGCGGTGCAGGACGCCTGGGTCAAGCACGACGTGGCGCAATGCGGCTACTGCCAGAGCGGCCAGGTGATGAGCGCCACGGCTTTGCTCAAAGCCAATGCCAAGCCCAGCGACGCCGACATCGACGGCGCCATGGCCGGCAACATCTGCCGCTGCGGCACCTATGTGCGCATTCGCGCGGCCATCAAAGACGCCGCTCAAACCCTGGCTTGAAGGAGAACACCATGTATTCCAATTCCACAGACACCTTCGACATCGCCTCGCAATTGCCAAAAGGCCTGCAGGCCCTCATGCAAAAAGCGCAAGCGGCTACCAAAAACATGGCAGATGCCGAGCTGCCGCGGCGCAGCTTCCTCAAGGTCGCGACTGCCGGCGGCTTTGCACTCGGGGCGTTTCCGCTGCTCTCAGAAGCGCAAACCATGGCGACGGCCGGGACACCCGCCGCATCCAGCCTCAAGCCGACCCAGCAGCCCTCGGCCTTTGTCCGCATCGACAAGGACGGCACGGTCACCGTCACCATCAACCGGCTCGACTTCGGGCAGGGCGTGCAGACCGGCCTGCCCATGATCCTGGCCGAGGAGCTTGACGCCGATTGGGCCCTGGTCAAAAGCCAGCACGGCAATGCCGACCCTGCCTATGTGGACCCGGCGTTCGGCATGCACCTTACGGGCGGCTCGGGCTCGATCAAGAACTCCTACACGCAGTACCGCGAACTCGGCGCGCGCACCCGCGCCATGCTGGTGTCCGCCGCCGCCGCGCAGTGGGGCGTCGATGCCGGCAGCCTGCGCACACAGCAGGGCGTGGTGGTCGGCCCAGGCGGCAAGCGCCTCACGTACGGCGAGCTGGCCGAAGCGGCCATGAAGCTGCCGGTGCCCGAAGCGGTCACGCTCAAGGACCCGAAGCAGTTCCGCATCATCGGCAAGCCCACGGGCCGGCTCGATGCGCGCGCCAAATCCACTGGCGGCCAGAGCTACGGCATCGACGTGCGCCTGCCCGGCATGCTGACGGCCGTGGTGGCGCATCCGCCGGTGTTCGCCGGCAAGCTCAAGTCGCTGGACGACAGCGCGGCCAAGGCCGTTCCCGGCGTGAAGGCCGTGCTGCGCGTGCCGCTGGACCGCGGCGGTGAGGGCGTGGCCGTTGTGGCCGACGGCTACTGGGCCGCCAAGCAGGGCCGCGATGCGCTCAAGGCCGAATGGGATACCAGCGGCGTCGAGAAGGTCGACAGCGCGCAGCAGCTCGCAAGCTACCGCGCGCTGGCGCAAAAAGCCGGTGCGCTCAAGTACAACGACAACATCGGCAAGCTGGCTTCGGCCCCTAAAAAAATCAGCGCCGAGTTTGTCTTCCCCTACCTGGCCCACGCGCCCATGGAGCCTTTGAACTGCACGGTGCAGCTCAGCGGACAGGGCGCGGATGCCAAGGCCGAACTCTGGCTGGGCACGCAGATGCCGGGCCTGGACGCGCTGGCCGCCTCCAAGGCACTGGGCGTGGCGCCGCAGAACGTCAAGGTGAATGTGCAGATGGCCGGCGGCGGTTTTGGCCGCCGCGCGATCGCCACCAGCGACTATGTTGTTGAGGCCTGCAACGTCGCCAGGGCCGCGCGCGGCGCCGGGCTGACGGCCGCGGTGCGCACGCTGTGGAGCCGCGAAGACGATATCAAGGGCGGCTACTACCGTCCCATGCATGTGCACCGCGCCGAGATCGGCTTCGACGACAAGGGCGAGATTCTGGGCTGGGACCACGTCATCGTCGGCCAGTCCATCGTCGGCGGCACGCCGTTTGAAGCCTTCATGGTCAAGGACGGCGTGGACGGCACCATGGTCGAAGGCATGAAAGAGCCTTACGAGATCCCGATGCGGCTGTCGGTGCACCACCCCAAGCTCAACGTGCCGGTGCTCTGGTGGCGCAGCGTGGGCTCCACCCACACGGCTTATGTGATGGAAACGCTGATCGATGAAGTCGCGCGCAGCTCGGGGCAGGACCCGGTGGCCTACCGCCTCAAGCAGTTCGGCACCAAACATCCGCGCCATACAGCCGCGTTGCAGATGGCGGTCGACAAGTCCGGCTACGGCAAACGCACGCTGGCCGCCGGCCGCGCCTGGGGCGTGGCGGTGCACGAATCCTTCAACACCGTGGTGGCCTATGTGGTCGAAGCCTCGGTCAAGGACAACACGCCGGTGCTGCACGGCATCACCGCGGGCGTGCACTGCAACCTCGCGATCAACCCGACCAGCATAGAGGCGCAGGTTCAGGGCGCGGCGCTGATGGGGCTGTCGATGTGCCTGCCGGGTGCGGCGATCACGCTGAAAGACGGCGTGGTGGAGCAAAGCAACTTCGGCGACTTCCCGGTGCCGCGCATCACCGACATGCCCACGGTGGCGGTGTTCATCGTGCCCAGCGCTGATGCGCCCACCGGCCTGGGCGAGCCCGGCCTGCCGCCGCTGGCCCCGGCCTTTGCCAACGCCATCGCCAAACTCACGGGAAAACCGGCGCCGCGCGAGCTGCCTTTTAAACTGGCGTGATGGACAAAGGCGTGGCGAGGGGCGACCCCACGGTGCTGGTGCTGGCCTCAGGCCGGGGGGAGCGCTTTGCCGCGTCGGGCGGTGGTACGCACAAGCTGCAGGCGCTGCTCGCTGGCAAGCCGGTGCTGCGCCACACCCTGGACGCCGTGGCCGCCAGCGGCCTGCCCTGGCACCTGGAGGATGCGGGCCACCCCGGCATGGGCGACTGCATCGCGGCCGCCGTGCGGGCCACGCCTGAAGCCTCGGGCTGGCTGGTCTTGCCGGGTGATCTGCCGCTGGTGCAGGCCGCCACGCTACGGGTGGTGGCCGATGCGCTGGCGCGGCATGCGGTGGTGGTGCCGACGTTCAAGGGCGTGCGCGGCCACCCGGTGGGGTTTTCGGCTGCGTGCCACGAGGCGCTGCTGGCATTGACGGGAAACCGGGGCGCGTCCCCGGTGGTCCAGGCGCAAGCCGCGCTTCAGTCCGTTGCGCTGCTCGACCTTGCAGACGAAGGCATCGTCACTGACATCGACACTCTGGAAGATTTGCAGCGAGCTGAAGCGCTGCTCGCGCGGCGCTGAGTTCTCTAGCTTAGCGCGATCACTGCGCAGGCCAGTCGTGGGCCGGAATTACCGGTGGGCTGTGTCTTGTAATCATCCGGGTCGCGATGCACGATCAGGCCCTTGCCCACGATGTTGTTCACGCCGCTACCGATGGCAATGGTTTTCGATTCAAAGCTGAACTTAGCCACACCCGACGCGTCGGCCTTCAAACTGGGGATGTCGCCGGCGTGGTGGGCCATGTCCGAATGGCTGCCGTGCGGCTGGCCGCCTGGGTTGAAGTGCCCGCCCGTGCTCATGCCGTCGCCGCTGGAGCAATCGCCTTTTTCATGCACATGAAAGCCGTGCTCGGCATTCGGCTTGAGGCCGCGAATCTCGCCCGAGACCAGCACCTTGTCACCGCTCTGGGTGAAGTTCACGGTGCCGGCCGCGCTGTTGCCTGTGGTGCTTTGCAGCTGTGCCACGGCGCGCGGGCCGCTCGTGGTGGATGCGCAGGCGCTGAGCACAAGGGCGGCGGCGAGTGTGGCCAGACGGTAGATCATGATGCGGTCTCCTGAAGGGTTGGCGGAAAAATGGAAAGGCCCACTGTAGGCCGCATGGCCTTCGCTGGCAAGACTCAAACGGTGCCTAGCCATTAACCAGCGCCAATAGCCTGCCCAGCGCATGGTCGTGGATGCCCAGGGTTTTCAGCTTGTCATAGGTGAGCTGCGCATATTCGCGTGTGGTGCCGTAGCGCCCGCAGGAGTCCGAAAAAATCCGCCGGTAGACGTCCTCGCTGAGCACGCCGGTGTGGCTGGGGCTGCGCTTGGACAGCGTGAAAGCCAGCGCCCGCAGGTCGCCCTGCGTGGTCTGGCAGCGCAGCCACTTGGGGTCGTAGACGCCGTTGGGCATCTCGCGCGCCCACAGGGCGGGCAGGGCGCCGGCGACCTGCGCGCGCGGGATGCGAAAGGCCATGCCCTTGCAGCTGCCGCCGGGCAGCAGGCCGAAGACCAAGCCAGGGCATTCCGGCGTGCCGCGGTTCACGCGGCTCCACATCTTCAGCGCGCGGTGGTAGCCGTGGATGGTGGCAAAACGCTCTTCCGCATGCTCGAACTCCGGGCGCCAGATCAGCGAGGCATAGGCGAAGATCCACAGGTCGTGCTTGCCGCCCCACTCGCGCATGACGGTCTCCAGCATATGGTCGGGGTTGCGGGGAACGGAAAGGCCGGGGCCGGCCAGTTGCTTTGCTGAATTTTCCACAGACGCACTTTACAATGGGCCGAGTTTTTGTGACGGGAGTCGGGCAATGTTTTCTCAGGACGATGAAGGCCAGCAGGGCCTGGTGTTGGCGGTCGTTCTTGGCCTGATTGTTTTTGTCATGACGCTGGTCATAGGCATCAGCCTGCACCGGCTGCACCGCGCCAAGCCTTCGGGCGCTCCGCCTGTTCCCGCCATCGCGGTCGCCGCGACGGCCCCCGCAACTGTGGCTTCGGCGCCTGCCGCTACCCCCGCAATCCTTCCCGACGTCGCCCAGGCCATCCAGGCTTCCCAGGCCTCACAAGCCGCTGCTGATGCCGCCAGCGTCAAGGTCGAGCAGAGCGTGGTGCGCTTTTATTTTGCTTCCGGCAATGCAGACCTGGCCGCCGGCGCGGTGGATGCCATGGCCGACCTGGTCAAGGCCGCCAAGGCGGGCGGCCGTACGCTGGTGATCTCGGGTTTTCATGACGCAACAGGCGACGCCGCAAAAAATGCGGCCCTGGCAAAACAACGCGCCTTGGCAGTCCGCGATGCACTCAAGGCCGCGGGTGTTCCCGAACGGCAGATCGAGCTGAAGAAACCCGAGCAGCTGACCGGGAGCAGCGATGCCGAGGCGCGCCGCGTTGAAATCTCGCTGCAATAAAAAGCCAGGCGCCCGGCGGGCGTAGTGCATCGCTGACAAGGGCAAGAGCAGGGAACCGACGTTGGGCCAGCCGCCCTGGCGGCAGACTGTGTTTGGTAACCGTACCGTAACCACATTCGCCTCAAAGGGGTCGGTAACCCGTTACCATAGAGTCAGTAATAAAGTTACATCGCCTCTCCGGCAGCCCCCGCCACCCAGACCTAAAGCTCCACCATGGCACTTCATCCCAAAGTCTCAGACATCACGGCCCGCATCGCCGCGCGCAGCCGCCCCACGCGCGAGGCTTATCTCGCGCAATTGCATGCGGCTTCCACGCGCG
Organism: Polaromonas sp. P1_H6; assembly: GCF_056405195.1. Taxonomy (NCBI): domain Bacteria; kingdom Pseudomonadati; phylum Pseudomonadota; class Betaproteobacteria; order Burkholderiales; family Comamonadaceae; genus Polaromonas; species Polaromonas sp. P1_H6. Next base: position 74,466 of record NZ_JBFUCN010000017.1, read on the forward strand.
ACCCCGGCATGGACCGTATGGGTTGTGCCAACGTGGCGCATGCCTTCGCAGGCATGCCGCTCGATGACCGCTTCAAGGTCGTGACGCAGCGCGCGCCCAACATCGGCATCGTCACCGCCTACAACGACATGCTGTCGGCGCACACGCCTTTGCAGGCTTACCCGGCCTTCATCAAGGACGAAGCCCGCAAGCTGGGCGCCACGGCCCAGGTCGCCGGTGGCGTGCCTGCGATGTGCGACGGCGTGACCCAAGGCACCAGCGGCATGGAGCTCAGCCTGTTCAGCCGGGACGTGATCGCCATGGGTACGGCGATAGCGCTCTCGCACGACATGTTCGACGCGGCGCTGATGCTGGGCGTGTGCGACAAGATCGTGCCGGGCCTGCTGATAGGCGCCCTGCAGTTTGGCCACCTGCCCACGGTCTTTGTGCCCGCCGGGCCCATGACTTCCGGCATCCCGAACAAGGAAAAAGCCTATGTGCGGGAGCAGGCCGCGCAGGGCCTGGTCGGCCGTGATGCCTTGCTGGATTCCGAGTTCAAGTCCTACCACAGCCCCGGCACCTGCACCTTTTACGGCACGGCCAACAGCAACCAGCTGCTGCTCGAGGCCATGGGCCTGCATGTGCCCGGTACCGCCTTTGTGAACCCGGGCAACGCCCTGCGCGAGGAACTCACGCGCGAAGCAGCGCGCACCGTGCTGGGCATCGTCAAGGAAAAACGCTTTGCACCTATAGGCCTGATCGTCGACGAAAAAGCCATCGTCAATGCGATGGTCGCCTTGCTGGCCACGGGCGGCTCGACCAACCACTTGATCCATTGGGTGGCCGTGGCGCATTCGGCCGGCATCGTGATCGATTGGAACGATTTTTCCGATCTCTCGGACGTGGTGCCGACGCTGGCCCACGTCTACCCCAACGGCAGCGCCGACGTGAACCAGTTCCAGGCCGCCGGCGGCCCCGGGCTCATCATCCGCGAACTGCTGGACGCGGGCTTCATGCATGAAGACGTGCTCACGGTGCGCGAAGGCGGCATCCGCGAATACACACGCGAGCCGTCAATGGCCGGTGCCGCACTCGCCTGGCACGAACTGGGTGCGTCCAAGGATGAGTCCATCGTTCGTCCTGCCGCCAAACCTTTCAGCGCCACCGGCGGCCTCAAGCTGCTGCAGGGCAACCTGGGCCGCTGCGTGATCAAGGTCTCCGCCGTGCCCGACGACCGGCATGTCATCGAAGCGCCGGCCCGCGTGTTTGATTCGCAGGAAGCCCTGCACCTGGCCTTCAATGCCGGTGAACTCGACCGCGACGTGGTCTGCGTGGTGCGCTGGCAGGGGCCGCAGGCCAACGGCATGCCCGAGTTGCACAAGCTCACGCCGCCGTTGGCGGTGCTGCAAGGCAAGGGCTTCAAGGTCGCGCTGGTCACCGACGGCCGCATGAGCGGCGCCTCGGGCAAGGTGCCGGCCGCCATCCATGTGTCGCCCGAAGCGGCTGCCGGCGGCCCGCTGGCCCGGGTGCGCGACGGCGACGTGATTCGTGTCGATGCCGTCACCGGTGAACTGAAGGTACTGGTGGCCGAAGCGGAATGGGCCGCGCGGCCTGTGGAAACCATGCCCACCGGCTTGCGCGCTGGCAATGCCGTCGGCATGGGCCGTGAACTGTTTACCGGCATGCGCCGCCACGCGCTGACGGCTGAAGAAGGAGCTCTATCGTGGATGTGAACATCAATCTCAGCGGCAAGCTGACCGCCCTGCAGGTGATGCAGGATGCGCCGGTGATTCCCGTCATCGTGCTCACCGACGCCAAACAGGCCGTGCTGCTGGCACGCGCGCTGGTAGCCGGCGGCATCCGCATGCTCGAAGTCACGCTGCGCACGCCGCAGGCGCTGGCCTGCATCGAAGCCATCGCGCGCGATGTGCCGGAGGCCGTGGTCGGCGCGGGCACGGTGCGCAGCGCCGCCGACGCCCAGGCCTGCGCCATGGCCGGCGCGCGTTTTGCCGTGAGCCCGGGCTACACCCACGCCATGGGCCAGGCCTGCCGCGATGCCGGCCTGCCGCTGTTGCCCGGCGTTGCCACCGGCAGCGAAATCATGATGGCCCAGGAAGACGGCCTGACCGAACTGAAGTTTTTCCCCGCGATGCAGGCCGGCGGCCCGGCCATGCTGAAAGCCTGGAGCGGCCCCTTCGGCGACGTGCGCTTTTGCCCCACGGGCGGTGTCTCCACGGCGAACGCCGCGGAATTTTTAAGCCTGCCGAATGTGATCTGCGTGGGCGGCTCCTGGCTCACGCCCGGCGATGTGCTGGCGCGCGGCGACTGGGCGCAGGTGACGGCGCTGGCGCAGCAGGCCTGCCGGCTGCAGCGCAACGACGGCTGAGCGGCGGGGTTTGCCGCAGCTCGGTGGCACACACCGATAAAGGGGGACGCGCGGCGGGAATTGGTTAGTATCGATCGACTACCAAGGACCTCCGCATGTTTGCTTCCGCGATGCGCCATGGCGCTGTGTTTGTGTGCCTGGCCCTTGCCGCCGTGGCGGCCCCCGCCCAGACGGAGACTTCTCCTTTCGTTGAAAGCTTCAGCCCGCAGGGCGAAATACGCTCGCTTCAGCAGGTAGCGGTGCGCTTCAGCCAGGACATGGCGAAGCTGGGCGAGGCCGACGCAAGCCCGCCTGTTGTCCTCAGTTGCGAAGGCACGGCGCTGCCTGCCCTCACCATGCGCTGGGTGGATACACGGCGCTGGGTGGCCGAGTTCAAGACGACCCTGCCGGCAGGCATACGCTGCCAGGCGCAATTGCGCGAAGGCCTGCAATCGCTGGCCGGGGTGGCGCTGCGCCAGCCGCGGCAAGCCTGGAGCTTCACCACCGGCGGGCCCAAGGTGGACTGGTCTGAACCGGCCGAGGGCGCCCGCATCAAGGAGGACCAGGTTTTCCTGCTGCATGCCAGCGCCGCGACGAGCCGCGATGCTTTGACGCAGGGCCTGCGCTGTGTCGTGGGTACGGTGCAGCATCCCGTCAAAGTGCTTTCGGTCGAGCGGGCACGCGAGGAATACCAGCCGGCCGCCCAGCGGCGGCAGTACCAAGTCCCGCTTTTTTCGGAGGCTGATACGTTTGCGGTCAGCTGCGCGCAGCCGCTGCCAAACGGCGCACCGGTGCGGCTGTTGTGGGGCAAGGATATTGCCTCGCAGCAGGGCGTGAGCAGCCGCGACGATCAATCGCTGGGAAACTACACCGTGCGGCCGATGCTGCGCGCGGACCTGCGCTGCGTGCAGCTCGATGCCACCGAAGGTTGTGACCCGCGGCAGCCCATCCGGCTCGAGTTCACCGAGGAGGTGGCGCTGTCCTGGTTGAAGCAGGTCGTGGTCCGGGATGCCGCTGGTGCGGCACTCCCGGTCAAGGTGGAGCGCAGCTGGAACAGTCAGGACCAGGGCCGTTCGGTGGCCACCGAACGCTCACCCTCCATCCCGGTGCCAGCGGAAAACTCGGTGCTGGTGGTGACCCTGCCCGAAGGCCTGGTCGACGTCGATGGCCGAAGGCTGTCGAATCGGGATGCGTTTCCCTGGCGCGCGAAAACCTCCACGCTGCCGCCCTATGTGGGTTTTGCGAAAAGCAGCGGCGTGCTGCCCTTCGAGGCCGGCAAACCCGCGCTATGGCCGCTGGCGGTGCGGCGCACCGAGAAGGCCGTGCCGGTGAAGCTGATGCGGATTGGCGGCGAGAGCCTGGACGGCAAGGCGCCGGGCGATGCACTGGCGGTGCGGGCGGCAAGCTCGGCAAGTGCCCTGGCGCTGTGGCGGAGCATGCAAGACTGGCCGCAGGCTTATGAGACGCCGCCGCGGCCTTACCCCATCATCGCGCAGCAGAACCGGGACTGGGCGGGCAGCAGCCTGCAGAACGTGCCCACGCAGGGCGCCGCCATGGAATTCGTGCCGTTGGCCCTGGCCGAGCCCGGCTTGTACCTGGCGGAGGCTCACAGCAGCGCCTTCGCCGGGCAGATGGCCGGCGCGGCGGGCGCGCCCGGTTCAGAGCAGCGGGGGCCCCAGCAGCGCGCGGCCCTGGTCGTGGTGACCAACCTCAACATCAGCACGCGCATAGGTCACGGCGGCGAGTCCCTGGTCTGGGTTACCGCGCTGGACAGCGGCTTGCCGGTGGCCGGCGTGTCGGTCGACGTGATGAGCTGCAAGGGACGCGCGCTGGCCCAGGGCGACACCGATGCGAACGGCCTGCTCAGGATCAGCCAGCCCCTGACCGGATTGCCCCAGGCTGACACCTGCGCCGACCGCTATGGGCAGGGCCGGGACAGGGTGCTCGTGGTTGCGCGCAAGGGCAAGGACCTTGCCTTGCTGGTCGATGACAGTGGCAGCTACCGCTACAACTATGGCAGCCTGTCGAGCATAGGCCACACCATCCTGGACCGCATGCTCTTCAAGGCGGGCGATACGGTCCACATGCAGCACCTTGTGCGAAAGCGGCTTGCCGCCGGCTTTGGAAATTTCCCGGCCGGGACGGGCAAGGTCGACCTGCATTTTGAGCGCGAGTTGGTGGCGTCCCTGCCGCTGGCCTGGGATGCGGCGGGCCAGGCCCTCAGCCAATGGACGGTACCGGCCAATGCCAGGCTGGGAACCTACAGGGCCACTGTGACCGGCCCGGATGGATCCACCCACGGCATGTATTTTGTGGTGGAAGAATTCCGCGCCCCGGTGTTCGAAGCCGCGCTCACGGGCAAGGCCGTCTGGCGCGCCGGGAAACAAAGCCTGCCTGCGACGCTGAGCCTGGCTTTCATGGCCGGCGGCGCGGCGGCGCAGCACAAGGTCGAGCTTCAGGGCCGCTATATGTTCTATGCGACAGCACCGGTGCAGGGCTACAGTTTTGCTGATGTGCTGTTGCCGAAGGCGTGGGAACCGCCTTTCAAACCCATCCCGTCACGGCTCGATGCCAAGGGTAGGAGGCTGCTGCTTGTCGAGCCGCCGGTGTTCGACCGTCCCGCCACGCTGCTTGCCGAGATGAAGTTCGCCGACCCCAGCGGCGAGGTGCAGACCATCGCACAGCGCTTTGTTCTCTGGCATTCGGACACCCGGCTTGGCGTACGTGTGGCGGCTCGGCCGGATGTGGCAAAAGGCACGGCTGTCGCGGTCGTGCATGGCCTGGTCCTGGATGCCGACGACAAGCCGCTGGCCGGGCGCAAAGTCGCCGTGTCCGTGCGGCCGGCCTGGCAGATCTATGAGGGCGGCTCCAGGATTGAGCTGGCCGGTAACGAGCAGGCGGTCTGCGGGGCGCAGACGGACCTCAGGGGTCAGATCGAATGCGAGGCGGCCGCGATGCCTGCCTTGCCCGAGCCGCGCGAACGCGCAAGTCCCGGCTGGCTGTTCCGCATCCAGGGCAGCGACGGCGCCGGCAAGGCGATCAGCAGCAGCGTGTTCGTGAACCAGTACGAATTGCATCCGCGCAACGAGCAGTTGCTGGCACTGGCCGGCACACAGCCGGTGGATGCGGTGCAGCCCGTGCAGATCTCGGTGCGCGCGCCCTTTCTGCCGGCGACGCTGTTGTTGACGGTCGAGCGCGAAAGCGTGCTGGACACAGCCGTCTACACGCTGACGCAGCCGGTCACCACGCTGCCGATCACGGTGCGGCCTGAGCAGGCCCCGAATGTGCAGGTCCACGCGCGCTTCATGCGCGGCCTGGCCGGCTTGCCCGATCCGGTGGAAGGCAAGGCGCAGCCGCTTGCCAACAACGCGGTACTGAGCGTCGGCATTCAACCCACGGTGTTCGCGCTGGACGTCAAGGTCGAACCCGCGAAGGCCATCCTGCCGCCGCGCACGGCGGTGAGCGTGAAGGTCACCGCCGTTCAGCGCAGGGACCAGAGGCCAGCAGCCGGCGCGAAGCTCACAGTGCTGGCGGTAGACGAGGCCCTGCTGGCGCTGAGCCCAAACCCCAGCTGGAATCTGCTGGGCGCCATGATGCGTCCGCGCGCCATCCAGGTCCATGGTTCGGGCCTTGAGAGCCAACTGGCACGTTCGCTCACATTCGGTGCCCAACCCGCCTTTTGGCCCAGCGACGACCGGGGCCGTTTTGTGAGCCCGTCCAACGCGCCGGCCGCGCCAGCGGCTGCATCGATGCGCACCTCGGACGGATCGGAAGGCGCGGAAGGTGCCGCGGTGCGCAACCAGTTCAGCACGCTGGCGTTCTGGACCACTGAAGTAGTGCTGGACGCGCAAGGCGAGGCATTGGTGACGGTGCCTTTTAACGACAGCCTGACACGCTGGCGCGTCATCGCCATTGCGCAGCAGGGCGAGCAGCAGTTCGGCACCGGCGATGCCGGTGTGCAAACCACGCAACCGGTGCAGATCTTCTCGGGGCTGCCGCCGGTGGTGCGCAGCGGTGACCGGCTGGTCCAGCAGGTCACGGTCCGCAACGGCGGACCTGCTGCCGTGTCCCTGCAACTCAAGGCCCGGGTTGCGTTGAAGACCGGTACTGTGGCTGCGGAAGCAAAAACCATTGCCGCGGAGCGCACGCTCCGCCTGGCGCCGGGGCAGTCGCAGCCGGTCTCCTGGAGCATGGTAGTGCCGCAAGGCGCCAGCGCGCTGGTCTGGCGCATTTCGGCCGCCATGCCGGACGGCCGCGTGGCCGATTCCATGGACGTCGAGCAGGCCGTGCTGCCGGCGCTTCCCGTCACGGTGCGCCAGGCCACACTGCTGCAAGTCAATGGCCTGGCCAGCCTGCCCGTGGTGATGCCGTCCAACGCGCAGCCGCAGTCGGCCGTGGTCGGCGTGGCCTTGCAGGACAGCCTGGTCGATGCGTCGCTGGCGGGGGTGCGGCAATGGATGGCCGCCTACCCGCACGCCTGCCTGGAACAGGACAGCAGCAAGGCCGTGGTGGCCGGGGATGTGAAAGCCTGGGACAGGCTCATGGGCGACCTTCCGCGCTACCTGGACGCCAACGGGCTGGCCCGGTATTTCCCCGAAAACAGCCTGGCCGGCAGCGAGACGCTGACCGCGCACCTGCTGGACGTGGCCGCCGCCAAAGGTTGGGCCATCCCGGCCGCTTCGCGTACGCGCATGCTGGCGGGCTTGCAGAAAATCCTTCGGGGCCAGCTGCCGGGCCAGGACTGGATGCCCAGCGGCAGCGACCCGGTCGCCCGGCAGCTGTCCCTGCAGGCCACGCTGATCGAGCAGCGCACGCTGAGCAACACGGCGGCGCTGCCGGTGCGGCCGGAAGACCCGGGAAGCCTGCCCACGGTCGCACTTACCGATTGGGCGCGTGCCTTGCTGGCGCAGGCGCCTGAATCGCGCTCCGTCGCCGACCTGGATGCCGCCGCGGCGCTGTTGCGCAGCCGCTACGACGTGCAGGGGACACGCCTGAACTGGCGCAATGAAGAGCGCGAGAACTGGTGGTGGTTTATGTGGAGCGGCGACCTGGCCGCCGCGCGCACGGCGCTGGTGCTGCAGCAATGGCAAGCGATAGACCCGGGCTGGAAAGACGATGTGCCGCTCGTCATCACGGGCCTGACAGGCCGCCAGCAGCAGGGGCGCTGGTCGACCACGGCGGCGAACGCCTGGGCCACGATTGCCTTGCAGCGTTTTGCCGCCGGCGTTGAGAAAGGGCCTGTCAGCGGAAGCACACAGCTGAGCCTGGCGGGCGAGCCGAAAGCGGCCCGCACAGTGGCGTGGCCCAAGCCGCCCGAGGCGCTGCTGCGGCTGGAGCCGAAGCCCAGTGGCGACAAGCTGCTCATCACGCACCAGGGCAGCGGCGCGCCGTGGGCGACGGTAAGCATCAAGGCCGCGGTGCGCCTGGACAAACCCCATAACGCCGGCATGCGGGTCGAAAAAACCATCACGGCCGTGGAGCAGAAGGTCAAAGGCCAGTGGTCGGTGGGCGATGTGGCACGGATACGGCTGACCATGCATTCGCAGGCCGACCTGACCTGGGTCGTAGTGCATGACCCCGTGCCTTCGGGCGCCACCATACTGGGCCGCGGCCTGGGGCGCGAAAGCGCACTCGCCCAGCGAGACCCCCAAAACACCGGCGCCGCCTGGCCCTCCTATGTCGAGCGCGCGGCGGACAGCTACAAAGGCTACTACCGGTGGGTTCCCCGCGGAAGCTGGAGCACGGAGTACTCGGTGCGCATCAATAACGCCGGCGAATTCAGGTTTCCCGCAACACGGCTCGAGGCCATGTATGCGCCTGAAATTTTCGCGGAGACGCCGAATGCGGAATGGGTCGTCAAAGAGGGGCCTGCGCGCCGCTGAGATGCGGCCCCTGCAAGTGCAGCGCAATTGAGGACAGGGGTTGTAGAGTCTGGAGCCGTTCACAAAACCCAGCGAAGCGGTCCTGGCTAGGCGCGTCGCCGCAGACAGTGCTACAAGCACGGCAAGGCGGCGCAACAACGCCAGGAGGGTTTTGTGAGCGGCTCTTAGCGCAGGCCCGCGCCTGCGGCGTTTTCGGCGCGCTGGATCAACTCGATCTTGTAGCCGTCCGGGTCCGTCACAAAGGCGATCACGGTGGTGCCGCCCTTGACCGGGCCGGCTTCACGCGTCACGTTGCCGCCCGCGGCCTTGATCTTTTCGCAAGCCGCGTACGCGTCCGGTACACCCAGTGCGATGTGGCCAAAGGCCGTGCCCATGTCGTAGCTTTCGGTGCCCCAGTTGTAGGTCAGCTCGATCTCGGCATGCTCGGGGTTGTTGCCGTAGCCGACAAAGGCCAGGCTGTATTTGTACTCGGGGTTCTCCGAGGTGCGCAGCAGTCTCATGCCCAGCACCTGGGTGTAGAAGTCGATGGAGCGCTGGAGATTGCCAACGCGCAGCATGGTGTGTAGGAGTCGCATCGGGCGATTATCCTGCGCTGCGCGCGAACGTGCACGGGCCGCGTCCCATGGCCCTGGGCTACGTGCCGTTTAGGGCCGCCGCCTTTCGAGCAGCTCGAAGACCGCCATGCCGGCCAGCATGGCAAGCACAAACACGGCGGCTTTGGGTTCACCCATGCCAAGCGCCACCAGCCCCGGGCCGGGGCAGAAACCGGCAAGCCCCCATCCCACGCCGAAAAGAACGCTACCGGCCAGCAGCCTGCGATCCACAGGGCCTGCGGCCGGCAGTTTCATATCGGCGCCCAACAGGGAACAGCGCCTTTTTTTAGCCAGCAGGAAAGCGAAGAAGCCCACGGCAATGGCGCCGGCCATGACAAAGGCCAGCGACGGATCCCATGGGCCTGCAAGGTCCAGGAAGCCGAGAACCTTGGCGGGATTGGCCATGCCCGAGACGATCAGGCCCAGGCCGAACACCAGGCCGGCCAGCAGGGAGGACAGTATCAACATGGTCCTTCTCCTAAAGCTTGAACAGGTGGCGCGCCAGGAACACCACGGCAAAACCGGCCCCCATGAAGGTCACCGTGGCCGCCAGCGAACGCGGCGACAGCCTTGAAAGCCCGCACACACCATGGCCGCTGGTGCAGCCCGCGCCATAACGCGTGCCGACACCTACCAGCAAACCGGCGGCGACCAGCACGCCGTAAGCGGCGTCCACCTGCACGCGAGGCAAGGCCGAGAACATGCCATAGGCCAGCGGCGCACCCATCAGGCCGGCGATAAAGGCCACGCGCCAACCTATGTCGCCGCGCATCGGTCTGAGCAGTCCGCCCAGAATCCCGCTGATGCCGGCGATGCGCCCGTTGAGCAGCACGAACATCGCGGCGGCCAGGCCTATGAGCAGGCCGCCCGCCAGTGCGGGCCAGGGTGTGAAGGCGCTCCAGTCCAGGGTCATCGTTGGCCTCCTTCGGGGCAGTACAGGCGGTAGAGCAGCGCCAGGATTTCCAGCGTCCCGGGTTCGGCCACGCGGTAATAAATGTTCTTGCCGTCCCGGCGCGGGGTGATCACGCCTTCATTGCGCAGCACGCCGAGCTGCTGCGAGAGCGTGGGTTGGCGTATGCCCAGGTCCTGCTCGAGCTCGCTCACGCAGCGCTCGCCCTGCGAAAGCTGGCAGAGCAGCAGCAGGCGGTCTTCATTGGCCAGTGCCTTCAGTGCACCCACGGCTTGCGCGGCAGCCTTGCGAAGTTGCCCGGTGTCTAAAACTGGAGAGGATGAAGTCATGGCTATGCGCTGGGGATTGCTTGATGGGACTGCTTGATGGGACTGCTTGATGGGACTGCTTGATATTATATGTAAATATATAATGTAGTGACACACGCCTTGAATGAAGGAACCCGGTCCATGCAAATCCCGCTCGATCCCCAGGCTTTTTTTGATACCGCGACCGGGACTGTCACCTATGTCGTGGCGGATCGGGGCACGGGACAGGCGGCCATCATCGACCCGGTGCTCGGCTATGACTTCAAGTCGGGGCGCACCAGCACGGAGCTGGCTGACCATGTGTTGGCCCATGTGGAGCAACAAGGCCTTCACGTCGGGTGGATTCTGGAAACCCATGCACACGCCGACCATCTGTCGGCAGCCCATTACCTGAAGGCGCGCACCGGCGGCCAGATTGCCATTGGCGAACACATACGCACCGTACAGTCCACGTTCAAGAAAATCTTCAACCTGGAGTCTTTATTCGCACCGGACGGCAGCCAGTTCGACCACCTGTTCAAGGACGGCGAGATATTCGCGATAGGCGATGTGGAGATGACCGCGCTGCACGTGCCTGGCCACACGCCCGCGGACATGGCCTACCTGGCGGGTGACGCGGTGTTTGTGGGCGATACGCTCTTCATGCCCGACGTGGGGACCGCGCGCGCGGATTTCCCTGGCGGCGACGCCCGCCAGCTGTACCGCTCCATCGGCAAGCTGCTGCGATTGCCGGCGCAGACGCGGGTCTTCGTCTGCCACGACTATCCGCCTGGCGAACGCGCGCCTCAATGGGAAACGACGGTGGACGAGCAGCGCAAGGCCAACATCCACGTGCGTGACGGTATTTCCGAAGATGCTTTTGTGGCCATGCGCTCGGCCAGGGACGCCACGCTCGAAATGCCCACGCTGATGCTTCCTTCCATCCAGGTCAATATCCGCGCGGGCGGCCTGCCGCCGGCTGAGGACAACGGCGTGAGTTACCTCAAGATTCCGGTCAATGCGTTGGGAATTGCCTAGCTCCTCATCGATGCGCTGGCGCGCTTTTTTTCGGCTGATACCAGAGCGAGATGGCATCGGTTCGTGCAGAAGCGTCCGGCCCACATCGTCATTGTGGTTTGTTGGGACAAACTCCCGTAGTGGGGATAGCCAGTGGTCTTTGGCTTTTCCTCGCGGGCCCCGTATTGATACAGTAACTCGAGTAACTACTGGCTTGCGGTTCGGATCCGATTCATCAGTCATCGAAAACCGTGAATGCCGCGATTGCAGGGTGTTATGTACTTCCAGATTGGAGCGCTAAATTGCTGGTCAGTCCCTTATTGTCGGAAATCCCGAATATTCGTCACGGCTTCGGCAACCTGGCCGAGCCATTGCCGCCATTTGCCGCTCCGTATTGGGATGACCGCCCTGTCAAGACGCAAGTCCATGGCGTGCGGATCTGCTCCGTCCACGAAAAGAAAAGCGAGGTTGGGGAAGCCGACGGGCTTTTTACGGCAACGGCCAACTTGCTTCTGACGCTTGCCAACGCGGATTGTTTTCCTGTTTTACTGGCGCGCTCGGATGGCTCGGCCGTCATGGCAATTCATGTGGGCTGGCGAGGGGCCTTGGGTGGGATCGTGAAGGAGGCCGCGGACCTGATATCCAGAAACGGGGATCACCCCCAAAACTGGGTCGCGGCACTTGGGCCAGGCGCGCGCCCTTGTTGTTATGAAGTGTCTGCGGAATTGGTCGAAAGATTTGCCGCCAGATTTCCCTTGCCCAGGCACATGATTGAACCGACCCATCGGAAACTGGATCTCCCGTCGTTGATAGGGTGGCAATTGCAGGCGTGTGGATTCGGTGCGTTCTCGGATGTCAACGCGTGCACCATTTGCAGCACGGTGATGGACGAAAAAGGAAACACGCAGCCAGGCTTTCTCAGCTACAGAAGGGGCTGCGGAAAATCCGTTCAACGATCCGCGATCGTCAAGGTGTAGGTGACGGGCATCTAACAGCGCCTGCCACGGCGCGCTGAAGCGCATCTGATACACCGGCTTGTGTTGCGAAGTTCGTCAAGCCGGCGGCCTCTTCCTCGCTTTGCAAATAGAGCCGGTGCATGGGAAAGCGTTGAAACAGCGAAAGGTGTCCTTCATAAGACCGAGTGTCGCCACGTGAGGGATAAGCCGACGCCCATTCAAGGAGCCTGGCAAGCCCAGCCTCGGATTGGGCTCTTCCCATATGAGCTTTACTTTCTGATCCTCTAGCCAATAAGCGTTGCCGACAAACCGGCCACTCGATATTGAGCCAGATCAGCGCTTGCGCATCCTCGAGAAAGGGCGCGGCCAGCTCACCAAAAACGCCTTCTACAACCCACCCCGGCATGGTCCTGCTTTGTGCTGTCAGCGATGCAATTTCCCCGTCGGACCGCCTTTCGTCGAAGCCGCCAGGCAACCAGAATAATTCGTCTAGATGAATGATGGGGACCGATGCAAGTGCGGCAAGCCGTGTGGCAAGCCATGTTTTTCCACTTCCGCTGTTTCCGATGATCACGATTTTCATCAATGCCTTATAGACGAATTCGCCATCGTCTTCGCCGATAGCAGGGAGGATGGCCTGGCTGATTGAAGGGGGCAAGTCTCTACGTCACGAGTGCCCGAAAGACGGCCTCAATGCACCGTGCATTGTTGGCAAAGGTGAGTAACGCAAGAGATTCAGATTCGCTGCACCAACGAAATGCCTTGTGTTCGTGCGAGAGCTTGGGTCGGACTTTCCCTGGGACCACCGCATAGAAAACTTTTTCCAGCACCTGCACGGGTTCTGGCCCGTAGGTTTCACGCCATTCCGGCCTGATGGGAAAAACCTGCTCGAAACCGGTGTCGCTTGCGGACGTGAGTTTGATGGCGGTTTCTTCATGCACTTCACGGATCGCCGCTGCCTCGAAGGACTCACCGGGTTCCAGTGCGCCGGAAACGCCTTGCCAGAAGTCCGGCAAAGCGAGTTCCGGCCGCGCGTTGCGCTGCAGCAGGAGAACTGACCAGGCGGCTTCGTGCCTGGCAACAAGAAATACCTGGACGGAGAACGGGAGCCTCATCCGGGACATTGCGCTACGAGGCCAGGATGGCCCAGCGTTCGTGGTCTCGCCAGCGGCCACCGATCTTCAGGTATCGCGGCGAATACCCTTCTTGCGCGAATCCGCACGACGCGACCAGGGCAATGGAAGCCGCATTCTCCGGCTGGATATTCGCTTCCAGGCGGTGCAGCTTGAGTGACTTGAATGCGTGCCCCACGGCGGCCCGCAGGCCCTTGCGCATGAGGCCTTGCCGCTCATGCCCCGCGAAAGCGTAATAGCCGAGGTAGCCACTGCGAAACAGGCCCAGGATGATATTCGTGACATTGACGACACCCACCAGAGCGTGGGTGTCGCGGCGGCAGACAAGGAAAGCGCTATTGGTGGGCAAGCCCATGCGTTCGATGTAGGCGCGAAACAGGGCCGGTGTGTCCGGCGCGGTCGTCCATGGGTGATGCAGCTTGCGGCTGGCGCGCGCCGCGGAAAGAAACGCGCGCTCGTCGGCAAGGACAGGGCGGCGAACATAGATTACGGCGCTCAATGTAGGTGCATCCATGGCGGCTCTGAAGGAAGGGGCAGGCCGGATTCTAGACCTGCAAGGCAAACGGCCCGCAACGCGGGCGGCGCACGATGTTGATGCTCAGCCGGCCGTGGTGCAGGCACGGCCCGCGGGCATCATGGTGCGCACGGGGCAGGGTTTTTTCAAGTGGCTAGAGAATCTTGGAGCATCCGGCGGATGCCGTCTGCACCGGCACTGTTTCAGAAACCCGGGCATTGGAGGGAATGATTTCCTCCACGATGACCTCGCAAACCTTTGCGAACTCCCTTCCGACGTTCGTTGAGCCATAACGTGCCAGATAGTCGCGGCCCGCTTGCGGTACAAAATAAGCTGTCACATTGCAGGACATACTGAACCGGCCAAAATTGCGGGTACCCACGAATCTGACGCCCAATGGGGCGCCAACCGGGATGTTGTGCTCAAAGACCCCGATGGATGAATGTTTGGTGTCGGGCATTCCGATCACTTTTGACGGGGGTGGCTTGCCCGCCTTGATGGCCGACAGGGGATCAAAGTAGCCCAGCGTTGACGTTTTACCGTTGCCCGAGCACTCCACCAAGTTGGCTTCGACGGGTTCACCGGCAGACGAGATGACGCGTAGCCGGGCGTGGGCTTGTCCCTCTTTGGGACCTTCGTACATCGCAGCGCAACCAGACAAGGCAACGAGAATAAACGGGATGAGTAGCAGCCGCACAGTTGATTCCTCAAGGCATGGATGTTTAAGGTTGAACCTGAGCGCGCAGTGATACAGCGTGCTTGCAACACGCCGAAATCCTAAAGTGCTTCCCTGTGTAAGGGTGTACTTTTCTTGAGCTTTCGTGGTGCAGAGCCGTGCGATTCGGCATTCACGCCACAGTCTTGTAGCTGGCTCCGCAGCGTGGCCGTGGGTCATGCCGCCAGGCTACTTTTGCCCCGGCACCTCAAACACCAGGCAGGTCGTGGTCGCATGCGCATACAGCTTGCCGTCCGGCCCGACGATGCGGCCTTCGGCGGTGGCCAGCTGGCGGCCGCAGTGGATCACGGTGCCTATGGCGCGCAGCGGCCCGGTCTTGTGCGAGGCGGCGCGCACGATGTTGAGGCTCAGTTCGGCCGTGGTGTAGGCCCGGCCCGCGGGCATCATGGTGTGCACGGCGCAGCCCACGGCGGAGTCCAGCAGCGTGGCGTACCAGCCGCCGTGCACCGTGCCCAGCGGGTTGTAGTGCTTGAGCTGCGGCGTGCCCTGGAACACGGCCTTGCCGGGCTCGACCTCGATCAGCGCAAAGTCCAGGGTCTCGGCGATGTAAGGATAGGGCAGTTTGCCGGCCAGCATGGCGGTCATCACCTCCATGCCGGTTTTGCCGGCCACGTCTTCCGGCCGTGCCAGGCCTGGCCTGCCGCCGCCTTTTTCCATGCGGTCGCGCACCGCGGCGCTCTGTTCCATCCACTGAGCCAATGTTTCTTGTGGGGTCATGGTGTTCATAAGTGTTGCATATGCAATAGTTGTAGCTACAATCAAATTATGAACGAGAAAACCCGCCTGTCAACCCAGGCCGAACTCAAAGTGCAGGGCTGCACCAATGTCAAGCTGCGGCAGCTGATGCGCCGCGTCGCGCACCACTACGACCTTGAAATGACCAAGGCGGGCTTGAAGACCACGCAGTACTCGCTGTTGACCTATGTACTCAAGCTGGGCCCCATGCGGCCCGGCGAGCTGGCGCGCGGCATGAAGATGAGCGCCTCCACCTTGACGCGCAACCTCAAGCCGCTGATAGACGCCGGCTGGATAGAGCTCACCGCGGGCAGTGACGCGCGCAGCCGCACCGTGGTGCTCACCGACGCGGGCCGCGCCAAACGCGAAGAAGCCCGCGCGCGCTGGAAGGCCGCACAGGAGCAGCTCAACGCGCTGCTGGGCGTCGAAAGGGTGCTGGCGCTGCACACACTGATCAATGAATCCCTGGAACTTTTATCCCCCATCGAATCAGGAGCCGACGATGAATAAACCCCTGCCTTCCAGTTCCGCCGCTGCGGCTTCACCCCCCGCCGCCCGCCATATCGCCATGTGGCTGGTGCTGCTGGCGGCCGGCGGCACTTTTGCCCTGACCATGGGCGTGCGCCAGACCATGGGCCTGTTCCTCTCGGCGCTCAATACCTCGACCGCGCTGGGCATAGGCAGCATCAGCCTGGCCTTCGCCTTCGGCCAGCTCTGGTGGGGGTTGACGCAGCCCTTTGCCGGCGCGGTGGCCGACCGCATAGGCACCGGCCGCGKGATTTTTTTCGGTGTGCTGCTGGTGGCCGTGGGCACCATCATCACGCCGCTGATGACCAGCACGGCCGGGCTGATCTTTGCGATCGGCGTGCTGGCCGCGGGAGGCGCCGGCATGGCCGGCCCCTCGGTGCTGATGGCCGCAAGCACACGGCTGGTGGCGCCGGAAAAGCGCGGCCTGGCCACGGGCATCGTCAACGCCGGCGGCTCCTTCGGCCAGTTCGCGATGGCGCCGATTGCCATCGGCCTCACCGCCGCGGTCGGCTGGGCCAGCGCGATGCAGTGGCTGGGCGCGCTGGTGCTGCTGGCTGTGCCGGCGGTGCTGGTGCTCAAGGGCAACTCGAAAGCGCTGGCGGCGCAGGCCGCTGCGGCCTCAGGCACCAAAGCGCTCAGTGCGCGCCAGGCCGTCAGCCAGGCGATCGCCACACCCAGCTACCGTTACCTGGCCGCCGGCTTTCTGGTCTGCGGTTTTCATGTGGCCTTCCTGGCCACCCACCTGCCGGGCGTGGTGGCGGCCTGCGGCCTGCCGCCTGAAATCGGCGGCTGGTCGCTGGCGATGATTGGCCTGTTCAACATCGTCGGCAGCCTGTCCATGGGTTGGGCCGTGGGGCGGTGGCGCATGAAGTCGCTGCTGGCCCTGCTGTACGCGACGCGTGGACTGGCCGTGCTCGTCTTCCTGCTGGCGCCCAAGACACCGGCCGTGATGCTGATCTTTGCCGCCGTCATGGGCGTGACCTTCCTGTCGACCGTTCCGCCCACAGTGGGCCTGGTCGCGAAGATGTTCGGCACGGCCAACATGGCCATGCTGTTCGGCGTGGTCATGCTGTCGCACCAGGTGGGCGGCTTCCTGGGCGCCTTCCTGGGTGGTTATGTGTTCCAGGCCACGGGCAGCTACGACTGGGTCTGGTATATCGACATCGTGCTGGCCGTTGGCGCCGCGCTGGTGAACCTGCCGATCCGCGAGGCGCTGTTGCCGAGGCAGATGGCCGCCAAGGCCGCAGCGTGAATCGGCGATCTCGCATCAAGGACAGCCCATGAACACCATGACGCAAACACCCGACGCGGCCACGCGGCACTACCTCGATGACCTGAGGGTGGGCGACCGTTTTGTGAGCGGCGAGTACGCGCTGGACGAGGCGCAAATCATCTCGTTCGCAGCACAGTTTGATCCCCAGCCTTTCCATCTGGACCACGAAGCCGCCAAGGCGACTCTCTTTGGCGGCCTGGCCGCCAGCGGCTGGCACACGGCGGCCGTCACCATGCGATTGCTGGTGGGCGGCGGCCTGCCGCTGGCCGGCGGCATCATAGGCGCCGGTGGTGAAATCAGCTGGCCCAAACCGACACGCCCCGGCGACGTGCTGCATGTGGAAACCGAGG
Organism: Polaromonas sp. P1_H6; assembly: GCF_056405195.1. Classification (NCBI taxonomy): domain Bacteria; kingdom Pseudomonadati; phylum Pseudomonadota; class Betaproteobacteria; order Burkholderiales; family Comamonadaceae; genus Polaromonas; species Polaromonas sp. P1_H6. Next base: position 91,724 of record NZ_JBFUCN010000017.1, read on the forward strand.
TGGTCAGCGTGACCCCCTCGGCGTCGCGGCCCGACCGGGGCCGGGTGGTGGTGCGCAGCCAGACACTCAACCAGCACGGAGACGTGCTGCAGCAGTCGACCTACAAGCTGGTGGTGCCGCGTAAAGCTGTCTGAGCCTGGGCTTGTGCCCGGTGGCCGCTGTGCCAGAATCCACGCAAGAGGCCAACTTGGGATTCACAGATGCTTATCAATTGCGTGGTTTACCAGAACGGCACCAAACTCGCCGACATCCCGGTCAGTGAGATCAGCGACTACATCTGCCGGCCCGATGCTTTTGTCTGGGTGGCGCTGCAAGACGCCACGCCGGAAGAACTCGAGGAAATGCAGCACGAGTTCGGCCTGCATGAACTCGCGGTCGAAGACGCCCGGCACGGCCACCAGCGGCCCAAGATCGAGGAATACGGTGCTTCGCTGTTTTCGGTGCTGCACCTGGTAGAGCCTTCCACCGACAAGCCGGGCGAGCTTCACGTCGGCGAGGTCGACGTGTTCACCGGCAAGAACTATGTGCTCTCGGTGCGCAACCGCAGCAACAAAGGTTTCCTGGGTGTGCGCGAACGCTGCGAGCGCGAGCCGGAGCTGTTGCGCAACGGCTCGGGTTTTGTGCTGTATGCCTTGATGGACGCGGTGGTGGACCGCTACTTTCCCGTTCTTGACGAACTCGAGACCGAGCTGGAGCTGATCGAGAAAGACATCTTCACGCCCGGCGCCGCGCGCAAGAACATCGAACGGCTCTACGAACTCAAGGGCAGCGTGATGGTGCTCAAGCATGCGGTTGCGCCGCTACTTGAAGGCGCCAGCAAACTTTACGGCGGACGCGTGCCGCAGATTTGCGCCGGCGTGCAGGATTATTTCCGCGATGTGGTCGATCATTTGACGCGCATCAATGCGCTGATCGAAAACATGCGCGACACGATTGGCACGGCCATCCAGGTGAACCTGGCGATGGTGACCATCGAGGAAAGCGAAGTGACCAAGAAGCTCGCGGCCTGGGCCAGTATCTTTGCGGTCTGTACGGCGTTTGCTGGCATATGGGGCATGAACTTTGAAGCCATGCCCGAACTTAAATGGCGCTACGGCTACCTCATGGCGATCAGCATGATTGTGGTGGCTTGCTCGCTTCTCTACTGGCGCTTCAAGCGCGCCCGCTGGCTATAACTTACGACACCTTGGGCGGCGTAAAGGCCTTGCGCGCCGCCAGCGCCGCCTTGCGGCTTGCGCAACCCTCGATGTGGTCGTTGACCAGTCCCATGGCCTGCATGAAGGCGTACATCGTGGTCGGCCCGACAAAAGTCCAGCCGCGTTTTTTGAGGTCCTTGGACAGCGTGGTCGAGGCCGGTGAAGTGGGCATGGCCTTGACAGCCTCGTGCGTGATGCGCGCGGGCCGGCTTTTGGCCTCCGGCTCCAGCCGCCAGACAAAAGCGCCCAGTGAGCCGAACTCTTTGCGCAGCTCGATCACACGCTGTGCGTTGTTGATGGTCGAGGCGATTTTGCCCGCGTGGCGAACGATGCCGGCATCGTTGACCAGGCGCTTGATGTCGCGCGCGTCGAATCGGGCTACCTGCTCGGCGTCGAAGTTGGCGAAGGCGCTGCGAAAGGATTCGCGCTTGTTCAAAATCGTCAGCCAGCTCAGGCCGGCCTGGAAACCTTCGAGGCAGATCTTCTCGAACAGCCGGCGCTCGTCGTCGACCGGGAAACCCCATTCGCTGTCGTGGTAGTTGCGGTAAACCGCCGTGGCCTGGCACCAGGCGCAACGCGTGGTCCGGCTGTCGTCGGTAAAAAGGCCCGCGGCGGGTGATGCGGCTGCTGCGGGAGGCTTGGGTGGGGTGGCGGAAGGCATGGGCGATTTTAGGCAGATGCGGGCGGCCGGCGTTATCATGAAACCCAATCCCCCTTCATGGCTTCATGGCCCCGCAACTTCGGAAACACGCACCATGTCCCTCCAGCTCTGGCTCGCTTTTGTCGCCGCAACCGCCGTCCTGCTCATCATTCCCGGCCCGACCATCCTCACGGTCATCAGCTATTCGATGGCGCATGGCAAGCGGGCCAACATCCCGCTGGTTGCCGCCGTGGCGCTGGGCGACTCGACCGCGCTGGTCGTGTCCCTGTTCGGCCTGGGCGCGCTGCTGGCGGCGTCGGCCTTCTGGTTCACGGTGGTCAAGTGGGCCGGCGGCCTGTACCTGCTCTACCTCGGCATCAAACTCTTGCGTGCCGGCATTTCACCCATGCAGGCCGCGGCGCCCGAAGCCCCGGGCTCCTTGTGGAAGCTGTTCGGCAACACCTATCTGGTCACCGCGCTCAACCCCAAAGGGATTGTGTTTTTTGTGGCCTTCCTGCCGCAGTTCATCAACCCGGCTGCCGACGTCACTCGCCAGCTCTGGGTGTTGGCCGTGACCTTTGTGGTGATGGCTAGTTTGAACGCCACGCTTTATGCGGTGTTTGCCGCCTCGGCTCGCACGCTGCTGGCTTCGCCGCGGGCGCAGCGGAGGTTTAATTTTGCGGGTGGGGCGTTGTTGTCTATGGCTGGGGTTTGGGCTTTGTTGGCCCGGCGGCCGGCCTGAGTTCGGGTTTTGCTCCGGCGGGGCGCTCTCCTCTGAGGGTTGCTGGCCGGGGGTAGCCCGGCGGCTACTCACTTTTCTTTTGCTTCGCCAAAAGAAAAGTAAGCAAAAGAAAAGGCGACCCTGGTTGCTGCGTCCCTGCGCTTCGCTACGGGCAACCTGCGGTGCTCGGTCCAGACGGGGT